>CADDZL010000018.1 GCA_902812335.1 Chloroflexota bacterium | reverse complement strand
AGCCCGGCCAGAGCCAATTCCAGCAGGCCGCTGGTGAAAGGCAGAATCATGTAAGAGATAGCGGTTAAGGCCATGCCGGCGGCCACCGTCCGCTTCTTGCCCAGCATATCCGTGAGCGCGCCCGACAAGAGCTCGGCCACCAGTTCAGCCCCGCCGATGACCGCCGTCGCCAGCCCCAGCCGCACCGTGCTCAGCCCAAAAGACTGTTCCATCCAGCCGCCATAGGAGATGAACAGATTGTCGTTGGCGAACATGAACAGGAAGAACACCAGCACGGCGGCGATTGCACCCGGCTCGCGCCAGACCGCCGCGTAGCTCTGCCAGAGGCTCGTGCGCGGTGCCTGCTGGAGCGCATGATCGGACCGGGCCGGCAGGGCCAGCGCGACCAGGCCTAATACAGCGGCACCCAGCAGCGCCAACAGCCAGAAGGGCGACTGCCACCCCCATCCGGCTATTGCCAGCCCCACCAGCGGCGCGCCGACCAGCAGCGCCAGTGACCACACCAGTTCGGTAATGGCAATCACCCGGCCACGCCGGTGGTAGGGAACGCGGTCGCCCAGATAGGCTTGCAGGCCGGGGTCAAACAACATCTTGGCGAAACCGATCAGGACGAAGCCCACCAGGAAGGCTGCATAAGTGGGCAACACCGCACACAGCGCCATGCCCGCCATAAACAGCGCCAGGCCGCCCAGCATCAGCCTGCGCCGCCCATAGCGGTCCGACAGTGGGCCAAAGAGCGGGCTGGCGAGGCCGGTGGCTGAGCGGGCGCTCAGGAGCAGTTGGGCCTGGTAAAGGGACACGCCCAACCCGGCGGCGATCTCCGGCAGGAAAGGATAGGCCATGCGGTGGCCGACGTTCAGCACCAGCCGCGCCAGGACAGCCGCGCCGACCTGCCCGGTCAGCCTTTCGTTCTCGTGGTTCTCCTCAGTCATTTATACCAGCGTCAGCCCCAGAGACGCAGAGGAGGGGTTTTATGTTTTCTCTATGTCTCTGCGCCTCTGTGGCAAATCCACCGCTGTCCGCAGCCGCCACCGGATTCCGGCCGGGTAGCCGATCATCTTAGCGACATCACCGGTCACGCGGATGAGCGGCACCCATAGAATGGCCTGAAGACGGTCCATCGGGTTCTGTAGGGGCAACCCTTGTGGTTGCTCATCGGGGCCGCGCAGCATCGCGGCCAGGCGAGCGTAGGGTCGCCACAGTATCGCCGCCGCGCCGAGCAGATAGAGCCCCCACCACGCCGGTCCGGCCCATAGCCCCAGCGCGGCAATGCCCGGCACGGCCACCAGGTAAGTGGCGTAGCGGACGGCATGGCGCTTAGGCCACAGCCCGGCCTTGCCATCGCCCCGCGCGTAGAGGTAATACTGGCGAAAGAAAGCCGCCAGGCTGCTGCGGGGCCGGAAGTAGGCCAGGGCGCGCGGCGCAAAGGCGAAGGGCCGGTAGTGTTCTAATAGCCGGAAGTCGAATACCAGGTCCTCACAATAGTCCAGTTCCTCCGGGTAGCCGCCGACCGCTGCCCAGGCCGCCTTGCGAAAGGCGACCGAGCGGCTCGACGGCAAGAAACGGTCCGGGTCAATCTCTGCCAGCGACGGCAGCACCGTCGCTCCCATAGCCACCTCGAACGGCGTTTGGGGATCGGGCAGAAAGAAGCCCGACACGACCGCCACCCGCTCATCGGCAAAAGGCTCCAGCAGGGCGGCCAGCCAGCCGGGCACCAGACGCACACCTGCATCGGTGGCAGCGATAACCTCGCCGGTCGCGGCAGCGATGGCCGCATTGCGGCCCTGGGCGATATTCGTCCCCGGTCGTTCCAGCACACGCAGCGGCAGGCGGGTGGTATACTCGCGCAGGATGGCGAGCGTGCCGTCGGTCGAGCCGCCATCCACGATCACCACCTCATCGGGCGGCCGGGTCTGGGCGACGAGCGAATCAAGCAGATGGCGCAGGTTGGCGGCCTCGTTCCTGACCGTGGCGATAACGGACACGTTCACAGCCCTGATTATATCACGTTTGTCCGATCTCTCCTTCCGGGCTACAATCGCTCCCCGCGGATGACTACACTCAGGGCCATCGCACAGCGCACCCTGCCCGCTGCGGCAGGCCGTATTCGCCTCAGCTTCGCCTGGCGCGTCTTCCTCCTGGCGTTGGCTGTGCGGCTGGTGCCGGTGCTCCTCACTGCCCGACTGGGCATCGGCCTGGACGATATGTTCCAGTATGATATGCTGGCCCGCAGCCTGGTGGCCGGCCATGGCTACCGCTGGTATGCCCAACCTGACCTGGATACGCTCAGGCCGTACATTAACTTTGACTTGAGCAGCGTGCCCTACGACCCCCAGGGCATCCCGACGAGCTATCGGGCCCCCCTCTACCCGGCCCTGCTGGCGCTGGTCTACGCCGTGAGTGGCCTGCAATGGCGCTTCTTCGCCGCGCGCCTGGTCCAGGCCGTGCTGGGCGCTACGCTCGCGCCCCTGACCTATGCCGTTGCCCGTCGTGTTTTAGCCCTTACCCCGTTCCCCTCCCCCCAGGCTGCGGGAGAGGGGCAGCAGATGAGGGCAGCCAGAATCGCGGCATGGATCGTGGCCTTCTACCCCTGGCTGGTGCTCTACCCGCTTGGTCTGGCCAGCGAGAACCTGTTCTTTGTGCTGCTGGCAGTCGCCATCCTGGCCCTGTTGCGCGCCGGCGACTCCGGGGCGTTGCGCGACTGGGCGCTGGCCGGTATCGCGCTGGGCCTGGCTGCATTGACGCGCTCGATCATCCTGGGCTTTGTCCCGTTCGCCATCCTGATTGCGGCTGGCTTCATTCCCGCGTCCCTCAGGCGGCGTCTGGGGCTATCGCCAGCGGCTTCCAGCAACCGCATTCGCGGGCCGCTGGTTCTCATCGCCTGCATCGCTGCCCTGACCCTGCCCTGGATCTGGCGCAACACACGGCTACACGGCCACCTGACGTTCATTGAAAATAACCTGGGCAACAACCTTTACCTGGGCTATCACCCCAAGAGCACCGGCACCTTCCAGTTTGGCATCTCGCTCGACCTGGTGCCCATCCTGGACGATGCCGAGCGCAACCGGCGCGGCATCGAAGCGGCCTGGGGCTTCATCCGCGCCGACCCGGGCCGGGTGCCCTATCTAATTGTACGCAAGCTGGGCTACTTCTGGGGGCTGGAGAAGCGCGTGTTCATTTACTTCTACAGCAACAATTACCTGGGCCATTGGCCCGACCTATGGATAGCGCTGGCGCTGCTGGTCCTATGCCTGCCGTTTGTCCTGTTGATGCCGGCAGCCATCCTCGGCCTGACCCTTCGGGCTCAAGCCCCTCAGGGCGAAGCCTCGGTGCGGCTGCGGCGTGGCACGCTGCTCTTGCTTACCTTTATTTTGTACTTCACCGCCGTCCATGCCCTGATTCTGGCCGAGGACCGCTATCACCTGCCGCTTGTGCCCTTCCTGGCCGTCTTCGCCGCCCAGGGGGTCGTCAGCCTGACACGGGTTCGGAACACAGGGATGTGGGCGGGGAAGCGTGCTCATCTATGGCGCCGCGTATTGGCAGCGGTCTTGATCGGGCTGCTGGTGCTGAACTGGGGATTGGAGCTGTCGCGGGATGCCCCCAAGCTGGCGGCCATGTTCGGGCCGAATGGGAACACTGTGGGGACCGACTATTAGACATGATTGAGCTTCTCGGCCTGAAATTGGATACGAAAATCACCACAATGATCGTCGTGAGCACCCTGCTCATCATCATCGAGCATTACCGTACACTGACACCGCTCAAAGCCGCCGACCGCTTCATCCTATACCTGATCGTGCCATTGGCGATCATCATCCTCTTCTTCCGCGAATCGCCCCAGGCGTATGGCTTCCGCCTGGGCAACTGGCGGCTGGGGCTGGCGGTAACGGCGGTCGCTGTCGTGGCCATCGCTATCGCCATGTGGTTCCTGGCGCGCACGCCGGCCTTCCACGACTACTACGGCGGACGTGCCCGCTCTTCGCCGCTCGTGCTGCTGGGCGAAAACGCGCTCGACCTGTTCGGCTGGGAGTTTCTGTTTCGAGGCTTTCTGCTCTTCGGCCTGGCACGCCGCTTCGGCGACGAGGCCGTTTTGCTTCAGGCGGTGCCCTTCGCCATCGCGCATATCGGCAAGCCGGAACTGGAGACGCTCAGCACGATCTTCGGCGGCGCGGCCTTCGGCTATCTGGCCTGGCGGACCGACTCCTTTTTCTACCCCTTCCTGATCCACTGGTTCTTGCAGTCGTGGACCATCGCGGTAGCGGCCGGGCTCCTCTGATGGGGGAAGTCTTTGAGTTAGAGCTGAACGGAATGGCCTATGGTGGGGCGGCTGTGGGGCGATACCAGGGACGTGCCATTTTCGTGCCCTACGCCATCGCCGGCGAGCGCGTCCGGGCCGAGGTCGTCGAGGACAGGCGACGTTATGCCAATGCCCGCCTGGTCGAAGTGTTGGTCCCCTCGCCCGACCGCGTCCAGTCGCCCTGTCCGCACTTCGGGCCGGGGCCGGAGGGGCCCTGCGGCGGCTGCCAATGGCAGCATATCGCTTATCCCGCCCAACTGCGTTTCAAGCAGCAAGTCCTGGCCGAGCAGCTTCGGCGTATCGGCGGCTTCGCTGACCCGCCGTTGCGGCCTCCTGTGCCCAGCCCATCGCCCTGGGCCTATCGCAACCAGGCCCGTTTCGGCGTGGACCAACAGGGGCGGCTGGGCTACCGCGCCCTCAACAGCCACCGCCTCGTCCCCATCCGCGAGTGCCATATCCTTGACCCGCGCCTGCTGGAGCTGTTTCAGAGCCTCGATCTGGACCTGCCCGGCTTGAAGAGCCTGACGTTGCGCGTGGGGACAGCCAGCGGCGAATTAATGATGGTGATGGAAACCGAGGGCGACGAGCCGCCGGAACTGGAGACCGACCTGCCCGTCTCGGTCGTGCTGCACCTGCGGGATGGCACGAGCGCCGTCCTGGTAGGGAATAGCGACATCGTTGAAGAGGTCGCCGGGCGCGCGTTCCACATCTCAGCCGGCAGCTTCTTCCAAGTCAACACCCCTCTGGCCGAGGCGATGGTAGAACGTGTGCTAAGTTGTCTGGCCTTGAAGGGGACTGAGACCGTCCTGGATGCCTACAGTGGCGTGGGCCTGTTCACAGCGCACATCGCCCCGCATGCTGCCCGTGTCATCGCCATCGAAGCCGACCCCGCCGCGGTCACTGATGCTGAGATCAACCTGGATGAGTTCAGCCACATCGAGCTCTACCAGGCCGCTGTGGAAGATGTGCTGCCTACCCTGGAGGTCACCCTGGACGCTGCCGTCCTCGACCCGCCTCGGGCCGGCTGTGCGCCCGCCGTGCTGGACGCGCTCATTCGGCTGGGGCCGCCCCGCCTCGTCTACGTTTCGTGTGACCCGTCCACGCTGGCCCGCGACTGCCAGCGCCTGGCGGCCGGCGGCTACCGCCTGGCCGAGGTCCAGCTCTTTGACCTCTTTCCCCAGACCTATCATATCGAAAGCATATCCTTGCTGACGCGATAGGCTCAGGCCCCTCTCCCTGGTTCGGGGAGGCCGTCCCCCCACGCCGGTATGGATGCGAAGGTGCTGCGCGGCAGCTGCCGGGGAGGAGAGAGCGCACTCCAACTGCTAGCCCTGGCCGGTCAGCGGGGTGGGCAGGTATTGGCCCAACACCTGGTCAAAAGCAAGCGAGAATAGGGGCAACTTGCGTGTGGAGGTTGCCGATGAAGACGCGCGCCGACGAGAGGAAGGCCGAGTTGCTGGCCCAAGCAGAAGCCCTGAACGATGAAGTGTTGGATTGGAATGATAGCATTGCCGGTGCCTGGCCCAGCCTGTCCACAGTGTGGCGAGGAGATGCAGTACAAAACGCGCCTGATGGGTCCGGGCATGCGCTGGAGCCGCCCCGGTGCCGAACGCATGCTGGTCATTCGCTCCGCGGTGATGGGGAACCCCTTCCACTTCCTCTGGGCTGCTGCCTGAATTCTCGCCCCCAATCTGGAACACACCCCCTCAGAAGCTGTCCATTGACAGAAGCTGGAATATGTGGTATTATGGCTATTAAGTAGGACGAAGTAAGTTCTGTCTCGGTAGCAAACTATCACCGCCCAGGCAGGATAAGCCTGGGCGGTCCTGTTTCTCTCCGGCCTCGATCTCGCTCCGGCCTACGCATCTCGACGAAAAGGAGATCTGAACGGTGAACGAACGCATAACCGGCACTATCAAATGGTTCAATGCAGGTAAGGGCTACGGCTTCATCGCGCGTGACGGGGGCGAGGACGTCTTCGTCCACTACTCGGCCATCCAGAGCCAGGGCTTCCGTACCCTTGAAGAGGGCCAGCGCGTTGAATTCGATGTCGAACTCGGCCCTAAAGGTCCCAAAGCTAACAACGTGACCATCCTGTAATCGGCCTGTGAGAAAAGGAGACAGACCCTCATGAGCAAGAAGCTCTATATCGGCAACCTGCCCTACAGCATCACCGAGGCTGCGCTGCGCGAACTGTTCGCCCAGGTGGGTGAGGTGAGCAGTGTGACTGTCATCACCGACCGCGATACCGGCCGGCCGCGCGGTTTCGCCTTCGTCGAGATGGCCGATGACGCCGCCGCCCGGCAGGCGATCAGCCAGATCAACGGTAAGACTATTGACACCCGGACGATCACCGTCGCCGAGGCCCGCCCGCAGGAAACGCGCTATAGTTCGGGTGGCAGTCGGGGTGATTACGGTGGCGGCAGCCGTGGAGGCTATGGCGGGGGCCGGCGCCGGCGCTAATCAGTTGGCTGCCGCTTTTGCAACCGGCAACCAGGCCGCCGCCTGCCGCGGCCCTATTGGGAAGGAAATATCATCCTGAGCGAAGCGAAGGAGGGGCGCTGATGAGCGCCAAGCTACTCCGGTCAGGAGACCGGGTGCTTCATCCTATGTTCGGGTTCGGTGTGGTTGAGGGCCTGACCACACGCCACCAGAGCGGCCAAGCCACGGACTATTATGGCATTCGCCTCTCCGACGGTGCTGTCTTGTCTGTGCCGGTGGCCCGCGCCGAGGCTGTGGGCCTGCGTCCCCTCGTCAATGGCCTGGCCGCCATCGTCGCCCTTCTACGGTCTCCGGCGCAGCCGCTGCCTGATGATGCCCGCCTGCGGGTGATGGAGTTAAATGCCCGCTGGCAAGCACCCCAACCGGCGGCGTTAGCCCAGGCCGTGCGCGATCTCCTGAGCCGCAGCCACAGCCGCAGCCTGACACCCGGTGACAAGAAGTGGCTGACCAGCGCTTGCGAACGCCTGAGCGCCGAGGCTGCGCTGGTGGACGGGATCGATCTGGACGAGGCACGCGCCGCCATTCAGTATGAAATGGACCAGCTCAGGTTGAGCTAGCTTTCCTGCGAACCCTGGCGCGCCTTTATCAGCGGGTCAATGGCCAGAAAATCGGCAGCGCCAGGAGCACCACGATGAAGGTCAGGATAGTTAGCGGCAGACCGACCTTGAAGTAGTCGCGGAAGGTGTAGCCGCCCGGCCCCATCACCAGCACGTTGACCGGGTGGCCGATGGGCGTGAGGAATGCGGTTGAGGCGGCCAGTGCCACCGCCATGGCGAAGGCATACGGGCTGGCCTGGACGTGGGCTGCCGCGCTCAGCGCAATTGGCGTGATGACCACCACCGTCGCCGCCCCTGACATAACCTGCGTCAGCCCTGCTGTCAGCAGAAACAGCCCGGCGATCATCGCCAGCGGTCCCAGCGAGGCCAGCGGTGTGATCAGGGCCTGGCTGAGCCAATCGGCTGTGCCGGTCTTGGTCATGGCGATGCCCATCGGCAACATGCCGGCGATGAGGAAGATCGCCGGCCATTCGATAGACTGATAAGCCTCGTCCATGGTCAGGCAGCCGGCCAATACCATCAGAACGGCTCCGGCCAGCGTTGCCTCGGCCACCGGCAGCAGGTTGAAGGCGGCCAGCGCCAGCGCCAGGACCATGATCAATGCAGCCACATAAGCTTTGTCCGACCGTATCCCCTCAACATCAGTCTCTTCCAGGACGATAAAATCCGGCTCGGTCCGCAGCACTTCGATGCGCTCGCGTGGACCCTGCACCAGCAACCCATCACCGAAGCGGAGCGGCGTCTCGCTCAGTCCCACCCGTATCGGATGGCCTTCGCGCCAGATCGCCAGCACGCTCAGGCCGAACTTGTCGCGGAAGCGGATGTCTCTGAGCGTCTTGCCGATTATGTCGGCGTGTGGGCTCAACGCCACCTCGACCAGCACGACCTGGTCGGAGGTCAGTTCGTCGCCGGCGGCTCCGCCCGGCTCCTGGGCCAGCATCAGGCCGTGGGCAGTCAGTTCGCCGATGATGCCGGAGGGCCCTTCGACCAGCAACGTGTCGCCGGGTCGCAGCACGGTGTTGGGCGAGGGGGCCAGTTGCCGGGTGCCGTCGCGGATGACGGCGACGACGTTCAGCTTCAGCGTCTCGCCTAACCCGCTGTCGGCCAGGCGCTGCCCCCCCAGAGGTGAATCGGACCGGACGCGCACCTCGAACAGGTTCTCGCGCAGGCCGTAAAGCTCGGCCAGGTCGGTGCGCAGCCGGCGCAGCCGCTTGAGTTGTTCAGCCACGCCGCGATCCGGCAACAGGCGGCGGCCGAGCGTAGCCATGTAGACAACTCCAGCCAGAGCGATCAGCCCACCGACCGGGGCGAAGCTGAGTAACCCGAAAGGAGCCAGGCCCTGATCGCGCAGGGCGGTGCTGACCAGGATATTGACCGTCGTCAGCAGCGTCGCCATGCCGCCTAGCAGCGTGCCGTAGGCCAGCGGGATGAGCAGCTTGGAGGGCCGGGTCTGGGTCTGGCGCGAGATGCCCATGACCGCGGGCAGGAGGACGGAGCCGGCGGCGATGTTGTTCATAAAGAGGGACAGAAATGCCCCCACGAGCATGATCACCGCCACCAGCCGGCGTTCCCCCCTCCCGGCCAGGCGCAGCAGGCTGCGGCCCAGGATGCGGGTCATGCCGGTGTAGTATAACCCGCCGGTGAGGATATAGATCGCCAGGATGGTGATGACGGCCGAGCGGCTGAAACCGGAGAAGGCCTCCTGGGGCGTAATGATGCCGGTGATGGCCAGTGCCACCAGGACGAGCAGCGCGACCAGGTCGGAGCGCAGGCGTCCGCTGATGAACAGACCCATAGCAGCGACCAGCAGGCTTAGCGTGAGGGCGATGGGGAGGGTCATCTTCAGGGCGCTCGCGCCTCGATCACCTGTATGATGCCCAGCACGTGCTCCTCGACTCGTTCCAGGTCGAAGCCTGCCTGAGCCACAGACCGGGCGGTATTCCGGTTTAGACGGCACTCCCCGTTCAGGGCGAACCACAGCGGGTTGAGTGCGTTCGTCAGGCCGATGGCGAGAGGGTGGCTACCGCGGGTGTGCTCCAGCAGGAGCAGGCGCCCGCCGGGGAGAAGGACGCGGCGGATTTCGGCCAGCGCAGCGGCGGGATCGGGCAGGCTGCAGAAAACCAGCGAGCCGGTTACCCAGTCAAATGAGGCGGTGGGAAAAGGCAGGCTCTGGCCGTCGCCCTGCACCAGCACGAAGCGGGCCCGGGCCGGCCGGCGTTGCGCCGCTCTCAGCATCTCGGTGCTGATATCCAGTGCGGTGACCTGGCTGATGGTGGGATAACGGGGCAGGTTTACGCCGGTGCCGGCGCCGATCTCCAGCACACGGCCCTGAGCCTGGCCGAAGATAGCCCGTAACCGTCCCAGGAGCCCCCGCTCCAATGGGACCATGCCAGCATCGTAAGCCGATACCCACGCCTCGCAGATGCTCATATCCCTGGCATTGTACCCTCAGGCCAGGGATGTGCAAGTGCAATGGTTATAGCGGTTACACTTCTTCGATGCGGAAACCGGAAGTGATGGGCACACTCCCCCGCAGCATGGCGTGAACCGGGCAGTATTTGGTCTGGGAGAGCTCAATTGCCCGCGCTACGGCCTCCGGCTCTACCCCCCGACCGCGCACGATATACTCAAGGGTGATGTGGGTGAACACACGGGGGTGCTCGTCGCTACGTTCGCCGCGGGCGTGGACCTCGAAGCCGGTCACCGGTTGGCGCTTCTTGCGCAGAATCGAGATCACATCCATTGCGGTGCAGCCGGCCAGCGCGACCAGGATAAGTTCGGTCGGGCGGAAGCCCGCACCTGCAGCCGGGCCGGAGTCCAGGGGCAGGCTGAAGCCGCTTGTGGCCGTGCCTTCAAATTGCAGCCCGTCGCGCCAGACGACGGTCGCTTCCTTCGCCTCGCTCATGGGCTTACCTCGCCCCAACGCGCTCGCCGTGGACTGCCTGGAGCAGCTTATTCAGCACCATCGCCTCCGGCGCTGCCCCTTCGATGTGGGTCGTTTCGTTGATGACGGTGCGCGGCACGCCCATGACCTGATAGCGGACGGCCAGATGGGGAAACTCGGTGGCCTCGACCATATCGGCACGGATGCGCGGGCTGGCAACGGCCAAGCGATGGGCCAGCGTGACCGCGCGCGGGCAGTAGGGGCAGGTCGGTGTGACGAAGACCTGGATGTGCACGTCCTGGGCGAGTCGTTCAAGCGCGCTCAACGTCGCCGGACTCAGGCCAGGGTTGCCACTCGCGACCAGCCGTATGGCTTCGATCAGGGAGGTGAACTCATAGCCGGAAGGGATGCCGTAGAACCGTACACCGTAGTCCTGTGCGCCAATGACGGCAATGGCCGGGATTTTGTCTATTCCGTAGCTTTCGGCCAGTTCGGCATCGCGGACGAAGTCATAGACCTCGGCCTTGACCCGGTCGGATAGCGAGCTCAGTTCCTCGATCAGTTCGCGTGTCTCGGCGCAGAACTCGCACTCGAAATCTTGGGTGAACATGACCAGTCGCACCGGCTGGGGCAGATCGGCCAGCATCTCCTGGACGGCACTGCGGATATTCGCGGGTAATAGAGCCATTCTTTCCTGTTCTCCTTCGAATCTTCGATATTCTCAATACTTATTAGATGCTCGAATTGGCTACAGGTTACGGCTTTCTATAGGTTTCTATGTTCCCCACGGGGGGGGGCAACTCGATGATAAATGTCGCGCCCTGGCCCGGCAGGCTCTCGGCCCGGATATGGCCGCCGTGAGCCTCGACAAGCTGGCGGGCGATCGCCAGGCCCAGGCCGGAGCCGCCGCCGGCCCGCGAGCGCGACCTCTCGCCGCGCCAGAAGCGGTCGAAGATGTGCGGCAGGTCCTCAACGGGGATGCCGGGGCCGGTGTCGGTGACGCTCAGGCGCAACCGGCCATTCCCTCCCAGGCCGGCGTTGAGGCTGATACGCCCACCTGCCGGGGTATGGCGCAGTGCGTTGTCGAGGAGGATGCCGAGCACCTGATCCATACGCTGGGCATCGAGCTCAACGCGTGGCAGGTTCGGGGCCAATTCTGTCCTGAGTGTCACGCCCTTCGCGGCCGCCTGGGGCTCAAAGCGGTCCAGGGCGCGCTGCACCAACCCGGCCACGTCCACCGGCGCCGGCGTCAGTTCCAGTTGGCCGGCGTCGGCCAGCGCCAGTGTGCGCAGGTCGTCCACCAGCCGCTTGAGCAGCAGCGTTTCCTCGTGGATCGGCCGGATGTGATCGCTGTCGGCGGGAAAGACGCCGTCCAGGAGCGCCTCGACCTGCCCCTGGATGACGGTCAACGGCGTGCGCAGTTCGTGGGCGATGTCGGCGACCATCTGGCGGCGTAAGTCTTCGGCCTGTTGCAGGCTGCCGGCCATGCGGTTGAACGCCTCACCCAACACACCGATCTCGTCATGGGGGCTGGCGGGCACGCGCTGGCTCAGGTCGCCCTGGGCGATGGCTTCAGCGGCAGCCGTCAGGCGGCGCAGGGGCGCGGTGATGCCCCCTGCCAGGAGCGCCCCCAGAATGAGGGCGAGCGCGCCCGCCGCCAGGCCGGAAACCAGAATGGCGCGGTTCACCCGGTCAAGGAAAAGCTGGTCCTGGGCTGTGAGGGGCTCGCTGCCGCCGAGGAGCGTTCCGACGCGCTGACCGTTCACCACAATGGGCAGGCCGTCGGCCAGATCGGCGGGCGAGGCCGGCCTGCCGGTGCCGCCCTGAGGTGAATAGATAATCCGCCCTGAGGCGTCGGCCAGAGCGATATCGCCGCCCATCATCGGCCCCCTGGGCCCCATGCCCTGCCGGCCCATCATACCGGGTGGCCCCATCCCCGGCTCAAACACATCCTCGACGCCGGCCCAACTCCCATGCTGGGCGTAATAGCTAACCAGCGCGTCGCGCATCTGGCCCGCGCTGCCCATGCCGCCGCGAAACATGAAATGCCGGAACTCGGTGGCGGTGGCCTGCCTGGCCAGGATCGTGGTTAGCGTCACGCCGAGGGCGATGACCAGGACGAAAGCCCCGGCCAGCTTGAGCCATAGACCGGTGGGCAGTAAATGATAACCTCTCCCCTTTCCTCCCTCCCCTGATAGGGAAGGGGATGGGGGAGAGGCGGGCAGTGGCGCGGTGCTGCGGCTCACTATTCCCCTCGTGAAGCGTCGGCTGGGGATTCCTCGAAGCGGTAGCCGACGCCGTAGACGGTGACGATCCGACGCGGCGCTTTGGGATCGGGCTCGATCTTGGCACGCAGATTCTTAATATGGGCATCAATAGTGCGTTCGTAGCCCTCGTAGCGCATCCCCTGGACCCGGTCGAGCAAGTCGAGCCGGGTGAAGGCCCGCCCCGGCTCGGCCATGAGCACGGCCAGCAGATCGAACTCAGTCGGGGTCAGGTCTACCGGCCGGCCGGCGACGGTCACGCTGTGGGCCGAGTGGTCAAGGACGATGTCGCCGGCGCGCAGCACAGCCGGTGGGGCCGGCTCAGCCCCGGCCCGGCGCAACACCGCCCGGATGCGCGCAACCAGTTCGCGCGGGCTGAAGGGCTTGGTCACATAATCATCAGCTCCCAGTTCCAGCCCTAAGACCTTGTCGGTGTCCTCGACGCGGGCGGTCAGCATGATAATAGGCGCGTCGCTTTCCTTGCG
Organism: Chloroflexota bacterium; assembly: GCA_902812335.1. Classification (GTDB taxonomy): domain Bacteria; phylum Chloroflexota; class Anaerolineae; order DSLN01; family DSLN01; genus DSLN01. The sequence continues at coordinate 13,065 of CADDZL010000018.1, read as the reverse complement.
GAACAGGCGGGTGAACTCCCAGCCGTCCATCTCCGGCATCATCAGGTCGAGCACGACTAAGTCGGGCTTCTCATAGCGGGCGACAAACAGTGCCTGACGGCCATCAGGCGCGGTCACGACGCGAAATCCGGCGTTCTCCAGATAAGCTTTGACGGTCGCTACAATGTGCGGCTCGTCATCGGCCACCAGGATCGTCTTGCTCATAAGCCCTTATTATAACATACAGTGGGCAGTGAGCCGCTTACTGCCCACTGCCCACCGCCTACCTCTCTCCCTTCCCCTCCCCCGTGAGGGGAGGGGAACGAGGGGAGAGGTCAGCGTCTGCTGCCCGGCGTTCTCAGCGTCCGGCCCAGCGGCCCATAGGGCCGAAGCTGCTGCCCCTCGGGCCCAAGCCACTGCCGTTCTCCATGTGATCACAAATCCCATCGCCATCTTGGTCCACGAAGCCGGGGCCGTAGCCGCCCGGGCCATAACCTGCGCCCGGCGTGAAGGCTGTCGTCAGGCGGGTCTGCACGCGCGCGCGCATCTGGGCCAGCATCGCGTCGGCCTGCGCCTGCGTCAGGCGGCCAGCCTGGACGGCGGCCTGCAGGGCTTGCTGGCGCGGGGCCAGGAAAGCGTCCACGATGGTCTGCAGGGCGACGCCTTTCGCCTCGGCGATCTGGGCAATGGTCTGGCCGGCCTGGAGTTCGGTCACGAGTTCCGGCTGTGTCAGGCCCAGCTTCTCGGCGGCGACGCTGACGAGCGAGTTCTGCGGGCCACCCCATGTGTAGCCACCCATCATCGGGCCGCCCCAACCGCCCATCATCCCGGCGGGGGTCCAGGGGACTGGCGGCGTCGCCGTCTGCGCCAGGGCCAGCCCGGCCCCGGCCAGTGCGATCACGCCCACGATAGCGCTGATTCCAACTGCTTTCCAAAAGGTGTTCATTGAGTGTTCCTCCTTTTCCTTCCGTTTGTTTGTCTTGATTCTAGCGCAAGACTGTGAAGGACTGATGAAGGAACCATGCGAACATTATGGGTTATTCCTCCCACAGCGGGATCAGTTTCAGGATCCAGCGCGTCATATATACGCCGGTGAGCGATGATAGAGCCACTACCGGCACCATCACCGCCCATGCTCGCCAGTCTAGCGCCACCACGCCGAACACGTCGCGCAGCGGCGTGTAGAGCGCCAGGAGTTGTAACACAACCGCCGCCGCGTAACTCCATAGCAAGGCCCGGTTTGACCGGATGGACAGATTATCCAATTGCCGCACGACCATCACGCGCGTGAAAGCGTGCAGCACGATGCTCGTGAACAACATGGTCCGTGCGTAGGTCACCCCACCGAGCCACAACCCCACCCAGAAGAGCAGGCCATAGGCGATCAAGGTGCGGAAGATGCTGCCGGCAATCGTGGCGTAGATCGCCTTGTTCAAGATGGGCTCATTGTGGTGGCGTGGGCGGCGTTTCATCACCTGGGGCACTGCCGGGTCGGCCGCCAGGGCACTCGCCGGGACCAGGTCAGTCACGACGTTAACCCACAGCAGCATCTTGGCCGAGAGGGGGAAGTAGCCCGCGGCCGAGAGCGCCAGCACGATGAAGACCTCACCCAGGCTGGTGCTCAGCAGATAATTGGTGAACTTGCGGATATTGTCGAAGATGCGACGGCCTTCCTCCACGGCGGCGACGATGGTAGCGAAGTTATCGTCCAAGAGCACCATAGCCGCAGATTCTTTGGCGATATCGGTGCCGCGCAGCCCCATAGCCACACCGACGTCAGCTTGCTTCAGCGCGGTCGCGTCGTTCACGCCGTCGCCGGTCATGGCCACAAAGTGGCCCGCGTCCTGGAGGGCCTGGAGCACCTGCTGCTTGATTTGCGGTGTGGCGCGCGCCACGATGTCCACAGACTTCATCCGTTCAAATAGCACCTGGCGCGAGAGGTTCTCCAATTCACGCGCCTCGACCGCGCGCTCACCGATATTCAATTGTCTGGCGATGGCGCGGGCCGTTAGCGCGTTGTCGCCGGTGATCATCACCACGCGGATGCCTGCGCCCTGGGCCTGCGCAATGGCCCCGGCCGCCTCAGGGCGCGGCGGGTCCATTAGCGCCTGCAAGCCCAGGAAGGTCATGTCCTGCTCAGCTCCGTCGGTTGCCTCCGCTGAAGGGACCTCTTTCTGGGCCAGGCCCAGCACATACATCCCCTCGCTCTCCAACTGCTCAACCGCGCGGTAAACAGCCTGGCAATGAATGTCTTCGAGGGGCACGACCTGGCCCCCATCCCGACATGTAGTGCAACGCGCCAGCACCGCCTCCGGTGCGCCTTTGGTGTAAGCGACCCAGCGGCCATCGTGCTGATGGACCGTGGTCATCATCTTGCGCTCAGAACTGAACGGGATCTCGTTGACTGTGGGGTACTCAGCACGTGTGCGCGCGCTGTCCAGGCCGGCTAATTGCGCCGCGCGCAGCAGGGCCGTGTCCACCGGGTCGCCGATGATCTTGGGCGTCGTGCCGTCCCTTCGTCCCTCAGGGCAGGCTTCAACCGTCGCCTCGTTGCACAACACGCCGGCGCGCAACACTTCGGACAGGGCTCCCTCGGCCAACCATGTTGGTGGGCTGTCCGGCGGAGCCTGCGGTACAGCCACGATCTGGCCGTCGGCGAACAGGCGCTGAACCGTCATGGTGTTCTGCGTCAGGGTGCCGGTCTTATCGGTGCAGATCGTGTCCACCGATCCCAGCGACTCGACCACGGCCAGACGTCGTACCACCGCATGGCGCACTGCCATCTGATGTGCGCCCAGGGCCAGCGCAAAAGTCAACACGATGGGCAGGCTCTCAGGGATGGTGGCTACCGCCAGGCTGAGCGTATTGAGTGCCACATCTATCGGCGGGTCGTGCAAGGCGAAGAGCAGGATGGCAGCGACGATGACGGCCAGCGTGCCCACGATGATCGTCATCTGCCGGGCCATCTTCTGCACTTCCAACTGGAACGGGGTGGGGCGTTCGGCCATCTGTTCCAGCGTGGCTGCGATCTGGCCGACCTCGGTTGCCATGCCGGTGCGGACAACGACGGCGACGCCGGTGCCATGCGTGATGTAGGTAGAGCCAAAGACCAGGCTGGTGCGCTCAGCCAGCGGCGCATCCGGCGCGACGGGTTGAGGTGATTTGTCCACGCCGAGGCTCTCGCCGGTGAGGGCCGATTCGTCGGCGCGCAGGCTATGAGCCTCGATCAAGCGGGCGTCGGCTGGGACCTTCTGCCCGTGTGTAAGTACCAGGATGTCGCCGGGTACGACCTCGGCCGCATCAATCTGGTGGCGAACGCCATCGCGGATCACCACGGCCTTGAAGGTCAGCAGTTTGTCCAGCGCTTCGAGTTCTTTCTGGGCGCGATACTCCTCAAAGAAGCTCAAGGCCACGCTGATCGCAATGATGCCCAGAATGAAGAACGCGGTCAATCTGCGGCTGCTTTCGCCCGGCAGGAAACTGACCGCAAAGGCCAGCACTGCTGCGAACAGCAGCACCAGGACGAAGAAGCTGGCAAACTGCTTGAGGAGCAGGCGCAGGGGCGAGATGGGCTTGCGCCGCGCGATCTCATTACGGCCAAACTGGGCCAGCCGTTCGGTGATTTCGGCCGCCGTTAGCCCTTCAAGGTGTGTGCCCAGTTGTTTTAGTGTGTCGTCAATAGAGAGACTGTGCCAGGGTGCGGTGTGCGCGGCCATGTCCACCACCCGCCTGCATCAGAGCATAGGCGCCCATCAGGGGGCCCTGCATTCCTGGGGGCTGCACCATAAGGCTCTCATTTCACTTGTTCAGCTTAGCACATGTGCTTCGCCCTCGCAAGTGTTGCCAGGTCGGGCCGCCGTCATGGGTCTGGCTCTTCCTGAATGTGCCGTTGGCGGGTTTCACGCCTTCAACGAATCTCTCAGACTCGATCCCGCGGGCCTCAACGCACGAGCCTCAGGTGGCGACTTCGGCTGCATCATAGAAGCGCGCGCTGCCATCTTGGCCAGTGGTCGTCTTGGTCATTCTTATCCTCGGTTGAGATGCCCAACGGCGGCCGTTAGTGATGCGCATGTTCAGTGGTTGGCGACACCGCTGCAATATCGCCCGTCAAACCCAGAACGCGTTTCATTTCCTCGAATTGGGCTTGCGTGATTTCGCCAAGGGCGTAGCGGCGCTTGAGAATGTCGAGTAGCGATTCATTCTGTGGCGCGCTCGCCTGTATCGTTTGCGTCTCATGCCCCGAATGGCCCATTGTATGCGTCATGCAACACATTGTTGATCCTCCATCTCTGGTGCGTCGTTGAGTGCCGCATAGTAGGTCCGGCACTCAACGGATCGCACAGTCCAATTGCTAACCTTAATGCTAGCCAGTCTCTCCGCCCGGCGCAAGGGCTGAACGGCCTAAGGCAAGTAGGTCATTTGGCGTAGGAGAAATGCCTAAGCACCACAGATGTGTATCACCTCGTCACCCTGAGCCGTCCAGCGGACCACGCTCCCACCGCAGGTGAACTCGGCATCGTCAGGGTGAGCGAGAACCGCGAGAATGCGCGTTGTGTACGTCTCAGGCATAGCCTCAGATGGTGACTGGGATGCCAAGTCCCTTGCCGCCGACAACGAGTGCCAGATGCAGCGCTTCGCGCCTCAGCCCGGCCGGCGCAAGCCACCATTGCTCTAAGAGCACTTTGCCCCAGTGCCAGACGCGCCCCAGCCGGCGCAGTTCCACCTGAGGTGTGGGCTCAGCGTAGAAATTGCCGAAGGCGAACCCCCCCAGGCTCTCCCCCGCCTCCAGCATGCAATAGCCGTCCCCGCAAAACTCGCCTTTCGCGCCGGCGCCGGTGATCTCGGCGGCGATGGTCCGCGCTGCAGCCTCGGCCTGAGCGTGGGCGAAGACGCCAGCCTTGGGCAGGGTCAGCGGCACGTCAGGCTTCCACCGGCCGGGGATAGAGATAGCTGTCACATCGCCGAGCGCGTAGATGTTCTCGTGCCGGGTCTTCAGCGTATGGCGGTCAACCGGCACCCAGCTCGCTTCGTTGGTCAGGCCCGACTCGCGGACGGCGCGCGGGCCGCGGTGTGGCGGGATGGCCACCAGTAAGTCATACTTCACCGGCTCCTTCCCCTCAAAAATGAGCGTCTGCGCCGATACGTTCACCTCTGTCAGCTTGTGCAGCGGGTGAAAGGTGACGCCTTGCGCCTCGACCATCTGCCTGACCGCGTCACCGAGAACCGGCCCGGCCACCGGCATCGGTTGCGGCTCCGGCGTGAACAGGTGCAGGTCCACCTTGTCGCGCAGGCCCCGGCGGCGGAAGTAGTCGGCCAGGAGCATGGTGCCCTCATGCGGCGCGCCGGGGCACTTGTACGGCAGCGAGCACACCACTACTGCCACCGTCCCGCCGGAGAAATCCTGCAGGGCCTGGCGCAGCCTGGCGGCGCCGTCAAGCGTGTAGAAAGTGTGGGCTGTGTCGGCCAGACCGGGGATGGCTTCGGGCGCAAGTTCGGCCCCCAGCGCCACGATCAGATAGTCGTAGGTCAGGGTTTGGGCGCTGGTCTCCACACGCCGGTTGGCGGCGTCAATGCCTAGCACCTCGGCCGGTACGACCTCGACTCCCCGGTACACCAGTTGGCGCAAATCGCGCATGATCTGGATCGGCTGCCGGTCACCGACCATTAGCCATAGGAACGACGGGGCGAAGGCGTGCTGGGTATTTTTCTCTACCAGCACGACGCGGTGCTCATGGCCCAGCCTCCGCCGTAGCGCGTTGGCGGCGACCTGTCCCCCCACTCCGCCGCCTAAGATGACGACCGTCTCTGCGCTCATCGCTTTCTCCTTTCTCTCATGTTGCCTAACGTCGCGATCAGAACACGAGCACGTGATCAGCCGCCAGCGTCCACTCGCCCAGCAGGTCCATGTTGCCGGGTTTCACGCCTTCAACGAATCTCTCAGGCTCGATCCCGCGGGCCTCAACGCACGAGCCTCAGGTGGCGACTTCGCCGCGACGGGTGACGGATTTCAACATGCGCTCGATGTTGTAATAGCCCTCCGGCGTCTTCTGGCCGGCTATCGCACAATTCACCCCGTCGCCTATCAGAAAGACGCGCACGCTGGCTTCGGAGCGCTTGGCCAGGTTCAGCGCCAGGCGCAAGGCGTTGTAGGGACGCTCATTGCCATAGGGGGAATCGTTAATGATAAGCAGGTAGGTCTTCGTGTTTTCAGGCATGGATATCCTCCGCCTTGGGAAGCTGCTGAATTTGCATCACAGTCCTTCGTGCCGGCAGCGTCTCGTACATCACGGCGGCGACGATCACACCCGACAGGAACGTCAGCCCGCCGATGACCGCGATCGCGGTTGGGATGTTGAAGGCGTCGGCCAACAGCCCGGCAGTGAGGGCGCCGACGGCGTAACCCCCATCGCGCCACAGGCGATAAATCCCCACCGCTGTCGCTCGCCAGTCGGGGTGAGCAACGTCGGAGATGGCCGCCAGCAGGGTGGGATAGACCAGCGCCGTGCCCAGCCCGAGCAGCACCGCCCCGCCGCTCCAGACCCAGAAGCTCCGACCGACGACAAACAGGCCGATGCCGACCGCCTGGACCCACATGCCGACCGCGATCATCCACTTGCGGCCCCAGCGGTCACTGAGCGCGCCGGTGCCGAGCTGGCTCAACCCCCACACCGCCGGATAGACCGCCGCGATGATGCCTATCTGAGCGAGCGGCAACCCGAACCCGGCCAGGAAGATGGGCAGCAGGCCCCAGACCAACCCGTCGTTGAGGTTGTTGACCATGCCGGCCTGGCTGGCAGCGAACAGCGCCCGGTCTTTCCAACTGGTCAGCAGCAGGATGGTGGCGAAGGACGGATTATCGGACGCCGCCTGAGGCTGCAGCGCGTCCGGGGTCTGGGACCGCACTTGCGCCTCATACTGCGCGTGTCCCTGGGTCTCACGCACGAAGAACAAGCTCAGGAACAGGCCCAACAGGGCAAACGCCACCCCAGGGTAGAACGGGACCGGCCGCAGGCCGTAAGTGCTCGCCAGGTAGCCGGTGATGAAGGCCGAGAACGAGACTGCCAGATAGCCTGACGCCTCGTTCAGCCCCATCGCCAGTCCACGCCGCTGCGGCCCGACTAGGTCGATCTTCATGATCACCGTCGTGGACCAGCACAGGCCCTGATTGATGCCCAAAAGCACGTTGGCGAGGACCACCCACCCCCAACTCGGCGCGAAGATCAGGATAAAAGGCACCGGAAGACCTGCCAGCCAGCCGGCAACCAGGATGCGCCTGCGCCCCACGCGGTCGGACAGGCGGCCCGCAGACAGGTTCGCCAGTGCCTTGACCACGCCGAAGCTGACCAGGAAGGAAAGGACGACTGAGCGGGAGACCAGCCCAAAGTCGGCCTGGGCGATGAGTGGGACGACGGTGCGCTCCAGCCCCACCATCGCGCCGACGAAGGCATTGATGACGACGAGCAGCGCGAACTGCTGCCAGTTGGCCCGCAGCCCCAGGACGGTCTGTGGTTTATTCATCGCCTTGCACCATCGGCTAGTCCGCTGCCCGCCAGCCGCTAAAGCCACCCTCCAGCAGTATCGGGTTATAGTATCCCCGCCGTTCTAGTACCGGGATGCCCATAGATGAACGCTTACCGTTCCAACGTCAGGCCCGCCAGTTGCCATTCAGTCACGCCTTCCTCTAGACGTGCAACATTCCACCCACGCTCGGCCAGAAGTTCTAGTGCGTCATCAGCTAAAACACAGTACGGACCACGACAATAAGCGACGATGGTCTGGTGGCGCGGAAGCTCGCCCAGCCTACGTTCCAGTTCGTCAAGCGGAATCGAGACCGCGCTGGGAAGATGGCTGGCCCTGTACTCCGGCTCGGGGCGCACATCGAGCAGCACGACCTCACCTCTACGCAGCCGCTCCCGTAGCTCAGCGACTGAGATCTTCTCAAACTCATGTCGCCGCCTGCGGTAGGCATCGAGGGTCCGTTCCACTTCTGCCAGTTGCTGCTGTGCCACCGCGCGCAATTCCAGCCACAAGCGGGCGATAGCCAGATCAGCCAGCCGGTAGCGGACATACAACCCTTCGCGCTCGTCCAGGACGAGTCGCGCCTGTTTGAGCCGCTGCAGGTGCTGGGAGGTGTTGGCCACACTCATATTGGCTTCGCGGGCCAATTCCTCGACGGTGCGCGGCGCTTGCACCAACAGGTCGAGGAGTTCCAGGCGATGGGGGTTGGCCATTGCGCTCGCCACCCGGGCAAAGAGGTGATAAAGCTGCAGTTTCAACTGTCGCTTCTCGTCCATTCGTTAGATCCTCTACAGTATTCAAGAGAATATTTGAATTATAGCCGGACAAGCGCTGCACGTCAAGCTTCGCCTGGCGTAATGAACGATGGGAGCTGTCCACTCATAAGGGATAGAGGCGTGGTAGAAGCACCATAACCAGGATGAAGGTCAGTGCGACCAATGGCAGACCCAGCCGAACGTAGTCGCGGAACCGGTAACCGCCAGGCCCCATGACCAGCACGTTGACCGGGTGGGCAAACGGAGTCAGGAAAGAGGTGGAAACGGCCAGTGCCACGGCCATGGCGAAGGCCCGGGGATCGGCCCCTATATGCTGTGCCGCACTGATGGCAATGGGTCCAACCACCAGCAACGTCGCTGCGCCGCCGGGAATGAGCTGGGTGAGGATGACGGTGAACCCGAAGAAGCCCGCCAACAGCGCCAGTGGTCCAAAGTGGCCTAGAGCATTGACCAGGAAGCCGGCCAGTTCGGCAGCAGCACCCGTCTTGTTAAGCGCTATTCCCATAGGCAGCATACCACCCACCAGGAAGACGGAGCGCCAATCAATGGCCGCGTATGCCTCTTCCATAGTCAGGCATCGGGTCAAGAGCAACAGCACAGCCCCCAGGAAGAGCACCTCGGCAACCGGCAGCCGATTCGTGGCGGCGATGGCGAGCGTCACCACAATAATCGTCAGGGCGGTCCATTCCCTACTGTGCTGCTGCGACTCCGCAACCTCCTCACCCAGCACGATTAAGTCCGAGTCGTTCTCAAGCAACCTGATGCCCGAACGTGGCCCTTGCAAGAGCAGTGCATCGCCAAAGCGTAACGGCAGGTCTTCTAAGCCTTCACGGATCGGTCCCCCGTTGCGCCAGATAGCCAGCACATTCAGGCCATAGCGGTCTCGGAATCGAACCTGGCGTAGGGTCTTATCGGCCAGGGAAGAACGCGGCGTGATCAGGGCTTCAGCCAGGCCGGTACGTTCACCGGTCAACTGTTCACCCCACCCATCGGGTGGCTGGGTTTCCAATCCCAGCGCCTTCAGTTTCGCCTCGGTGCAGGCTGGGCTGAACAGCAAACGGTCATTCGCGTGCAGTTGTTCGTCGGGGCTAGGCGTGCGGATCATCTGGCCGCTGCTATGTAGAATGGCGATGACGTTCAAGCCCGCGTTCTGGCGCAGGCCGCTGGCGGCCAGTGTATGCCCGATCAGAGGCGAGCCGGGCAGGACACGAGCCGTGGCCAGACCGCGCGAAAGTTCGTAGAGCTCTATGAGCGAAACGCGTTGCTTCTCCTCCTCGAACGAGAGGGCACTCTCAGACGTGGCTGGCAGCAGGCGCGGTGCTAAGAGAACCATCATGCCCAGGCCAAGCACGGCAATGGGGCCGCCGATCGGCAGGAAATCGAGCAACCCAAAGCTGGGTAGGCCCTGTTCACGCAGGATCGAGGCCATAACCACATTGGAGGTCGTCAACAAGGTCGCCATCCCGGCCAGTTGGGTTGCAAATGCCAGCGGTAAGAGCATCCTCGTTGGGCTGGCCTTCACCTTGCGCATGACAACCATGGCTGGGGGCATGAGGACCGCAGCCGCAGCAATATTGTTCATGAAGAGTGAGAGAGAGGCAGCGCTGGCGGATAACGCCAATAGCAACCGTCGCTCGCTTTGAGCGGATGCTCGCAACAGAAATGCGCCGAGACGGTTCCCTAGGCCCGTCTGATTGATCGCTTCAGTGATCACGAACGCCGCCAGGAGCAGGATCACCGCTGAACTGCTGAATCCGCTGAAAGCCTCCTGCTGCGTGATGATCCCGGTCGCACCCAGTGTCATCAAGACCAGCAGGGCCACCAGGTCGGGGCGCAACCGGCCACTGATGAACAGAAGTGTGGCAGCCACCAGGATGCCAAAGGCGAGACCGATTGCCATAGCTTATAGGCTAAGCACTGAGTTCCTGTAAGGTGCGCAGGAAGGTGATGGTGTCTTCTCGCCTGAGCATCCCCAGCATCTGGCCATCCGCCATGACCGGAAGCTGGTTCACGCCATCGCGGTCCATCTCCTGCAGAGCCGCCCACAACCCTGTATCGGGTTGGACCTGTTTCACTTGTGCCACCGGTATCATAGCCTGAGCCGCCGTGGTTGTGGGCCATTCGGCGCGCGGCACCTCTTTGATGTGATGCAAGGTCAACAAGCCGATGACATCATCACCCTGCTTGACCACGAAACAGCGCCGCCCGCTGCCCAGGACATGATCGTCCACCAGTTGTTGCAGGCTGGTCTCGGCGGGGATGGCGATGTAGTTGCGGCTCATGGCTTCCGCCACTTTATGGCCGGCGAACAGGTCCTGGACCTGCTGTTGCTGTATCTGAGCCGCCGCGGCGCTCTCCAGGAACCAGCCGATGAAGGCGATCCACAAGCCATTGCCGAAGTCCCCCGTAAATACTCGCCACACGCCAGCGAGGATGAAGAGGAAAGCGATCAACCGGCCCACATTAGCCGCGATCAGCGTGGCCTGGCGCAGGCTGTGCGTGATGCCCCAGACGAGGGCGCGGAAGACACGCCCGCCATCTAGCGGAAAGCCTGGGATGAGGTTGAAGAGGCCCAATGAGCCATTGATCAGGGCCAGATACTTGGCCAGGGCCAGCAATGGGGCGGCGGCAGTGAAAATCGGCTGCAGCAGGCTGAAGAACGCTGCTAAAGCGAAACTCACCGCGGGGCCGGCAATGGCAATCCAGAATTCGGCCGCGGCACTGGGCGGTTCGGCGCCGATCTGGGCGACGCCACCGAAGATGAACAGGGTGATGCTGCGCACCGGAATCTTATAGCGTATCGCCACCACCGAATGCCCCAGCTCGTGGAGCAGCACGCTCACAAAGAGCAGGAGCGCTGTCACCGCGCCAATGATCCAGTACTGGGCTGTAGACCAGTGCTTGAACTCGGCCGGGTAGTAGCTCACCGCCAGTGTCCAGGTGAGCAACGCAAAGACCAGAAACCAGGAATAGTCCAATCCAATGGGGATACCCAGGACACGGCCCAGGGAGACCGCGTTTCGACTCATCTATTGCCTCCTCATTCTGCGGCGGCGCTTCAGGCTGAAGCCCCTTCACGCCATTCTCACCTTAAAAATACCCCACACATGGCGACGAACAGGCCGAACAATGCCACGCCTGGCGTCGAGGTCCAACTATACTCGATTTCCAACGTAAACGCGATCAAGGGCGCGACTTCATCCGCGCTGGCCGGCGCGCTCATCTCCAGCAGGTTGGGGCAACGGCTGATGATCAACGACCTGTCTGGTCTTGGCGCGGACATGGAGAGGGCTATAACTGGGGGGGTGACATAGTGACCTGTATAGGCACAGTTAATTGCGCTCCTCCTCAAGTTGCCCGCCGACGCACCGGGATGGCTGGCAGTGCCTCGATACTGCGCTTGTCCAGCTTCAAGTAAACGGTGTCTTCCTCGATGTGATCGATCTGCGAGACGGGGATCGTTACATCTTTTCGACCCCACAGATGTCCTTCGCGCAGCACCAGATGACTGATGTGGCCATTAGCCGCATCCACCAGAAACTCATCCACCCGGCCCACATAGCCGTCGCTGGCTTTTACCTCCGCCCCACGGTGCACAGCCAGTTCGCCCGGCGGAATGCGCTTGTGCTCTGCCACCACCAGAGCAGCTTCCGCTACAGCGTAGGGCCACATGACGTATTCGTGGGCTGCGTACTGGAAGTAGGGTGCATCTCCCCGTAGGTACTCGATCTCAACGAAATCATCCATCGCTGCCAGTTCGTCTCGGGTGCAACGCAGGCGGATCAGGTGGGGGGTAGTCTCCGCCACCTGGTCAATCGGCACCAGATGCTCATTGCCCACAAATCCCTTTTCCTGCACCACCAAATGCGTGATCTGCTGGGTCGTCGGGTTGATCACTACGTAAGTGGACCGGCCAGCGGGGCCGTCGGCACATTGAACATCAGCATTGATAGGGATGTCCATCGCTGTTACCTCTGATCTAAGTCGGTTGGTTGTGAGGCTGACTTACATTGAACCATTATAAGCCCTGCCGGGCGTTTTGTCTTTACATCGGCCTTAAGCGAGGGTTAAGGGGACTTTAAGGCGGTTGGGAGATAGAGGTTGCTTCACCCTGCCCGGTAACCGCGCATCTTCGGGTCCAATGCATCGCGGAAGGCATCGCCGATCAGGTTCCAGCCCAGGACGAAGAGCAATAGGGCCGCACCCGGGTAGACCACGATATACCAATATTTGGCCAGGTCTGGGATCCAGTTGCGGGCGTAGCTGAGCAGTTGGCCCCAGTCGGCGTAACCCTCCCCTGCGCCCAGGCCCAGGAAGCTGAGTGCAGCGAAGGTCAGCACATAGGTGCCGATGTCCAGTGAGGCGACTACCAGGAGCGAGTATATGGCGTTGGGCAAGATGTGACGGACCAGGATGCGCCAGCCGGGCACGCCGACGGCGCGCGCCGCGAGCACATACTCGCGCTCCTTCACCGCCAGCACGTCGCCGCGGATGAGACGGGCATAGGCCGGCCAGGAGAAGGCGACCAGGGCGATCATGCCCGAGAGGAGACCATTGTGCAGCTTGGGTGCCAGGACCGCGGCCATGGTCAGGGCGGCCAGGAGAAAGGGGAACGCCAGGACGATCTCGACGATGCGCTGGATGAGGTCGTCCACCCAGCCACCCGCGTAAGCTGACACCGCGCCCAGGCTTCCCCCGATCAGGACGGTCAATGCCACCACAATGATCCCGATCTCAAAGGCTGTGCGCGTCCCCCAGATGACGCCGTAGTAGATGTCATATTGTCCCTGGG
>CADDZL010000017.1 GCA_902812335.1 Chloroflexota bacterium | reverse complement strand
GGGTAATAGCCGGCGGCGTGAAAGACCAGCCTGCAACCGCGCATGGCCGTCTCCAGTGCGTCCCGGCTCTCCAGGTCGCCCTCGATCCAGGCGATCTGCTCTCCCAGGTCGCCGATATGGCCGGTTGCCCCAGGCCGTCGGCGCAGCGCGCGCACGCGCCAACCGCGCTCAAGCGCCGCCCGTGCCACATGCCCGCCGATGAAGCCGGTCCCACCCAGGACCAGTGCCAGGTCGCCTTCTCGAGCCGTCACTCTCCCTCAGTCTCGTCGGGTAGGCGGACCCAAATCACAAGCATATCGCCGGCTTCCACCTGCACCGCGCGTGCAGCCAGGATGTCAGTCTGGCGACGCAACCCGAGCCGGCTGGGGAAGTCGAGGCGGACCGGTCGGCCCTCGCGCCAGGCGCGGCGGCAGCGTTCGACCAGGGCGTTAGCATCGAAGGCGCGCATCTGGCAGGCGGCCACCAGCCGGGCGGTCGCCCCCTCGCTCAAGGATAGCAGCCAGGCATCCAGGGCCGGCCTGAACTCCGGTGGTGGGCCTTCGATGATCGTAATCAGCTCAGGTTCGATCGCAGCCATCTCATCGGCCCTTCCATTCGGGCTTGCGCTTCTCAATGAATGCCCGCATGCCCTCTTTCTGATCCTCGGTAGCGAACAGGAAATAGAACAGGCGGCGTTCGAACTCCAGCCCATCGGTCAGCGACGTCTCGAAGGCCTTGTGGACGGCCTCTTTGGCCAGGCGCACTGCGACCGGCGCACGGGCGGCGATCTCCTGGGCCAGCTTGATAGCCTCCTCCAGATAGGCTTCTACCGGCACAACCCGGTTGACCAGGCCGTAGCGCAGGGCCTCATCGGCGGTCAGGAAGCGGCCGTTCAGGACCATCTCCATGGCCACCGCCTTGCCCACGGCGCGGGTGAGCCGCTGGGTGCCGCCAGCGCCGGGCATGACGCCGAGATTGATCTCCGGCTGGCCGAAGCGGGCGCTCTCCGAGGCCACAATCATATCACAGGCCAGCGCCAGTTCACAACCGCCGCCCAGGCAGTAGCCGCTCACCGCCGCGATGATCGGCTTTCTCACCCGCCGCAGCCGGTCCCAGCGGCTGATGTTATCGCGCTGAAGCATCTCAACCGCCGAGGCAGCGGCCATCTCTTTGATGTCGGCACCGGCGGCAAAGGCGCGCTCATCGCCGGTGATGACGATACTGCCAATGGCCGGCTCCCGGTCGAACGCCTCGATCGCCGTCGCCAGCTCCTCCATGAGCTGGCTATTGAGTGCGTTAAGCTGCTGCGGCCGGTTGAGCCGCACCAGCCCGACTCTGTCGTGGGTTTCCACCAGGATGCTCTCGTAGGTCACACTGACCTCCTTAACAAGCGGAGGCTGACTGCCAGCGGGCGTCCCGTGAGGGATAAACGCTGATAAGCGTAGAGAAATCAGCGCAAATCCGCATTCATCAGCCTCCCCTGATCTGGGCCACGCGCAGCGCCTGGACCGCGTGTTCCCAGGCATGGGCGATAGCCTGGCGTGCCCACCAGACGGCGCTACGGGCTCCATGCTGGGGGTGGTGGCCGGTTCGCGCCCACTCCGTCTCCGGCCGGTCGAGCAGGAGCGCAGCCATCTCGCGGTGGGCCGCGTCCAATTCATCCAGGATGGCCGCCATCGGCTCGGCCGGGTTGTAATGCCCGGCCATCCAGGCGACCTCATCGAATAATTGGAGTTCGGGGGCCGCCTCGGTCAGGATACGAGCCAGGCGCACGCGATAGACCTGCGTGGCGATGTCGCGGGTATGGGCGGCGATCTCGTGGACGCTCCACTCGCCTTCGTCCGGCCGCGTGTGCCACAGATTCTCTGGCAGTTCACCGACCGCCCAGCGTAGCTCACCGGACGCAGCCCCCAGCCGCACGATCAGTTGGTCCTGTGAAGTCGTCATTCTAAGCCATCACCTTTCCGCCATCTACGTGGATCGCCTGGCCGGTAATATAAGCAGCGGCATCAGAGCACAGGAACAGAACCAGTTCGGCCACATCCTCCGGCCTGCCCAACCGGCCCTGGGGAATATCTTCCAGCCACTTGCGCATTTGCTCCGGGTTCTGGCGCAGGGCCGCCGTCATCTCCGTCTCGATCACGCCAGGGCAGATAGCGTTAACGCGGATGCCATAGGCGGCGAACTCGCGGGCGCACTCGCGGGTGAAGCCGACCAGTCCGGCCTTGCTGGCGCAATAGGCGGCGCGGTCCTTCAGCGGGATTTTATGGCCGCCGATGGAGGCGATATTCACGATGATGCCGCTGCCCTGCTCTCGCATGGCGCGCCCGGCGGTTTGCGAGCACAGGAATGCGCCCTTCAAGTTGACGGCCAGCGTCCGGTCCCAATCCCACTCATCCAGCGTCAACACGCTGGCTTTAGGCTCGACGCCGGCGTTGTTGACCAAGATATCCAGGCGGCCCCAGCGTTCCAGGCACTCGGCGATCATCATCTGGACCGCCATCTTATTGGCGACATCGGCGACGAAGGCGGCGGCCGCACCGCCGGCGGTGACGATCTCGCGGGCGGTGCGCTCAGCCGTGTCGGGGTTGAGGTCATTCACCGCGATCCGGGCTCCGGCCAGTGCCAGCCTGAGCGCGATGGCCCGTCCGATACCGCGTCCGGCGCCGGTCACCAGCGCCACCTGGTCTGACAGTTGTACTTGCATAGGTGAGTACTCCCGGCTAGGTCTTATGGTTCCCCAAAGTCAGGTTGTGGGTCTGATGGCATTATCAGACGGGCGGGCCAGGTTGTCAAGCCTGGGGGTCTCCGCTCCGGCTGGGAGGAGTGCAGCCGGTGGGGTGAAGAATTTCTGAGGGGGAGGTCAGCCCAGGCAGGTGAACTGCGCCAGGCTGCGGGGGCAGGCCCGGCCACAGGCGCGCTGCGGTGCGGCAACCCGGATAACTATCAATGATTATAGATCGAGATTGGCGCGGTGTCAATACGGGGCAGGAGGCTGAGATGCAATGTAGCCGTTAGACCGCTCGCCGATAGCCGATTCGAATTACTCCCCAACCACAATGCAGTCCACATGCCGCACCCTGGGCTCGAATAGCTCGATGAAATACAGGCGTTGCCAGGTCCCCAGGTCCAGCCGGCCATGCCGGACCGGGGCCCAGGTGGCGTGCCCGAAGCCGAGCATCTCGGCCAGATGGGCGCGGGCGTTGTCTTTGCCCTCATAGTCGTGATGGTAATCCCGGTCCCGGGGGAGCAGATGCTCCAGAAGTTCGCGGGCATCCTGATGCAGGTCCCGGTCCGACTCGGTGCAGGTTATCGCCGCGGTGGTGTGCCGGGATCGGACCAGGATGAACCCGTCCGTGATCCCGCTGCGCCTGATCACCGCCTCCATCTCAGGGGTGATGTCCACGAACTCCAGCACCTGTTTCGTCCGCACGTCAACCACTTCCGAATGTAGCTTCATCCGCAATCCCTCCTTACTCAGCGACTCAGCGCAGCCCGCCCCACCACTGCTGGATGATCTGCGCCCCACTCCAAAGTGCGAGAGCCGCGCCCAGGATGAGGAAGGGGCCATAGGGGACGGCGCTCCGCAGCGAGCGCAGCCGCGTAACCACGAGCACCAGGCTGATGATACCGCCCGCCAGGATGCCGCCGACGAGCGCGATGATCACCAGCGGGAAGCCGGTGATCAGGCCGATAAACGCCGCCAGCTTGATGTCGCCCTGACCGAGCGCGCCGGGGCCATATAGCCTCTGCCCCAAGAGCCATGCCAGCAAGAAGAAGACAAACCCGATCACGCCGCCGACCAACCAGCCCGGCCGGCCCTGCTGTTCCAGCAATGTTTGCAGGTTGTGGTCATAGAGCGAACTCAGCCAGCCCGGCGCCACCAGGATCACAAGCAGGGCCAGCCCAATAGCCGGCAGGATGACGACATCGAGGATCAGCCGGTGCTCCAGGTCAATCACCGCGATGAGCATAAACAGCGCGGCATACAGGCTGGCGAGAGCAATGGGCAGGGGCGCTGGGGCGTAGCGCGCCCAGATGGCAGCGAAGACGACGGCCAGGCCGAGTTGAACCAGAACGTCGCGCAGCGGTAGCGGCGCGCCGCAGTGGGGGCAGCGACCGCCTTGCCAGAGTGTGCTGACGACGGGCAGCCAGGGCAGCCGCCAGCGTGGCCGACCACAGAAGTCGCATAGCGCCCGGTCGCGCCGGGGGCGTCGCAGCGGGTCATGGGCGTAGACGGGCAGCTTATCCGCCAGCCAGTTGACCAATGCGCCAATACTCAGCCCGACCAGGGCGAAGAGGATCTCCATAGCCGGGCCGGAATTATAGCATGCACGGGTGAAGCTGGCTAAAAGCCGGATAGGTGGTTGACAAAGGCCCGCCCGGCGGCTACAATGCCCAACGTGAATCGCCCGCTCTCGCTGCCTGACCGCGACCGCTTGAGTGTGCTGGTCGGGACTATTGTTCTGGGCTATGCCCTGATGCGCTTCATCGAGCTGCCCAGCCGCTTTGTCAGCACCACCGTCCTGGGCTCGCCGCTGGGCATCCAGGTCTCCACAGCCACCGTCATGCTGGCGCTGCTCACGGCGCTGGCCGCTACCGGCATGGAGTCACTGGCCCGCAGCCATCCCAGGCAGGTGAAAGCGCATGGTGCCGCCTGGCCCTTCGCTACCGCTGAGCATGACGTTTCTTCGCTCCTGCACGCGATTCAGCCGGCCCTGATGGTGCTCCTGCTCGGCTTGCAGTTATCTCGAACTGAGCCCTGGACAAGCTGGTGGTTGGGTCTGGCAGTGGCTGCGATCCTGGTGGCGCTGGCCTGTGCGGCCGAGTACATCTCGGTTGAGCCGGCCTGGCGGCAGGGCGTGGCGGGCCTGGCGATGGTTGCGCTCAACCTGCTGCTGGCCTTAGCCAGTTTCATGCTCATCTACGCCACGCGCGGTCGCAGCCTGCTGACGGCGACGGAGGCGGCGTTGGTGGCGGGGCTACTAGCGCTGCGCCTGGTGTGGGGTGGGGGCCAGCCACCCAGGCAGGCAGTCGTTTATGCGGCTGTAATCGGCCTGGCGGTGGGGCAATGCCTGTGGGCGCTTAACTACTGGCGGGCGACGCCGCTCCTGGCCGGCCTGGTCCTCGTGCTCATTTACTATGGGCTGACCGGGATCGCCCAGCAGCACGAACAGGGCGTCCTCAACTGGCGTGTCCTGGCCGAGTTCGGCCTGGTCGTCCTGGCGGGCTTGATCATCATCCTGCGCTACGCCCGCTAGGTCGGCCGTTGTCAGGCGAAGTCCTAATGGTGCGCCAGCACCCCGGTCCTGGGTGAGAAAACCAGCGCGGCCAGGAAGAAGACGGTGGCCGTGACGACAATCGCCGCGCCCGAGGCTACATCAAGATAATATGACAGATACAGGCCGACCAACGCCGAGATGGTCCCGACTACCGCGGCGATGGCCATCATCGGGCGCAACCGCTCGGTCAACAGATAGGCCGTCGCCGCTGGCGTGATCAGCATCGCCACCGACAACACGTTGCCCACAGTCCGCATGGCGATGACGATGGTCAGTGCCAAGAGCACCAGGAAGCCGTAGTTCAGGACCTCCATCGGCAGCCCCAACGCGCTGCCGTGACCGGGGTCGAAGGATAGCAGTAGCAACTCCTTATTGAAGGCAAACAGGACCAGCAACACCCCTCCGCCCACCAGCGCGATCATCACCAGGTCACCGGGCGAAACCCCCAACACGTTGCCGAATAGAATATGGGTCAGGTCCACCGTGTAGCTGCGCACGGTGCTGATCAGCAGCACCCCCAGGGCGAAGGCCCCGACGAACACCACGCCGATGGCGACGTCCTCCCGCAGCCGGCCGGCCCGCCCTACGACACCGATAGCGAAGGCGGTGAACAGGCCGGCCAGAAACGCCCCGACGAAGATGTTGCCGCCGCTCAGGAAGGCCGCCGCCACACCCGGCAGGATGGCGTGGGCCATGGCGTCACCGATGAACGACAGGCCGCGCAGCACGACGTAGGTGCCGACCAGACTGCACACAATCGCCACCATGACCGCACCGATCAGCCCGCGCAGCATGAAGCCCTGTTGTAGAGGTAAGAGTAGCCACTCGATCATAGGCATCGCCTAGCCAAAGTGTCCATGAGCAGTGTCCACCAGCAGCCGCGTCGTATCCGTCGGCAGGACGACGAGTTGCCCGCCATAGGTTTCGGCCAGTACCCTGGCATTGAACACCTCGTCCGGCGGGCCGTAAGCGATGGCGCGCCGGTTCAGACAGAGCACCCGGTCGAAGTTGCCGATCACCGTGTTCAGGTCGTGTGTGGCCACCAGCACCGTGCATCCCTCGCGGCGGAAGTGGGCGATCAACTCGAACAGCGTCTGCTGGGTCAGGGCATCCACACCGGTGAAAGGCTCATCCAACAACAGGACATCGGCCTCCTGCACCAGGGCGCGGGCAATGAAGACGCGCTGCTGCTGGCCCGACGAGAGCCGGCCGATCTGCCGCCCGGCCAACGCCCCCATGTCCACTTGGGCCAATGCATCGTGCACAGCGGCCCAGTCGGCCGGGGTAGGCCGGCGCAGCCAGCCCAGGCGGCCATAGCGGCCCATCATCACCACCTCGGCGACGGTGATGGGGAAATCCCAGTTCACCGCCTCGCGCTGCGGCACATAGCCGATGCGCCGGCGACCCTGGGCCACATCGCCGCCGAACAGGCGCACCCGCCCCGCCGACAGCGGCAGCAAGCCCAGGATAGCCTTGAACAGCGTCGTCTTACCGGCGCCGTTGGGGCCGATGACCGCCACCCGCTCGCCGGCGCGCACGCTCAGGCTGACCCCTTCCAGCGCTGCGTAGTCGCGGTAGGTGACGCTGACGCCGTCGAGTTCGATCACGACCCGGTCACGGCTGCCCCCATCGCCTGTTTGCAGCGGGTTCATTTCAATGCCTCGACGATAGCCTGTACATCGAACCGCATCAGATCAATATACGTCTCCGCGCCGCTGCCCGGCCCCCCCAGCGAGTCGGTGTACAGCTTGGTCACAACCTTCACCCCGGCATCGCGGGCAATCTGTTCGGCAAATTTCGGGTCCACCGTGCTCTCGGTGAAGATGGCCTTCACGCCCGTTGCCTTGATCGCGCTGATCAGCGCGGCGATATCCTGGGCCGAGGGCTGGGCCTCGACGCCACCGGCCGGGAAGATCGCACCGATGACCTCAAAGCCGTAGCGCCGGGCGAAATAACCAAAGGTATCATGACTGGTCACCAGCTTGCGCTGTTCCGGCGGGATCTGTTTGACCTGCTCGACGATCCAGCCGTCAAGGTCCCTCAACTGGGCCATATAGCGGTCGGCATTGGCCGTGTAGACCGCCCGGCCCGCCGGGTCGGCCTGGATCAAGCCAGCGCGAATATTCTCGACGTAGTGAATCGCATTACGCACATCGTACCACAAATGCGGATCGGCCACCATCCGGCCGTCTTCCTTCACCGTGCGCAATGGCAGGCCCTGGGCGCACTCCACAACAATGCGCTGGCCGCCAACGCTCTTCAGCAACGGCTCCAGAAACGCCTCCAGGCCGGCGCCGTTCATGAAGAGGACCTGGGCTTTGGCGATGGCAGCAGCGTCGCTGGGGCGCGGCTCGAACTGGTGCGGATCGGCCCCGACCGGCAGGAGCACCGTCACCTCGGCGCGGTCGCCGGCGACGTTGCGGACCATATCGCCAATGAAGGTCGTCGTCGCCACCACCTGGAGCCTGGTCCCGGCAGGCTGGGCCGCGGGGGTCCCCGGCGCGGCAGTGCACGCACTCAGGGCCAGCACCACCAGCAGGGTGAGCGGACATAAAGAGCGCTGACTACTTGACATTTCCTGCCTGACAGCGTGGGCAGAGGCCAAATAGCTCCAGCCAGTGATCCTGAATGGTGAAGCCGGTCCGCTGGGCCACCGCCCCGATGATCGGGCTGAGGTCGCAATCGTGGAATTCGACCACCTGGTTGCAGCCGCGGCAGATCAGGTGGTGGCCGTGGCCAGCCCCGCGCAGGGCATAGCCATGGCAGCCATCCTCGGTGTGAATGCGGCGCACCAGGCCCAGGTCGGCCATCAACTCCATCGTGCGATAGACTGTGGTCAGGCCGAGCCGGGGATACAGGCGCTGGGCACGGCTGAACACCTCGGCCGGGTCAAGTGTGCCGGCGCTGTCGGCCATCACTTCGACCACGGCGCGGCGGGGCCGGGTGAGCTTATAGCCGGCCTGAGTCAGTGCCCGCATCAGACGGTCAGTCTCAAGGCGAATCGAAGCCATCTAATTGAAAATCCTTTTCAATATAGATTCTAACATAGATGCTATGCGCTGTCAAGCTTGACCGACCTCCTTACAGCGGGTACACTTGGGCTGCGCCACGAGCGTCCGAGCGCCCAGGAGAAGCGAGGTGATTGATGATGGAATTGGTGCACCTGATTCACGCTGGCGACATGGGTCGTTCGCGATCTCAATTATCTGCACCAGATAGCCGAATCCTTGGCCAGGCGCTATCGTGATGCGCTGGGCCCGTGGAGGCGCAATCTGGCAATTCTCGATCCATGAGCAGCACCTGCGGAGACCAGATGGACAAGCAGGGTCATATTAGCAAGGCGATGAAAAGCAGACGCCCCCGTAAACAGACCGGCCGCCAGGAGACGCGCATCCTGCTGCCCCGCAGCGCGCCACCGCCCCGGCATGTGGATGTCCTCTATGGCCGCAATGCCGTGCTGGAGGCCCTGCGCGCCGGCCGGCGCAGCTTCCATCGCCTGCTCCTGGCCGAGGGCGTCCAGCCCGACGATACGCTGAAAGAGATCGGCCGGTTGGCGGCCGGGCGCAAGGTCCCTGTTCAGCCCATGCCCAGGGCGGAACTGGCGCGGACCGCCGGCGGCAACCATCAAGGTGTCGCGCTCGAAACGGGGCCCTACCCTTATGTCGAACTGGAGAATATCCTGGAACGCGCCGCAGCCGCCGGCGAAGCGCCGCTGGTGCTCCTCCTGGACCTGTTGCAGAACCCCCAGAACCTGGGGACGCTCATCCGCACCGCCGAAGCCGTGGGCGTGCACGGCATCGTCATCCAGGAGCGACGTGCCGCCGAGGTCACGCCTGCCGTCGTCCGGGCCAGTGCCGGCGCCGTCGAGCATATGCTCGTCGCCCAGGTGACCAACCTGGTGCGGGCGATGCAGCGGCTGAAGAGCGAGGGCCTGTGGCTGGTCGGCCTGGAAGCCTCGCCGGAAGCCCAACCTTATGACCAGGTGGACCTGTCTGGCCCATTGGGGTTGGTGGTCGGCAGCGAGGGTGAAGGGCTACGGCGGCTGGTGCGCGAGACGTGCGACCTGTTGGTGCGCCTGCCTATGCGCGGGCAGGTGGCCTCGCTCAACGCCGCTGTGGCCGGCTCCATCGCCCTCTACCTGGCCCGGCCGCCCGGTTATTCTCCCTTACAACCCAGGTAAGAAATAGTCGTTAACGACAGCCGTCCACGAGAGATGTGGCATGGCCTGGCATGCATCCTGAAAACGCACGCCTCGAGGTATCTGAAGTCTGGCAGAGACGTCCCGTTCCATTTGGCTGTAAACCCGCTCTTCGATGTGCTGTAGCGTCTTCAGACTGACCTGAGCGGGGTGAATGTCTTGGTTGGCTCCGATGAACTTGCCGACGACGAAGCCGTTTGACGAGATCACCCCTTTCTGAGCCAGGCTGTCCAGATGCAGGGCACAACCACACGCGTCTGAAAGCACGCAGACCGCGCCGGAACTGAATGGCTCTAGAGGCGCGATCCCGAAAGGTTCGTAGATAGACAAGCCCAATTCCACATCTGTGCCTATGCGGAGGTCTCTGAATTGGGTTCCTGCCGGGTCAAGAGCGCCCAGGCTGTCAGGTGCCCAGCCGAACTGGTTGACATATAAGATGTGGCACCGGCCACTGAACTGCCGGTTGAAGCTCACGATGGCCTCCCAAAGCGGCACTTCGTCTTCGCGCAGGTCGCCGCCTTGCGACCTGGGCTGATGGCTGAGGGGCCAGTGATAGGCTTGCGCCCAACTTTCTATCTGGCGCTGAGTCGCTACAGGTCTGGGTCTCACCAGCCAGATGAAGAGGGCTTTCGCATCTGGGTTATTCTGCGCGAACGTCCTGAAGAACCCCACATTGCGCCAGGGGCCCTTAGACAGCTCGCAGCGGTTCACCGATGTGAAGATGTAGTCCGGTTTGAAGCCGATGTTGATCTGCGCCATGTCCTTCAGTCGGCCATTGGCTTCAAGGATGGTCTGGAGGCTTGCAGACGCGCCAACCAGGTCAGGCACACCGTTCGGGCACAGGGTGATGGGAGGCCGGCCGATGCCTCTACAGATCAGCGCAGTCTCATGCTTGACGCGCTCGCCGACCGCAAAGACCTTGTCGAACTGCGCCGCCTCCCGGTTCATGACATGGAAGAAGATGTCGTTGAACCCATGGCTACCTGGAAAGGCTTCGGCTAGCGTAGAACTCTCAGGCAGGTGGCTGAGGTAATTGTAGAAGGAGACATCGTGCCCGTCCGGGTCACATACCGCTGTCAGGATGGGGTACTTGTCGCGCATGGTTCCTTCGACCAGCATCCGCGCAATGCGCGCCTCGTGCGCAAAGTAGACTTTGTACTTCGGGTTTAAGGGGTTGCTGCTGTGTTGGTTTGCCAGTTGCATCGCCCAATAGAGAGGCACCCCGACCCAGTCGTGGGCGAAGAAGACCATGTCTTCTCCGCCAATCCCCCATTCGTGCTGGACGATGGCCCTGGCGGCTTCCCACAAGATCGGCGCGACGTACAGATAGAACTGTAACTCGATCAGGTACTGATTCCGCAGGGGGAAGTTCTGGAATGAGTCCAGGGCCGGTATAGGCGGAAACTGGGCTCGGCCGTTGATGAAATTGATTCCTCCTGGAATCTGTTGGTGCTGTTTGTCTATATAAGGAGTATCGAGCGTGCCGATACTCATATCGGGGTCCGCGCGTAGGATCCGTTCGAGTGTGAGATCGATGCCGGGTTGAACCGCCGGGAAACTCTGAAAGCGTGGCAGGTCAATGCCCAGCCTGGTGTATACCCCCTCCTGAAAATCCTGGATGGCGGACTGAACGATCCCCTGGGGAGAGGCCACCAGCACATAGACCCAGGTATTGCGGGCAGCGGGGCCGACCAGGCGCTCGCCAAACACGACCCGGCTGCCGTACTGGCTGGCGACCTGCTCAAGGCGGTCGAGCGTTGCCGGATTCTGAGGGCTGTGCGTATGAACAGCTATAGGTAGTTCCCGGGCAGAATCAAAATAGACGCGCCACTTGTTGGCAGCGGCCAAAGGCGTCACCTGGGGAAAGTGATACGCGCCGACTAAGAGGGTTTTCCGGAATCTGTCCTGGTAGCCCTGTTCGGGGAGGATGCCATCCAGAACCGCGCCTATGCCGGCAATTTTCTCAGCCGCCTCGTGGGTGGAATGCAGCGCCAGAGCATAGGTCTGAGCCGACGTATCTGCCACCCTGAGCCCCCTTATCATCCGTCGCCCAACCGGGCCAGGGTCGCTTTCAGCACGCTGGCCGACCGGCGCAAGGCCTCAGCTTCCTCTGGGCTGAGTTCCAGGCGGAGCACCCGCTCCACTCCGCCCCGATGCACCACCGCCGGCAGGCTCAGGCAGACATCGCCGATGTCATAGTAGTCCTCGATCAGGCTGGAGACCGACAGCACGGTGCTCTGGTCGCGCACAATGGCCTCCACGATGCGGACCAAGCCGGCAGCGATGGCATAGTAAGTCGCGCCCTTGCGGGCGATGATCTCGTAGGCGGCATCGCGTGTCTGTCGGAAGATATGGTCCATCGCCGCCTGGTCGAAGATCAGCCTGTTCGCAGCGCAGAAATCCGGCAGGCGCATGCCGGCGATATTGGCCAGCGACCACACCGGCACTTCGCTGTCGCCGTGCTCGCCGATGATGTAGGCGTGCACGCTGCGCGGGTCCACGCCAAAGTGCTGGCTCAGCAAGTAACGGAAGCGCGCCGTGTCCAGGACCGTCCCCGAGCCGATCACCCGGCGGGCCGGCAAGCCTGAGAGCTTCCAGGTGACGTGTGTCAGTACGTCCACCGGGTTGGTGGCGATGAGGATAATGCCGTCCGGGTTGTGCTGAGCGATCTGGGGCACGACCTGGCCGAAGATCGCGGCATTCTTCTTCACCAGGCTCAGGCGGGTCTCGCCCGGTTTCTGCGCTGCACCGGCAGTGACGACGGTCACAGCCGCCCCGGCGCAGTCCGGGTAATCCCCGGCCCAAATACGGGTCGGGTGGGCAAAGGGCACGCTATGATTCAGGTCCATGGCTTCACCCTCTGCCCGTGTGCGGTTGACATCGATCAAGACGATCTCCGCCGCCAGCCCGCTGAGCAGCAGGGCATAGGCGAAGCTGGCGCCGACGTTGCCTGTGCCGACGATGGCGATTCGGGTCGCTTGAGGTAGCCCGTCACTCATGTTGATTCCCCCCGTGCAGAGACGGTCGTCGGTTAGATCACCCAGTGCTCGTCGTGCTGCTCGCGCGCGCGGGCGATCTCGGCCCGGCGTCCCTCGTATCCCGCCCGGCCCAGGAGCGCGTAGGTCGCCACCTTGCCCGCCTCGACGCCGGGCTGATCAAAGGCATCAATGTCAAATAGCTCGCCAGCGATAGCCGTTTGCACTTCCAGGAGATACAGCAACTGGCCAAGCGTGAATGCATTGATTTCGGGCAGGACGTGGGTCATGTGAGGTCTGCCCGCCTCAGTCAGCGCGACCGCTGTCCCTTCCTGCTCGGCGTTGATCAGTTCGGCGAACGAGTGGCCTCCGAGATAGGCAAAGGCGCTCATCTCGGTGTATGCTTGCGGCAACCGGCCCTCTACGGCGAACCGTTCGACGCGAATGAAGTCCACCAGCTTGTCAAACGGCCCCTCTGTGTAGAGCTGAACCTGGGAATGCTGATCGGTCGCGCCCAGCGCCTTGACCGGTGTCGGTCCGACGTAGACGGTCTCGCCCTGGCGGTTGACGCGCTTGCCCAGGCTCTCGGCCCAGAGCTGTGCGAACCAGTCGGCCACATCCTTGAGCCGCTGGGCATAAGGCATCATCACGACGATGTGGATGCCCTTCCGGTACAGAAGAACCTGCACCAGCGCTCCCACCGCCGCTGGGTTGCGCCACGGGTCGGCTTGGCGCGTCAGCTCATCGGCATAAGCCGCGCCCGCCAGGAGCTGCCGGATGTCCACGCCCGTCACCGCGGCGCTCAGCAGCCCGACGGGTGAGAGCACCGAATAGCGCCCGCCGACGCCTTGCGGCACCGGTAGCGAGCGGAAGCCCTCCCGCCTGACGAGTTCGCGCAACGGGCCGCTGGCCGGGTCGGTCGTTAGCACAAAGTGATCCCTCCAGTTCTCCGGGCCGACGGCCTGGATGACCCTCTCGCGGAAGAACAGGAATGCGCTGAGCGTTTCGCCGGTCGAGCCTGACTTGGTGATGACGTTGAAGGCCGTCCGGGCCGGGTCCACGACGTCGAGCAAGCCCACGTTGAATTCGGGGTCGCTGTTGTCGAGGACGAAGAGCCGGGGCGTCGTGCGCTCTCGCCGCAGGTTGTAGAACGGTCCATTGAGTGCGGTGTTGACGGCGATATTGCCCAGCGCCGAGCCACCGATGCCCAAGACCACAAAGTCGTCGAACCTGTGGCGCAGGTCCGCTGCCATGTGCTCGATCTCGCTCACATCGGCATAGGGCAGTTCCATCCAGCGCAGGTCGCCACTCGCCCGCCGCTGCTGGATGGCCTGCACGGCCTGACGAGCCTGTTTCTCAGCTCCGGTAAGTTCGTCCTCGGTCAGGCCATGCTGTGCACCTGCGCGCAAGACATTGTTGATGTCTAACCGGATGCGTTGTTCAGGCATCGCTTATCCTCGGTCATTGCTTTTCCGTCCTCCGTCGGCTTATTCCCAGCCAATCACGCGCTTCAGATGCACCTCATAATCCGGGGTGAGACGTTGGTACTCGCCGGACATCAAGGGCGATGAGATCATGAAATCGGCCGAGGCGCGGTTGCAGGCCACCGGAATATTCCAGACCACTGCGATGCGTAAGAGCGCCTTCACATCGGGGTCGTGGGGCTGCGGTTCGAGCGGGTCCCAGAAGAAGATAAGGAAATCGATCTCCCCCTCTGCGATCTTCGCCCCGATCTGTTGGTCGCCCCCCAATGGTCCGCTTTGGAGCTTGATGACTTCGAGGCCGAGTTCCTGCTCCAGCAGCTTGCCGGTCGTGCCTGTCGCATAGACCACATGCTGTGCCAGGATTTCCCGGTTCCATTTCGCCCATTCCAACAGGTCTTTCTTCTTGTTGTCATGGGCGACAAGGGCAATCTTCTTCTGTGGTTCTAACCTGTAGCCAGCACTTTGTTCCATATGGCTCCTTGGTGCGCTATCGCTTCGCCTTCCCCTGCTGGGCCACCGCTTCCTGGGCCTTGCGGATCTCCTCAGGGTCGCCCAGGTAGTAATGCCGGATCGGCTTCAGGTCTGCATCAAACTCGTAGACCAGCGGCACGCCGGTCGGGATGTTTAGCTCAACGATCTCCTCGTCGGAGATGTTATCCAGGTATTTGACCAGTGCTCGTAAGCTATTGCCATGGGCTGAGACGAGCACCCGCTTGCCTGAACGGATCGCGGGAGCGAGCGTGTCGTGCCAGTAGGGCAGAAAGCGAGCGACCGTATCCTTCAGGCACTCGGTGAGCGGGATGTCCGCCGGGTCCAACTCCTTATAGCGCGGGTCTCGGCCAGGCCAACGCGGGTCATCCTGGGTCAGCGCAGGGGGACGGACATCATAGCTGCGGCGCCAGAGCAAGACCTGCTCTTCGCCGTACTTTGCGGCCGTCTCAGCCTTGTTCAGCCCCTGTAACGCGCCGTAATGGCGCTCGTTCAACCGCCAGGAGTTGCGGACCGGGATCCACATCAGGTCCATCTCGTCCAGCACGATCCACAGCGTACGGATGGCGCGCTTGAGCACCGACGTAAACGCAATGTCGAAGATGTACCCCTCAGCTTTGAGGATTTGCCCGGCGCGGTGGGCCTCGGCCATTCCCCTCTCGGAGAGGTCAATATCCGTCCAGCCAGTGAAGCGGTTTTCCATATTCCAGATGCTCTCGCCATGGCGGAGCAAGACCACTTTAAACATCAAGCCTCCTTACCGGCCGAAGGCGGAGGGCGGAGATCATCAGCCCTCCGTCGGCTGTCCGAATAAAGCGATGTAGTCTTCTATTGCTGCGCGGACGACCTGTTCCGCGTGCGCCACACTATACACGTGTTGGATGGTCACCGTCGCAGGGCTACCCGGCACCAGTTTGTAGGTTGCGAAGTAGTGTTGCAGCCGCTCGATCAGGCGTTCGGGGATGTCGTTAATGTCAGTCGCCGTGCCCCAGATGGCGTCATTGTAGAGCACGGCGATGATTTTGTCATCTGCCTCGCCATTGTCGATCATGAGCAGCCCGCCGACGATGCGCGCATCCAGTAATACTTCCGCGCGGTTGATGGGACGTTCGCTCAGGACACAAATATCCAGCGGGTCACCGTCGGCCCTGGCTGCCTCCGCTGAGAGCGCGGCGACGCGCGGCCCACAATAGGTCCGGGGGATAAAGCCATAAAGAGCGGGGGGCAAGGACGACGAGCGCTGAGGCCGGTCAACCCGCAGATAGCCTGTCACCTTGTCAATTTCATACTTCACCGGGTCGAAAGGCGTGATCTCGATATAGGCGTGGAGCAAGCGCGGGGGGTCCTTCCCCGGTGTAAGTCCATGCCAGGGGTGGGGCCGGTACTGTTCAAAGGCTGCTCGATCAGTCATGGTGGACTTCCCTTGCGCAAGTGAACCGCGTTCTAGGCCACAGAACCGTTAGACCGCCGCGTGCGGGCCGGGATCAAACGGCTGAGCGACGGTGGGGTCGCCGCCGGGCTTGGCCGCATTGGAAGAGAGGTAAGACAACCCATTGGCCAGGCGGCAAGACGGTCATTTCTCTATATGTCCGGTTAAAAGCCCTGACCATCGCTGTGCTTGTGCTTTGCTAAGAGCAATAGTATAAGTAACATCCTCATAGAATACAAATAGCAGCATTGCGCGGGTGTGCATCATGTCAGAGGCGAGTTGGCAGGTGGGCCCGGAGCTAATGGACATGGACGGAATAACACCCTAACAGGTGGGCAGGCGGGGGCTGCACCGTGAGCAGTGTTGTGAGAGGTTCACCATGCGACGTACCAAGATCGTAGCGACCATCGGCCCGGCGACGGAAGATGAGGCACAACTGGAGGCCCTCATCCGTGCCGGTGTCAACGTCATCCGGTTGAACTTCTCACATGGCACACAAGCCAGCCATGCCGCCGTGATCGAGCGCGTGCGGCCCATCGCCGACCGATTGGGCACAGCCGTTGCCATTCTGCAGGACCTCGCCGGCCCCAAGATCCGCACCGGCCCTTTGGAAGGCGGTGAGCCGGTCCACCTCGTGGACGGGGCGACCTTCACCCTGACGACGCGCCCGGTCCCCGGCACAGCCGAGATCGTTTCAACCACTTACGCGGGGCTTCCTCAGGACGTCCGCCACGGTGACCGCATTTTGCTCGATGATGGCCTGATGGAGCTGCGCGTGGTGAGTGTGCAGGGTCAGGATGTGATTACCCAGGTTGTGCACGGCGGTCTGCTTAAGGAGCACAAAGGCATTAACCTGCCCGGCGTCGCCATCCAGGCCCCAGCGCTGACCGAGAAGGACTACGATGACCTGGCCTTTGGCCTGGCCCAGGGCGTGGACTACGTCGCGCTCAGCTTCGTCCGCCGGGCGGAGGACATATACCGGCTGCGCCAGGCCATCGCCGGGCATGTCTCGCCTGACCAGTCGCCTATGGTCATCGCCAAGCTGGAGAAGCCCCAAGCCCTCGACAACCTGGAGGCGATTCTGGATGTTAGCGACGGTGTGATGGTGGCGCGAGGTGACCTGGGCGTGGAACTCTCGCCGCAGCAAGTACCCATTGCCCAAAAGACGATCATTGAGGCCGCCAACCGCAAGCACCGCTTCGTCATCACCGCCACTCAGATGCTCGAAAGCATGATCGCCAACCCGCGCCCGACCCGTGCTGAAGCCTCCGACGTTGCCAATGCCATCTTCGACGGCACCGACGCCATCATGCTCAGCGATGAGACCTCGGTCGGCGCTTACCCGATTGAGGCAGTGAGGATGATGGCAGCGATTGCCGAAGCGGCTGAAGCCCACCTGGCACGTTGGGGACACCCACCGATCAACCGGGATGCAACCTATGACGATGCCCTGGCCATCGTCCGCGCTGCCCGCGAGCTGGCCCAGGACCGTAGTGTGCGTGCTATCTGCGCCTTCACCCGCACCGGTCGGACAGCGCAACTGATGTCCAAGGAGCGACCCCACGTGCCTATTCTGGCCTTCACCCCCAGCGAGCGTGTGCGCCGCCGATTGGCGTTGGCCTGGGGCGTGGTGCCCTGCCTGCTTGAACCCCGCCAGACCGTCGAGGAGTTGCTGGCCGGGGTTGAGGCAGCCCTCAAAGCTCAGGCCCTGGTTCGCCCCGGCGAGCAGGTCGTCGTCACCGGTGGCCTGCCGGTGGATGTGCAAACCAAGACCAACTTCATCAAATTGCACGAAGTGAGCGCATAAGAGACGATGGGGTAGGGACTGAGGAAGACCTCGTCCCTTCCTCCCCCTCCCCTGTCAGGGGAGGGACAGGGGGAGAGGTCAGCCCGGAGCTTCTAGCCTCGTCCTGACCGCAGGGAAGGATCAGGCGGTTGCTCTCGCCCCCAATCTGGAACACCCCCGTCGCTAATCCGTCGTTGACATGCGGCTCGGCAGCCACTATACTGTGCTTATGCGCATCCTGGCGGTTGATGTCGGCACCGGCACGCAGGACATCCTGCTTTACGACAGTGACCTCGAACTGGAGAACTGCCTTAAACTCGTCATGCCCTCGCCGACGATGCTCGTGGCGCAGCGGGTCAAGGCGGCGACGCGCCGGCGGCGGCCGCTACTCCTCACCGGCGTGACGATGGGCGGTGGGCCGAGCCAGTGGGCCGTTCAGGATCATGTCCGCGCCGGCCTGCCCGTTTACGCTACCCCCATGGCTGCCCGCTCATTCAACGATGAGATCGAGGTTGTTGAGCGCGAGATGGGCATCCGGGTCATCGGCGAGGATGAGGCGGTGGACCTCCGCCGCCAGGGCGGACAGCCTGATGGGCTGATCGAGCTGGAACTGAAGGACTTCGACTATGCCGCCATCCGCGCCGCCTTCGCCGCCTTCGGCCTGGACCTTGTCCCCGATGCGCTGGCCGTAGCCGTCTTCGATCACGGCAATGCCCCGCCCGGCTATAGCGACCGGCAGTTCCGCTTTGACTATCTATTGGAGCGCATCCGGGCGACCAATCGCCTGTCGGCCTTTGCTTACCTCGCCCCGGACGTGCCGCCGATCATGACTCGGATGCAGGCCGTGGCCCGGACGATAGATTTCGAGGGGCCGGTGCTGATCATGGACACGGCCCCGGCGGCTGTGCTGGGTGCAACGCTCGATCCGAAAGTGACCGCGCAGGATGCAAACGGAGGCGGAAGGCGCGAAACGGTCTTCATCGCCAACGTCGGCAACTTCCACACGCTGGCCTTCCGGCTGGGGCCAGGCGGTATCGAGGGCCTGTTCGAGCATCATACCGGACTGGTGAGCCGTGATAAGCTGGATGGGCTGGTCGCGCGGCTGGCTGAGGGTACACTCAGGCATGAGGAGGTCTTTGGCGACCAGGGCCACGGCGCACTTGTGTTCGATCGGCGCCCGGCGGCGTTGGACTCACTAGTCGTCGTCGGTCCCAGGCGGAGCCTGATGCGCGGCTCGCGCCACCGGCTCTACTTCGCCGTGCCCTACGGCGACATGATGATCGCCGGCTGCTTCGGCCTGCTGCGCGCCTTCGCTGACATCGTGCCAGAAGCGGCACCGGTTATCCTCGCATCCCTCGGCGGGGCACGGCGCCCCCCACCATGGGAACTGCTTGCATAACATCGCCTGAGAAGGGGGCGGATGTTATCCCTGACGGGGACGCTACAGCGTGTGCGGGCTGCGGGCCGTCGGATAGACACAGGCCTGTCCACCTGGCTGCGGGTTTTCGCCTGGCCGCTGGGTCTGACCGGTCTCATCCTGGCGCTTGTAGCCCAATTCCTCTTTGATCAGCGCAAACTCCAAGCCCCGTTCGCCGATCTGACGCCGGTGTGGCTGGCGCTCCTGAGCGCCGGCTTGTTCGGCCTCGCCAACCGCCATGTTGCCCTGGAGTCCGAGAGCGCGGTGATCCCTTTTCATCTGCCCTCCTGGCCCCGACTTGTCGTAATTGGCCTGGGGCTGGTGACGTGCCTCGTCGCGGCCCTGGGCTTCCGCGACAATGACATCAAGCCGCCAGAATTGCTGCTCTGGCTGGTCGGCCTGGCCATCTGCCTGCTGGCGGTCTGGCCGGGGCGGCGAGGGACGGCGGACCCAGCGCCGGGCTTCAGCCCGGTTCGTCCCCCCTTCGCCGTCTGCCGTTCTTGGCCCTCCCTCACTGATGGAGTGCATCTCAGTCTGTCATGGACGCAGGTAGCGCTGCTTGCGCTCCTGGCTCTGGGCGCTTTCTACCGACTGCATGATCTGTATGAGCTGCCGGCGGAGATGCCGGCCGACCTCTACGAGAACTATGAGGACATGCGCTATCTGCTACAAGGGACGGTGCACCCGATCTTCTTCACCCGCAACCAGGGCCGCGAGCCGATGCTATACTATCTCACGGCGGTCGTGACGGATGCCTTCGGCCTGAGCCACTACAGCCTCAAGCTGACCACGGCCCTAATCGGTCTCGCCACCATCCCGCTTCTGTATCTGCTGGCCCGCGAGCTGTTCAACCGTGAGGTGGGGCTTTATGCCGCCTTCTGGCTGGCGGTCAGCCAATGGCACGTCAGCCTGAGCCGTTCCGGCATCAGCTTCGTCCTGTTGCTCCTGGCGGTCATTGTGGTGATGCTGATGTTGGTCCGGGCGCTGCGGCGCGGCCGGGTGCTGGACTATGCGCTGCTGGGCGTTGCCATGGGAGCGGGCCTGTACACGTATAAGCCGGCACCTTTCATCATCCCGGCAGTCATCGTTGCAGCTGTGCTGGTGGCTCTGCCCCGGCAGCGGGTGCGCACCACGCTGGCCGGCTTGGGGCTGGCGCTGGTGCTTACGGTCGCGGTGTATGCACCGCTGGGTGCTTACGCCATCACGCACCAGGTGGAGTATAGCCGCCGCATCGAGGTTCAGACTAACCTCTTGCGCCAGGCCTATGCCCGCCAGGCGTCACCGGCTCTGGCGTTCGCCAGGATGTTGGGGCGCAGCCTGGCAATGTACAACGTTGTTGGCGACGGCAATCGGTTATTCAACCCGCCTTATCAGCGTCAGTTAGGGTTCGCCACCGGTGCGCTGCTCCTGGTCGGGGTCGGTGCTGTGCTGGCGCGGTTGTGGCGCGGATTCAATGTCCTGTTGCCGGTCTTCTTCGGGGTCATGCTCGTGCCGCTGGTCGTGGCCATGATCCCGCCCAACGATTGGGGCAACGTTTCCTACGGTCTGGGGACGCTGGCGCCCGCCTTGATCGCCGCTGCCCTGGTTCCGGCGGCGTTCCGCCAGATGGCGCTGGCGACGCGGCCGGGCTTGCGGCTGGAGTTCGCGCTGGAGCGCAGCAGCCAGACGGTCTGGTCGTTGCAAGGCGGCCTGCGCGGCGGACGCAAAGCCGTGACGGCGCTATCGCTGGTGTTTCTGGTGGTTGCCGAAGCACGGGACGGCTGGCTGACTTATTTCTACGCCTACCGTGACGGGCTGCCTGGCCATAACTTCCCACTCGAACGCACCATGGCCCAGGATATCGCTGAGTTTTCCGATACTGGCCCTACCTACATCCGGGTGTGGCCCTATTGGTACAATGGCACAGTGGTCAGAGCCCGGCTGGAGAGTGAGTATCATATCAAGATGAAGCCCGAGATCGAGCTCAGCACGCCGGCGTCCCAGATCGCCACGCAGCTTCCAGCCGGCCGGTTCATGGTCATCCTGAACCCCGCAGACAGAGATAGCCTGGCGGCGCTCGAGGCCGCCATTCCGCGCCATGTCTTGCTCGAACGCCGTGACTACGAGGGCAAGATCGCTTATTTGATGTTCGTCGGTGAACGGTGAGACGTGAAGCATAGCCGTCGCACATGAGAATCTCTTCACGTATCAGGCATGGCGTATTCCGTCTTACGATTCTCGCCCTGCTGGGGGGCCTGATCGCGCTGGCCATTGGCATTGGAGCTATTGACCGTTATGGCCTGGTGGATCAGGCGCAGCCGGCCGATGTGATCGTTGTCCTGGGGGCGCGGGTGCAGGCCGATGGCCAGCCGTCGCCATCACTGGCCCGCCGTGCCGCCCATGCGGTGGTCCTCTACCGGCGTGGGCTGGCCCCGGCGATCCTGTGTAGCGGCGGCATCTCGAATGCTGCGCCGGTGAGCGAAGCCGCAGCAGCCTGTGGTCGAGCAGTCACACTGGGCGTGCCGCCCTGGGCGACTCTTCTGGAGCAGAGAGCGACCAGCACTGAGGAGAATGCGCTTTACTCGGCTGCCGAGATGCAGCGCCACGGCTGGCACACGGCGGTCCTGGTGACCGATGGGTATCACCTCTATCGGGCGGCCCTTGCCTTCGAGCATGAGGGTATAACCGTCTATCCCAGTCCGGCTCAGGCTACCGCCGGGCCGATGTCGCCGCTGGAACGCTGGCCACGTGAGGCGCGGGAAGTGCTGGCACTGGTCTGGTATGAGATACGGTGGGCTATGCCCGGTGGCTAGCGTGAACCGTTAATCCCTTGATGGGGTCTGAGGTTGAGCGAGCACACGCACTTGCGGCAAATGGGATCGGTGCGAACGTTGAGGTTCTGGCGGAAGGCGATGGCATCATCCGAGTTGAGGATCGCAGCCAGCGGTTGCGCAAAGGCGTTGCCCAGGCTACGCTGGAAGAAACAGGGCCTGACCGTGCCGTCCGCCTCGATCACCGCCGACACCCAGGGGGCGGTGCAGGCCACCGGTGGGAATTCGCCCCGCCCCAACAGGGCGGCGAAGTAGGCCGACAGCCGGCGCAGTTTGGCCGGGGATTCAGCGATGAAGCCGGTCTGAAAGTCGGCGGTGTGGCCGGCGATGAGGTCCTCCAGGATCGCGCGGAAGCGCACCGCGTCGTCGGCGTCCAATGCCACCTCGTTCACGCGCTCCGGCCCCCAGCCGTCAGGCCGGTTGAAGGCCGTCGTGGATACGTCCACCGCCAGGAACGAAATCTGATCGAGGCCCAATTCATGTGCCGCTGCCACGATATTGGGCAGGTCGGCGTAATTGGCCTTCTGCAGGGTACAGCGGGCGGTGACACGGAAGCCGGGCCGGGCTGCCTTCAGTGCGGCCACGCCTCGCGCCAGCCGCTCGTAAGCGTGGGGGATGTTGCGGATGCGGTCATGTACCGGCTGGCTACCGTCCAGTGATACGATGACGTCGTCTACATGGGTGACGACGTCGGCGGCGTATTTCTCCAGGAGCAGGCCGGTGGATAGGAGTGTGATACGCACGGGGGCCTGGCGCAGCACCTGGCACAGGCCGAACAGGTCGGAATGCATCAGGGGTTCGCCGCCGGACAGTACTACCCAGCGCGTCCCCAGCCGTTGCAACACGTCCAGCCAGCGGGCCACCGCCTCCGTGGCGATCTCGCGCTTGTTGGCGTTGTCGCGCCAAATGTCGCACATCAGACAGCGGCAGTTGCAACGGCTATGCGGCATCAGCGTCAGGATCGGCATGGTGTACAGCCGCCCGGTCGCCAGCGTCAGCGTGCGCTTGAGTGTGTCGGCGGGGGAGTTCATCCGAGGGCCCTCTGCCTGCACAGGGACACGGGGCTAAAGCCCCGCCGGGGTTGGAACCCGCAGGGCTTTGTTCTTTCAGTCCGGCGCTTTAGCGCCGGGCCTGTGCGCTTCAATCGCCACTTATTCATTAGAAGCCTGTCGTCTCCGGCCGCTGGTAGGCCATCACCTTGTGTAGTGCCCTCAGCTCAATCGGGAAATGGTAGAAGCGGGTGTGATAGCGCCAGGCGCTCACCGCCCGCAACAGCCAGCGGCGCGGTCCGGTCAATTTGATGTCGGTCGTTGTTGGATAATAGGCGTTGAGCACGCGCTCAAAATCGTGGGCTTTCTGGCGCAGCCGCTGCTGCATCCAGGGCATGGTCGTGCTGCGCCGCAGCGAGAACTGATGCCACTCCGGGCTGGTCCACTCTTCGAGCGTTTGGGGGAAGGCGAAGCCTTCGGCCTTGGCCTCATCGTATAGATCGCCGGCCAGCGGCACGGGCGTGTACATATACATGATGATCTCGCTGGCCGGGTTGATCTGCTTGACCTTGCGGATGAACTCGATGGTCGTGCGGATGTCGCCCTCCGGATCGGGCGGGTTGCCCATGACGAAGGAGAACTCGGGCACGATGCCCCAGCTTTTCATGACGCGGGCCATCTCCAGCGTCTTCTGTGTGGACATCGTGCCGCCCTTGTCCATGCGCTTGAGCGTCTCGTCCGAGCCTGACTCGGCCCCCATGAAGACCATCTTCAGCCCACTGTCGCGCATCAAGCGCCAGGTGTGAGCGGAATACTTGAGCAGCGTGTCAATGCGTGACTCGCCCCACCAGACGATGCCCAGGTCGCGGATGCGTTCGGCGAACTCGGCTGTGCGTGCCTCGCTGACGAAGAAATTGTTGTCGTGGAACTCGACCGAATCCAGGCGATAGGTCTCGGTCAACCGGCGCACAATGCGGGCGGTGTGCCCGGCCGATTGGGGCAGCCAGCGGCCGTTGACCATGTTGACGACGGCGCAGAAGTTACAGAAGAAGGGGCAGCCGTAGCTGGAATGATGCGACAATGTCCGGTTGCCCAGGTAGCACTTGCGCACGTAGGCGGTGACATCTAGCCGGTGGTAGGGGAAGTCGGGCAGGTGTTCCGGATGGGGGATGGGAGCCACCGGGTTGGTCACCGGCTGACCATCGGCGTCACGGTAAGCCAGGCCTTTGAGGTCGGTCACGTCCTCGCCGCGCTCTAGCCGCTCCAGCAGTTGGCGGAAGACGACCTCGCCATGACCGCGAACGACATAATCTACATAGGGTGAGCGCAGGACGACGTCCCAGTGCTGCGTCGGAAAATAGCCGCCCCAGATGACGGTTAGTTCCGGGAACATCTCCTTGAGCCGGCGGCTGTGGGACACGGCCTGTGAAAGCTGCGGGCCGGGCATGACGGTGACGCCCAGGGTTTGCGCGCCGCCGCGCACCAACCCGGCGATGCGGGCTACCGGGTCCGGCTCCAGGTTGCCGTCCACGATGGCGTACTCGAACCGGCCCTCCAACAGTGCCCCTAGCGCCAGCAGCGACAGTGGCAGCACCCGCTTGCCGGGTGAGGTGCTGCGCGGATTGTACAAGACCAGCGTCGGATGGCTCATATCTATCAACTTCATTCCCCTGTCATGCTGAGCGTAGCGAAGCATCTCTATGACGCTTACAAGAGACGCTTCGCTTCGCTCAGCGTGACAAGCTGTAAACTGTCAGTATCTCGTTAATCAAGTCGCGCTCGGCCAGCGTTTCGACCTGGAGCCCCTGACTCTGGAATGCCGCCAGCGCGCCGGGCAGGTCGCCCATGGACGATAGGACGACCAGGGCACGGCCGCCGTGGGCCAGTGCCGCGGGTAGGCCGGCGGCGAAGCGCTCGATCACGTCGGTGCTGCGCCAGGCCTGGTCAAGTGCTCTCTGCGGCTCGCCCCGAAAGTAGGGCGGGTTAAACAAGACCACGTCGAAGCGCTCGCCCGTGACCGGTGCGAACAGGTCGCCCTGGCGTACCTCGACCTTGCTTTCCAGCCGGTGCAGGAGGACGTTGATGCGGGCGCAGCGCACTGCCTCCGGGTTGATGTCCACCGCGACGACGCGGGCAGCCCAGCGGGCCGCGAATACCGCCCCCACGCCTGACCCCGTGCCCATGTCGAGCACCGTCCCGCCCGGCGGGATCACTTTCGGCCCCAGGCACTCGACCAGGAACGCGCCGCTGCGGAATAGCTTCGGGTTGAACACTTGCGGCAGCACCAGGATCGGCGTCCCGGCCACGTCCTCCAGCACCAGCCGGTCGTGGCGGTGGCGCTGGAACAGCCGGAACCAGGCCTGGAGCAGCCAGGAATGGGCGAGACGGAAGCTTTCAGCCATCAACTGTCCCCAGACCTCCGAGGTCTTATCCGTTCAATCCGCTCCCCACATCCGTTGACAGCCGCTCAAGTTCCAGCACATAATGATCGGCCAGCAGCCTGAATGGGAACGTGCCCGCCAGCCTCGTCTCCAACCGGTCGAGCCGGTCGAGCAGAGTGGGCCGTCCATTCACAACGCTGGCGGCGTCGGTCGTCGGCAGAGCCACGCCCAGCCCCCATTGGCGCAGCAGGCGAAACTCAGGGACCAGCGTCCGCACCAGCCGCCCCGGCGACGGATAGATCACGTGCACTTTCTGGTCGCCGACTTCAGCCTCAACGCCGCCCGATTGCAGCCGGCGCAGCGCCGCGCGTGGGTGACCGTGTAGCAGAAACCAGGCTATCTCCCAGGCACACCACGGTCCCATCACGACCAGTACCGCCCAGCCCCCGGGCCGCACCAGCCGCCCGAGCGCCCGCCCCAGCGCATCGAACTCGCGCAGGCAATTCAGCGCGCCGAAGTCGGACAGCACACCATCGAACTTCTCCTCAAAGGTCGCGTCGGGCACGTCCTGGATCGCCAGGTGGCGCGTCGTCACCCGCCCGGCAACGCCAGCGTGGGTCGCCTTACGTCTGGTAACCTCCAGCATGGCCGCCGAGACATCGGTGGCGGTGACAGACACGCCCCGCTGGGCCAACCAGAGCGCGTCCTCGCCCGTGCCGCAGCCTAACTCCAACACATGTTGACCGGGCCTGAGATGTGGTTCCAGGCAGGCCCAGACACGCGCCCGCAGCCGCCGTCCCAGAGGCGTCTCGGTAAAAGTGGCGTCGTAACTCGCCGCCAACAGATCGAAGCCGCTCTCACCCTCTTCGCCCCCTCTCCCAACCGGGCTGAAGCCCGGTACTGGGGGGGAGAGGGGGTTGGGCGTGAG
>CADDZL010000016.1 GCA_902812335.1 Chloroflexota bacterium | reverse complement strand
ATGATCACCGGTGTCACTCAGGGCTTTCGCAAGACGCTTCTGGTCGAAGGCGTCGGCTATCGCGCCGAGATGCAAGGAGACCAACTGGTTTTGTTCCTGGGCTACTCGCATCCGATCTACCGCCTGCCGCCGGAGGGAGTCAAGTTTGAGGTGGACCCGAAAGCCAAGACAATCACGGTCGAGGGCTACGACAAGCAGGTGGTGGGCCAGGTCGCGGCCGATCTGCGGGCGTTGCGCCCACCGGAACCATATAAGGGCAAGGGTATTCGTTATGTGGATGAGCACATTCGGCGCAAGGCCGGCAAAGCCGGGAAGGTAGGGTAGTGATGGCACATACGCTGAAGACACGGGCAGCTCGCGAACGGCGCCATCAGCGCGTCCGGCGCAGGGTCGTCGGCACACCGCAACGGCCCCGGCTGAATATCTACCGCAGTCTGCTGCATATCTATGGCCAGATCATTGACGATAGCCAGGGACGCACGCTGGTCTCGGCTTCGACGCTTGATCCGGAGGTCAGGCAACAACTGGGTCAGGGCACTAAGACGGATGATGCCAAGGTCGTGGGCCGCGTGCTGGCGCAACGGGCTCTGGCCCGGGGTGTGAAGCAGGTAGTATTCGACCGGGGCGGATACAGGTATCATGGCCGCGTTAGAGCTCTGGCTGAAGCGGCGCGTGAAGGGGGATTGGAGTTCTAGTCATGCCGAAACGAGGAGCAGAGCGCGAATTTCGTGAAGAGGAGCGCGAGGAGTTTGACGAGCGCGTCATTGATATCGCCCGTGTCGCTAAGGTTATCAAAGGCGGACGGCGCTTCGCCTTCCGGGTTGTGGCAGTTGTGGGCGATAACAAGGGCCGCGTCGGTGTGGGTGTGGGCAAGGCGCGGGGTGTGCCTGATGCCATCCGCAAAGCAACGGAACGGGCGCGGCGAGGGATGCGCTTTGTCG
This sequence comes from Chloroflexota bacterium, assembly GCA_902812335.1. Lineage (GTDB taxonomy): Bacteria > Chloroflexota > Anaerolineae > DSLN01 > DSLN01 > DSLN01. Next base: position 25,320 of record CADDZL010000016.1, on the reverse strand, counting down.
CACTTGCCGATACCACCATTCCACACGAGGTGATCTCCAAGCACGGCGGGGCCGAGGTGCTGCTCAAGCCGGCCTCGCCCGGCACCGGCGTGCATGCCGCCGGTGGCGTGCGTGCGGTGCTGGAAGCAGCGGGTGTGCGCGACATTCTGACCAAGTCGTTGGGCAGCCCTAATATTCTGAATGTAACCCAGGCCACGTTTGAGGGCCTGACTCAACTCAAGAGCGTCGAATCTGAGGCACATGCGCGGGGTAAAGCGGCCGAGGATATCGCTCCCTTCTGGAGTCGCGGCCAGCATGAGTGAGAAGACGATCGCCGTTAAGAATGCGCCCGTGAGTGCGCTTGCAGGCACTGCGGTGTCGGCGACAAACAGCCCGAAGCGCCTGCGTATCACCCTGGTGAAAAGCCCGATTGGCTATACCGAACGCCAGAAGGCCACGGTGCGTGCGCTGGGGTTACGTCATCTGCACGATAGGGTGGAACAGGCCGATAGCCCTGCGATTCGCGGCATGATCAACAAGATCAGCCATCTGGTCGTGGTGGAGGAAGTTCCATGAAGTTACATGATCTGCGCCCTGCGCCCGGCGCGAAGAAGGAACGCAAACGCGTCGGACGGGGCATTTCCGCCGGACAGGGTAAGACGGCCGGCCGGGGGACCAAGGGGCAGAACGCCCGCACCGGCGGGGGGGTCAAACTCTATTTTGAGGGTGGTCAGTTGCCTCTCGTGCGACGCCTGCCGTTCAAGCGGGGCTTCACCAACATCCGCCGCGTCGAATACGCCGAGGTCAATCTGGATCAGTTGGCGGATGCCTCGCTCTTTCCGAGCGGTGTGGTCACGCCGCAAACGCTGGTTGAAGCTGGCCTGCTGCGCGACCTGACCAAGCCGGTGGTTATCCTGGGCCGAGGTGATGTGGACCGCGCCTTGACCGTGAAGGCGCACCGCTTTTCGGCCAGCGCCCGTGCGAAGATCGAGCAGGCCGGTGGGACAGCCGAGGTGCTGAGTTAAGGAGACAATGCGATGATACAGGCGGTGAGAAACGCGCTCAACCTGCCGGACCTGCGGCGGAAGATTCTGTTCACCTTCCTGATCCTGGCGATTTACCGCCTGGCGTCGCATGTGCCGGTGCCGGGGGTTGACCAGACGATCCTGGCGCAGCTTTTCAACCCACAGAACACCGGGGGGGCCAATCAGCTCCTCTTGTTGCTCGATCTGCTCTCGGGTGGCGCAGTTGCCAACTTCTCGGTGCTGGCAATGGGGGTGTATCCGTATATCACGGCCTCGATCATCCTGCAATTGCTCATACCTATCATCCCCCAACTCGAAGAGCTGAGCAAAGAGGGTGAGGCCGGGCGCAACAAGATCAACCAGTATACTTATTACCTGACCATCCCGCTGGCAGCACTCCAGGCCATCGGCCAGGCGCGGTTGTTCATCGCGCAGTTCGGGCCTTCCATCCTGCCGAGCTTCGGCTTCAGCGGCGCCAATCTGCTGCCGACGATCACCATGATCGCGGCTATGGTCGGCGGGACGATGTTCGCGATCTGGCTGGGCGAACTGATCTCGGAGCAGGGTGTGGGTAATGGGCTCTCCATCATTATCTTTGGCGGCATTGTGGCCCGCGTGCCCTCCAACATGGGACGGCTTCTGTCAAACCCCAATCAGGGCGTGCTCCAGGTGATCGCCTTCCTTGTCATCACGGCTATCACCATGTTTGTGATTGTGGTGGTGCAGGAGGGGACACGGCGCATCCCGGTGCAGTATGGACGGCGCGTCCGCGGGCGCAAGATGTACGCGGGCGGCAGCACATTTATCCCGCTCAAGGTCAACACCGCCGGCATGATCCCGCTGATCTTTGCCCAGTCCATCCTGACCTTCCCGGCGGTGATCGCAGGCTTCTTCGTCAGCTCGACGACGACCTGGGTGCGCGATGTATCTCAGTCTATCATCAATATCTTCAACGGCAATAGTAACAATCCCACCTATCCTATTCTGTACTTCCTGATGGTGGTGGGCTTCACTTACTTCTACACCGATGTCATGGTGCAGCAGCAGAATCTGCCGGAGACGCTACAGCGTCAGGGCGGCTTTATCCCCGGCTTGCGGCCTGGGAAGAATACAGCCAGCTACATCAACGCTGTCATGCACCGCATCACGTTTGCCGGTGCGGTCTTCCTGGGCGCGGTGGCGGTGCTGCCTTTCCTGTTGCAACCGCTCGGCCTGGGTTCGAACATCCTTCTGATCAGTAGCGCCGGCCTGCTCATCGTCGTCGGTGTGGTGATTGACACCATGCGCCAGCTCGAGGCACAATTGCTCATGCGGCACTACGAGGGGTTCATTCGGTGACGAAAGACGCAAGGGGAAACGGTCTTCGTCCTTCGTCGTTGTTGAAGGCTGCGAGTTGATGGCTGATAGCTTGTTTATCGTTATGGTGGGGGCGCCGGGCGCTGGTAAGGGGACTCAGGCGGACCTGATCTCGGCGCGGCTGGGCTTGCCGAAGATCGCCAGCGGTGACCTCTTTCGGGATAATCTGCAGCGGCAGACTGAATTGGGGCAATTGGCGAAGGCCTATATGGACCGGGGCGAGCTGGTGCCGGACGGCGTGACCGTGCGCATGGTCGCCGAACGGCTGAGCCGGCCGGACTGTACTCAGGGGGCCGTCCTTGACGGTTTTCCCCGCAACATTGCCCAGGCCCAGGCGCTTGAGGCCATCCTCCAGGAGCGTGGCGAGGCAGTCCGCCTGGTCCCGTACATCAGAGTATCTGAAGCCGAGTTGCTTGACCGGTTGAGCGGGCGCTGGATGTGCCGGGCGGCGCAACATGCCTATCATGAGCGCCATAATCCGCCCAAAGTGCCGGGTGTGTGTGACCTGGATGGCAGCCCGTTGTATCAACGCGATGACGACAGGCCCGAGACGGTGCGGCGACGCATTCAGGTGTATCTGGAGCAGACAGCACCGCTGCTCGACTACTATCGCCAGCGCGGTTTGCTGGTTGAGATCAACGGCGAGCAGCCCATTGAGAAAGTGTACTCTGAGATCGTGGGTTATTTGGCAGGGTATCGTCATGATCTATCTGAAGTCGCCGGCAGAACTCGCGCTGATGCGTGAGGCTGGGCGCATCGTCGCCCATGTTCTGGCGGTGCTGCGTGAACACGTGAAGCCGGGGGTGACCACGGCTGAGTTGGATGCACTGGCCGAAGCGACGATTCGGCGTCTGCATGCCATCCCCTCCTTTAAGGGGTATCCGGGCCCGTCGCGAAATGCACCACCCTTCCCAGCCAGCATCTGCGCTTCGGTGAATGAAGAATTGGTGCACGGTATACCAGGCCCCAGGCGCCTGGAAGAAGGGGACATCATCAGTCTGGATGTGGGTGCGATTTATAAGGGCTGGCATGGAGACGCGGCTATCACCGTCCCGGTCGGAAAGATCAGCCCGGAGGCGCAAGACCTGTTGGATGCGACCGAGAAGGCACTGGCCGTGGGCATTGCCCAGATGGTGGTGGGTAATCGCACCGGCGACGTCTCGGCCGCGATCCAGGCCTATGTGGAGTCACGCGGCTACAACGTGGCGCGCGAGTATACCAGCCATGGCATCGGTCGCCGGATGCACGAAGAGCCGCAGGTACCGAACTATGGGCAGAACGGGCGCGGGCCACTATTGCGGCCGGGGATGACGATTGCACTGGAGCCGATGGTCAGCCAGGGCGACTGGGCCACACGCGTCCTGCCCGATCAGTGGACGGTGGTGATGGCCGATGGCAAGCTGTCGGCTCACTTTGAGCACACCGTCGCCGTGACGCCCGATGGCCCGGTCATTCTGACCTTACCGTAGAGCGTAATCTATGGTATAATTGCGGGGTTATCTCGGCATCAGTCGAATTGAGGAGTCATCTATGAGAGTCTCGTCGTCAGTGAGGCGGCGCTGCCCCAAGTGCAAGGTGGTGCGGCGAAAGGGCCGCATCTATATCATCTGTGATAACCCTAAGCACAAGCAGCGGCAGGGTTAGGTTTGAGGAGGAGGCATGGCACGTATTGCCGGGGTTGACTTGCCCCGCAACAAGCGCGTCGAGATTGGGCTGACCTATATCTATGGGATCGGCCGGCCGACATCCAACCGCATCCTGGCGCAAACCGGGATCAATCCGGATACGCGCATCAAGGACCTGTCCGAGGCCGAGGTCACCCAGTTGCGTGACATCATTGAACGTGAGTATAAGGTGGAGGGTGACCTGCGGCGCGAGGTGCAGATGAACATCAAGCGTCTGCAGGAGATCGGCTGCTATCGGGGCATGCGTCATCGCCGCAATCTGCCGGTGCGTGGCCAGCGCACCCGCACCAACGCGCGCACACGCAAAGGACCCAAGAAGACGGTTCCAGGGCGCGGCCGGCGGCGAGGGATGAAGAAGAAGTAAATCGCGGAGGATTCATGGGACGGACGAAGCGAGCGGGGACACGCCGCGCGGCGGCCAAGAAGGTGCGCCGCACTGTAGCCATCGGTCAGGCTCATATCCATTCGACATTCAACAATACCATCGTCACCATTACCGATCAAGAGGGAAATGTCCTGTGTTGGGGCAGCGCTGGCACGGCCGGTTTCAAAGGGTCGCGCAAGAGCACGCCTTACGCAGCCCGGCTGGCGGCGCAGCAGGCGGCCAAGACCGCAATGGATGCAGGTGTCCAGGAGATTGACATCTACGTGAAAGGTCCGGGGCCGGGACGCGAAGCAGCCATCCGCTCGCTTCAGGGCACAGGACTGAAGGTGCGTTCGATCACGGATGTGACTCCTATTCCGCATAATGGTTGCAGGCCGCCGAAGAAACGGCGTGTGTAACTGGAGGTTGTATGGCACGAAACATCGGTCCGGTATGTAAGCTATGCCGCCGCGAGGGGATGAAGTTGTATCTGAAGGGCTCGCGCTGCATGACACCCAAGTGCGCCTTCGAGAAGCGGGGCTATGCTCCCGGCCAACATGGCCAGACGAGTCAGTTCCGTCGTGGCCGGGCATCGGACTTCGCGCTGCAATTGCGCGAGAAACAGAAGGTGAAGCGTATCTATGGTATATTGGAACGCCAGTTCCGCCGCTATTTCCGTGACGCTTTGCGTCGGCGCGGCCTGACCGGCGCCAATTTGCTGATCATGTTGGAGAGCCGGCTGGACAACGTGGTCTATCGTCTGGGTTTCGCCGATTCACGCGCCCAGGCCCGCCAACTGGTGCAGCATGGTCACTTCACCTTGAACGGGCGGCGGACGACCATCCCTTCGGCGTTGGTGAAGCCGGGGGATGTGATCGCCGTGCGCGAGGGCAGCAGAAAACGGTCTTATTTCAAGGCGGTCCGCGAGACGCTGGATGAACGGGGCATACCCAAGTGGCTCAGCCTGAATCCTGACCAGCTCTCTGGGCACATCCTGAGCTTGCCCACACGTGAGGACATTGATCCCACGATCAGGGAGCAGCTCATCGTCGAGTTCTACTCGCGCTAATAGCAGCGATTCGTGGTCAGTGGTCAGCACCTGATGGACTGGCCGCTGACCACCGCAGTTTGGAGGCATATGTTCGGCACGAATAACCTGGTCATGCCCAAGATCGAGGGCGATGCAGTCTTGCGCAATTATGGTCGGTTCATTATCCGGCCACTGGAAAGCGGCTACGGAATCACGCTGGGTAACGCCTTGCGGCGGGTGCTCTTGTCATCGCTGCCAGGCGCGGCGGTGACGTCGATTCGGATCAGCGATGTCCATCACGAGTTTTCTGAGATCCCCGGGGTGCGCGAGGATGTCACCCAGCTTATCCTGCAGGTCAAGCAGTTGCGGTTGAAGCTGCTGAACAATGCCGAGACCGCGCGGCTGCGGTTGGAAGTCCGCGGTGAGGGTACGGTCACGGCTGCCGACCTGACGCTGCCACCGGAGGTCGAGGTGGTCAATAAGGACCTCTACCTGTTCACGGTGGACTCGCCTGATGTCCACCTGGAAATGGAGCTGAACGTCCAGGCGGGGCGCGGCTATTCACCGGCCGAGGAGCGGGGCCGACTGCCTATCGGCGAACTGCCGGTAGATGCCATCTTCAGCCCGGTGCGCCGGGTCAACTATGAGGTCGAGCGCGAGCGCGTCGGCCAGATGACCAACTACGACCGATTGATTATGGAGATCTGGACCGATGGCACCATCCGACCGGAGGAGGCGTTGAGCCAGGCGGCTCAGATTCTGATCAACCATCTGCGCCAGATCGCGGGTGTCAGCGAGGAAACGCTGGCGGCTGAAGAGGCTCAGGTCGAGCAGCCCTCCGCTAGAGGAGAGGTCTACAATATCCCTATCGAGCAGCTTGATCTGAGCGTGCGCGTGTTCAACTCACTCAAACGCACGGGCATTACCACGGTGGGTGAGGTGCTGGACATGCTGGAGAAGGGGCAGGACGCTGTACTGGCCATCCGCAACTTCGGAGAGAAATCGCTGCGCGAACTGCGTGAGAAGCTGATTGAGAAGGGTTACATGGCGGCGGACATGCCGGAGAAGCCGATAGAGACCGGCGAGCCGGTCCGAGAGACGTAGGAGAGCGATACATGCGACACCAGGTAGCGGGGCGCAAGCTGGGTCGGCCTAGCGACCAGCGTATGGCCTTGCGCCGCTCGCTGATCACCGACCTGCTGCGCCACGAGCGCATTCAGACAACCGAAGCCAAGGCCCGTGCCATCCGCGGCGATGCTGAGAAACTGATCACGCTGGCCAAGCGGGGCCTACGTGCCGGCGATTCACAGGCGGTCCACGCCCGGCGGCTGGCGGCAGCCCGCTTGAATGACCCGGCGGTAGTCAAGAAGCTGTTTGATGAGATTGCACCGCGCTACCAGGAGCGCCCCGGCGGCTACACCCGGATGTACAAGTTGGGCTTCCGCCAGGGCGATGCTGCCGAGATGGTTTTGTTGGAGCTGGTTGAGTAGTTCTGAACGCGATAAGGACGAAGGGGCGCAGAGTTCGCGCCAGTGTAGAGTACGACGGGACCGATTTCCACGGCTTCCAGCGCCAGCGCCGGGATCAGCGCACGGTCCAGGCCGTGCTGGAAGCCGCGCTCGGTCAGATTACCAATCAAAGGGTGAGCGTCGTCGGTGCCGGGCGAACCGATGCGGGCGTTCATGCACGCGGCCAGGTCATCGCCTTTGACATCGAGTGGCGTTATAGCCTGGCCGACCTGGAACGCGCCTGGAACGCGGTCCTGCCGGACGACGTGGCGGTGCGCGATTTGAAGGAAGCAGAGGCGGGGTTTCACCCGCGCTATGCGGCTCGCAGTCGGACTTACGAGTATACGATTTATAACCATCCACTGCGTGCGCCGTTGGTACGGCGCACCGCCTGGCATGTAGCGGTGCCGCTGGACGTGGCAGCATTGGTCCGGGCCACACAGGCGCTCGTCGGAGAGCACGATTTTGCTGCCTTCGGTCGGGCACCTAAAGGTGAGAACACCATCCGTCGCGTCAGCCGGGCTGGCTGGCGTGTGGATGGGCCATTCCTCATCTTCGAGATCGAGGCGAATGCCTTCCTTCATCGGATGGTGCGCTGCCTGGTGGGCACGCTCAAGAAGGTGGGAGAGGGCACGTACACACCGGAGGTTTTCGCCGATATTCTGGCGTCGCGTGACCGAAGGCGGGGCGGGGCAGCAGCGCCAGCGCACGGGCTTTGCCTGGTTCAGGTAAGTTACTGACAGATTGCTGGAGGAAAGATTGCATTGAAGACGTATGCGGCTAAGGCGGGCGAAATTGAGCGCCGCTGGTATATCGTGGATGCACAAGGGCAGACGCTGGGGCGGCTGGCCTCACGTGTCGCGCATGTGCTGATCGGCAAGCATAAGCCCATGTACAGCCCCGGGCTGGATGTCGGCGATTTCGTCATCGTGGTCAACGCCGACCGGATCCGCGTTACCGGGCGTAAGATGGATGAGAAGATATATTACCGCCACTCCGGCTATCCCGGTGGCCTGCGCGCCTTTAACCTGCGCGACTACCTGCAGCGGAATCCGGCTCGGGTCTTCGAACTGGCCGTGCGCGGCATGTTGCCGCGCAACCGCCTGGGGCGTAAGATGCTCAAGAAACTCAAGGTTTACGCGGGGCCTGATCACCCGCATGTGGCGCAACAACCGCAACCACTGGAGCTCTAAAGTAAGGCGGACCGGAAAGACCGCCTGCCTGGCGTGACTAGAGTCTGAGGAGCGAAGCGATGGCAGTTCAGTATTACGAGGGTGTGGGACGGCGCAAGACGGCAACGGCACGGGTGCGCATTTTCCCCGGTGGGACGGGCAGTATTGTCGTGAACAACAAGCCTGTCGAGCAGTACTTTCCGCGCGTGGGCGATGTGGAACGGCTGATGGAGCCGCTGAAGGCCACCGGCAGCGAGGGCCGGTATAATATCACCGTGCTGGTGAAGGGCGGCGGGGTTACCGGCCAGGCTGATGCAGTCCGTCACGGCATTGCCCGCGCCCTGCTGAAGTTCGACCCCGAACTACGACCGGTGCTGCGCAAGGGTGGCTTCCTGACCCGCGATGCCAGGGAGAAGGAACGCAAGAAGCCCGGGCTCAAGCGCGCACGCAAGGCTCCACAGTACACCAAGCGCTAAGACATCTTCGTCATGCTGGGCGTGGTGAAGCATCTCTGTGCCCTCTGCGTCTCGCACGAGAACAGTGCGTGGGGAAAATCGTTCCGCAGATTTTGAACCTGCGCGATGTTCTATGTGAATAACTCGGCGACCCGCAGTCTGAACCCGGGGATAACGGCTTGGCCGGACAGCTCCTCATCGGCGCTCAGGGTTTGGGTATCCGTGAGTGAGCGGTAATATATCTGGGGCGCGTACATTACCGTTGGGTAGCCGGTAGCCAGCGTTCGAGCCATACACCCGGCCCATACTCCGCGGCAAGATATGATTGCTAAGATAGGTGATGAGGCGGGCACCGATGTCCTCCTGTTCCAGGCCAGATGGGCTCACTTTGAGTTCTCCATCTACGAGTTCGTACTTGTAGCCATCATCAGGCAGGCGCATGAACTCCTCCAGGGTCATGCGCCCCTGGCGGGGTGGGGCAGTTGCTGTCGGAACCGTTGCCATCGGTCTGGCCTCCTGGCGCTTAGGCTGCGGTCCCCAGCAACTCGTCTTCCCAGGTGATGGGGTGTTCGGTTTCGGTCAGCAGGAGTGGGCGCGCTCCGTGTGTGATGCTGTCAGCGTTGATCACCACCTTGCGCACGTCGCGCCGCGAGGGGATTTCGTACATCACGTCGAGAAGTGTAGCCTCGATGATAGTGCGCAGGCCACGTGCGCCGGTCCCAAGCCGGAGGGCCTGTTCGGCGGCGGCCGAGAGCGCGTCCTCGGTGAAGACCAGGTCAACATTGTCCAGTTGCAGCAGGCGCTGGAATTGCTTGACCAGTGCATTCTTGGGCTCGGTCAGGATTGACATGAGCGCGGCCTGGTCCAGTGGCTCGATGCTGACCACGATGGGCAGACGGCCGACCAGTTCGGGGATCATGCCGTAGTGCATCAAGTCATCGGGTGTGATGTGGCGCAATAGCTCAGCCTGCGACCAATCGCGCCTGTGGTGCACACCGAAGCCAAGTTGCCCTTTGACCCCCATACGCCCGGCGATCAACTCAGCCAGTCCGTCGAAGGTGCCGCCGCAGATGAACAGGATATTGGAGGTATCAATCTGGATGAATTCCTGGTGGGGATGCTTGCGTCCGCCCTGGGGGGGCACGTTTGCGAGTGTACCTTCGATGATTTTAAGCAATGCCTGCTGGACGCCCTCGCCGGATACGTCACGGGTAATGGAGGGGTTATCGCCAGTCTTACGCGCCGTCTTGTCGATCTCGTCAATGTACACAATGCCTTTCTCGGCGCGGGCCACGTCGTAGTCGGCCGCCTGGATCAGGCGCAGCAGGATATTTTCGACATCCTCTCCGACGTAGCCGGCCTCAGTCAGGGCAGTTGCGTCGGCGATGCAGAAGGGCACATCCAGGATGCGGGCCAGGGTCTGCGCCAGTAGCGTTTTGCCACAGCCGGTGGGGCCGATGAGCAGGATGTTGCTCTTCTCCAACTCGACCCCATCGGGGCTGCGCGGGCTGCCGATACGCTTGTAATGGTTGTATACCGCCACCGATAACACCCGCTTGGCGCGGTCCTGGCCCACAACGTACTCGTTCAGGTGCTCATAGATCTCTTTGGGTGACAGAAACCGTTCGGTGTGGAAGTCGGGTGGCGCTGGCTCGCGTCCGGAATCCTCTTGGAGGATCTCGCGGCACAATTCCACGCACTCGTCGCAGATGAAGACGCCGTCCGGCCCGGAGATCAGCCGGCGGACCTCGTCTTGCCCTCGTTTGCAGAAGGAGCAACGTTGCGGCTCGTGCTGGTGCACCGCTCTAGGCATGGGCGCCATCCTCTGCGGGCTGTTTATTCTTAAATGCCTCGATCTTCTTAGGTGTGGGCTGGAGCACCTCGTCAATCAGGCCGTATTCGACGGCTTGCTCGGCGCTGAAGAAGCGGTCACGTTCAAAGTCGTCGGCGACCTTTTCGCGAGGCTGACCGGTGTGCAGCGACAGCAGGTCATGGAGCAGGTCCTGCATGCGCTTCAGTTCTTTGTACTGAATCTCGACATCTGGCGCGTAACCGCGTGCCCCACCGCCGGCCGGATGCATATGGATGGTGGCGTGGGGGAGGGCGTAGCGCCGGCCCTTCGTCCCGGCTGCGAGCAAGAGTGTGCCGAAGCTGGCGGTCCAGCCCACGGCGATAGTAGAGATAGGCGAATCAATCATCTGCATCGTGTCGTAGACGGCCAGCCCCGGATAAATCTCCCCACCCGGTGAGTTGATGTACAGGTTGATCGGTTTATCCGGGTCCTCACGGCTGAGGAAAAGGAGCTGGGCTACGATCACGTTGGCTACCTGGTCGTTGATTGGGGTGCCAAGGAAAACGATGCGCTCCTTGAGTAGCAGCGAGTAGATATCGTACATACGCTCGCCGCGGCCGGTGCTCTCGATCACATAGGGAATGAGGTTATGCGGAATCTGGGTATTCATGACGTATTCTCCTCAGTTCATTACGGCACTAAGATGGTCGGTGTCTCATTGGGCTGGTCAGGTGGGCCCTCTGCCGCCCCAGGCCGAAGGACGGAGGACGCAGCGCCTGCATCCTGGGTCGTTCGGCCCTGGTCGCTTGGGGGCGCGAGGCCCTGGGCGATCTGCACCAGTCGCTCAAAGGCTTTGTCGGTCAACAGGTCGGCTTCGATATGGCGTTGCTGGGCAGGCGTTGAGAGCAGCCTGCGGAAGTCTTCAGCCCGCTCGCCCAGCGGCGCGCTCATCTCGTCAATCTCCTTTTTAACCTCCTCGGGGCTGACCTCCAGCCCTTCCAGCTTGATGATCTCGGTCAGTGCCAGGCTGCGCTTCAGGCGCAATTCCGCCCTGGGCCGGATTTCCTCGCGGTAGGCGGCACGGGTCTTGCCCTGGAGCTTGAGGAAATCATCCAGCGTCAGATGGCGCTGAGATCGCAGGTCCATCTCAATGCTCTCCAGGAGCATGTCAATTTCGCGTTCAAGCAGGATAGGGGGGTATTCGATGCGAGCATTGGTAATGATCTGGTCGAGCACCTGGTGGCCAAACTCAGCATCGGCGCGGCGTTGAAGTGACTCCTGCAGGCGCTGGCGCAGCCTGATGCGCAGGTCAAGCGCTGTCTGAATATGCTCATCGTCCAGCGAGCGGGCGAACTCGTCATCGAGTGGCGGGATATAGCGCGACTGGACTTTGTGAACGGCGACGCGGAACTGCACATCGCGCCCGGCCAGATCAGCGTTGGGATCGTCCTCCGGGTAGTGTAGGGTGAAGGTGCGTTCCTGGTTGGGAACTGCCCCAATCATCTCATTGGCGAAGCCCGGCCCGGGTTGATCGGCAGTGGGGTCGAGCAGAATGTCCACCTCATCGCCGCGCAGCACTACTTTGCCGTCAACCCGGCCCCGCAGCGTGACGGTGACCATATCGCCCAGTTGAGCCGGGCGATTGGCCGGCTCGAGCACGGCGTGTTGTTCGCGCAGTGAGTCGAGCGCTTCCTTCATCACGTCGTCCGAAACCTCAGCCTTGGGCGGCTCCATGCGCAGGGCGCGGTAGTCACCGAGATCGACCACCGGGGCAAGGGGGACGATCATTTCCAGGGTCAGCGGCGGTTCGGTGCGCACATCTTCGAGGCGTCCCGGCGCGAAGGGCTCGATGCCGGTCAGCTTCAGGGCCTCTTGATAGACCTGCTCGGTGAGCGGTTCGAGCGCTTCTTCGAGCAGGGCCTCCTGCCCGATGTAGCGCAGCATAATGGCAAAGGGCGCTTTGCCCTTGCGGAAGCCGGGGATGCGCACCTGCTGGCTCAGGCGGTGCGCCGCCTCCCGCAGGGCGGCTTCCACCCGTTCCGGGCCAACCTCAATTGTCAGCCGCACCTCGCGTCCTTCGAGGGGTTCGACAGCAACCTTAAGGCCGGTTGCCTCGGCTCCCTGTGCGGGCGAAGGTTGCGCGGCGGTTTCGTCTGCTACAGTCTCTGTCACAGTCCCTACCTTTTCAGGGTATCTGGCACTCACCGGGCCATTCTGGTTCACCGGAGTACCAGAGCCGATTATAGCATGAGTGCCCAGCGCGCGCTAGCAACGAAAGCGTTCAGCCGCCAGTGCCTGGTTGCCTGCCTCGAACTGGAAGCGGGCAACTGATCGCTGACAACTGAACGCTTGCGAGAGCGGAAGACGGGATTCGAACCCGCGACCCTCTCCTTGGCAAGGAGATGCTCTACCGCTGAGCCACTTCCGCATACCGGTGCCGGGAGTGGGACTCGAACCCACACGCTGTATGATCAGCACAGGTTCCTAAGACCTGCGTGTCTACCATTCCACCATCCCGGCGTATGGGTCGCCGTCCCGTTCCCAACGACCCGATTCTGGTATATATTATCACGCAAAGCGCGAGCAATGTCAAGTGCCCTACATGAGGGCCTGGTACACTCGCACCCATTCTTCCGGGCTCAACGTCTCGGCCCGGCGCGCCGGGTCCACGCCTGCCCGGGCCAGCGCCGTAGCAACCGTTTGGGCATCGCGCTGCAGGCCGCGGCTCAGGGCGTTACGCAACTGTTTGCGCCGTTCGCCGAAGCCGGCGCGCACCACCTCAAAGAAGGCTTCCAACTCTTCGGGCGGCACCAGCGGCTGTTCGTACAGGTCCACACGCACTACCGCGGAATCCACCTTCGGCGGCGGATAGAATGCCCCCGCCTTAAGGCGGGTGACCAGCCGTGGCCGACCATAGGCCTGGACGCTCACTGCGAGCAGACTCATCTCCCCCGGCCCGGCGGTCAACCGCGCTGCCACTTCGAGTTGCACGGTCAGTACCAGGCGTGTTGGCCGGATACGGGCTTCCAACAGGTGCCGCAGTACGGCGGAGGTGATGTAGTAAGGCAGATTGGCGACGACACGGTAGGAAGCTACATGCATCCTGCCCCCTCTTATCAGTTCCACCGGGTCGAGTTCGAGGATATCGCCGTGAACGAGCTCGACGTTGGGGTAGGGGGCGAGGGTGAAACGTAGCACCGGGATCAGGCGCTCATCCAGTTCCACGGCCACCACGCGTCCGGTGGAGGTTACGCTTTCAGCTAATCGGCGTGTGAGTGTGCCCAGGCCTGGCCCGATTTCCAGAACGCTGTCGCCCGGCTTCAGTTCGGCTGCCGCGACGATGCGTTCCAGGGCGGCCTCGTCTACCAGGAAGTTCTGGCCCAGGCTCCGCTTCGGCTGTATGGCGAAGCGGCGCAATAGCGCCGGAATGTCAGCCAACTACGGACCGTTATCCACCGGCGAGCCGGGGAGGACATAGCGGATTTGGCTGGGGTCCGGTGGGGGCATCAGCAGGTAGACGTCCACCCAGCTATACCACGAAACGAAGTTCTCGTCGTCATAGCCCAGGTCAATATGGTAGTTCTTGATCCAACCCCCGGTATCGGCGGCGTAGCCCTTGCCGTAGCCGGGGATGTACAGCCAGGTGTTGAGATTGATCACACGGGGGTCCACTGCGACCAGGCCCCGGCGCATGGGCAGTCCGGTGTATACGATGCCGTAATCGGGGACATCCCGCGACTTGCCGGCGGTGGACGCTGTATAAGAGGTTGCCAGGACATGCAGCACGCGCCAGTATTCGATTGGCCCATCGGGTGTATCCAGGACGTGGGGCACGATCTTCGTACCGTACCCGTTGATATGCGTCACGGGTTGTTTGGCGACCCATTCGTAGGTGGTGCGGGCGACCTCCTGGCCATCCTCCTTGCGAATACGGATGCGGCGTTCCAGCACGCCTGGCTCGCCAGCCTGTACCACGCCGGTGTGATCGATTTCTAGATTGGGATCCGGCTGCCAGGTCGAACGGAAGGGGATAGGTTCCTGCTCGGTGATTTCCTCTTCGTAGGTGCGGACCACCCGCACCGTGAGGTCGGGCGCGAGCAGGCTCTCTGGGGGCGGTATTGTATAGTCCAGGCCGACCAGGGAGATGCCCAATTCGCCCAACACGTCGGCGACCGTAGACCGGAAGGTGCGTGTGCGCACGACGCGTCCATCCACCTGCACCGAGATCGGAACAGAGCGACGGATCTGGACGCGCAGTCCGGCAGAGACACGCCCGTTGAGCGGCGGTTCGACGCGGTCGCCGAGGTATAGGGTGATGTTGGCCGCACGCAGTGCCTCGCCGATGGTGGTGGCGGTCGTTTGCAACGTGAGTTGGGCACCATTGTCATCCACGCGCAGGGGGACGGCGCGCAGGACGGCGATGTGTGTGGCCGGGGGGGCGGCGAAGGCGGCAAATAGAGCTGCGTGACCGTCTTCTGTCGCGGCGTGCTGCCGGTGGTTGGGGAGCACTTCCTGGCCGTTGACGAGCAGCCGGTCGCCGGCCTGGAGACGGATGCCTAATCCGGCCAGGAGGCTCTCGGGCTCGGTCTCAAGGGTGCGCACCGTCCAGGTGCGGCCATCGGCTTCCACGGTGACAGCGCGGGCGCGGGTGACGAAGATATCCAGGCCGGGGCGCAGGCGCGTGTCAAGAGACGGTTCGACACGGTCGGGGGGAACGAGGCGCACGCCGGCGTCACGCAGCACTGCCTCGACGGTAGTCTGGTGCGTGCCGATCGTACGCACCTGGTCGTCCACGTGCAGCCGCACCGGTGTGAGCGTCCGCAGGTAACCGATGAGAAGCATCACTGCCAGCACGAGGGCCAGCAGAGCTTCACGCCAACTCTGAAGCCACCAGGCGCGCAGCGTGGCACGCCGGTCGCTTATCGCAGGCATCGGGTCATCAGCTTCGTGTAGCGAAAGGCGATAAGCGAACTCACCGGAAAGTGGTCGTGCACCCCCTGTCGAAGTGGCCCGCTCGACTTGTCTCCGCCAGCCAGCTCCGGCCAGGCACCCCTACGGCACCCAGGAGGCACTCCTTACCGTTGCTTCCTCCCGGACCTGGCGGGGTTCGAAGGCTCCTGCCGCGTAGGACCCGGCCTTCTCCGCCGCTTGGCCTTGACAGGCTCGAGGGTGCCGCCCCTCGAGGGGAAGTCGACCCCGCCTCAAGAGGGTTTCGGGTACAGGGCACCCCTAGCACCCCGTCCAAGCACGACCGGAACCTATGCTACATGATAACCGACGATCTGTCAACCCGCTGTCGAAAGCCGAAAAAAGCAGGTTCCCAGGATAGCTACTGCCTTGAGACGTGCGCCATTGGCCTATTTCCACACGACCGGTAGATACAGCTTCCAGGTTGACGGAGTTGGCAGTGTGGCGGTCGGCGTGGCTGTCGGCGTATCGGTGGGCATGGGCGTGTTCGTCGGCGACGGGGCGGTGGGCGTCGGTGTGGGCGTTCCAGCCGGGAACCAGCGGATGTTCAGGCCATCAAACAGCGCTGCCTGGTTGCAGCTATATTCCAGGCCGCTTGAGGTGTCTTGCAGGCCCACCGAGGCCGAAGCGCCATTGTTGTAGCTGGAATTGCCGAAATCCACATCCCGGTACAGCAGATAGATATCGCCGGTGGCCTCTTCCATCTGCACTTCAAATGTCACACCGTTGCTGCCGCTCCAGTGTGGCACGTTGCGCCACTCGACAGTAAGCACCCGATCGGGGGCACTGCCGGTTGTTAAGTAGTACACGGCCCCACCTGCACTCAGGTCCAGGTCGTCCCACAAGGGCGCGATCATCCTGCCCAAAGCCGGGTCCGGCAGCGGGCAGGTGTTGTTCCACCCGCTGTTATTTGTGGTGAATTGCAGGTTGCTGTTCGAACTGACTCCCACCTGCGTGTAGCCCGCGCCGTAGAAGTTGAAGGTGAAGCCGATGGGGATGGTCCGCACTTGGTCATCGCCAGTCAGGCCGGTGTTGAGCGTAGCGGTGATCCAATCGCGGGTCACCAGGTCTTCGCAGTTGTAATAGCCGGGCGCCGGGCAATTGCCGGTGCCCCGTTGCAGGGCGAAATCTTGGGTCTGGTTGGCGTTGACGTTGACGGTACGGTCTTCAGGTGCGTGGCCTGCTGCCGTGACGTGCATGGTCCAGGTTCCCTGGGCGACGCTGATGCTGTAGGAGCCGGTGGCCGGATCGGTGTACACCGGTCCCAGCGGTGTCTCCAGGAACTCTACCGTCGCCGACAAGGGGGCGCCTGTTTCAAATTCAGTCACGGTGCCCGATATTGTCCACGTCGGCGCGACTGGCATGGACAGGTCCTGTGTCGTGACTGTATCTGTCAGCACTTGCACACCCGCCACCGTCGTATCCAGGTAGCCATAATAATGAGCAGTGACGGTATATAGGCCGGTGACCAGCGTCATGGTGTAGTAGCCGCTGGCGTTAGCGGTGTGGGTGGTGGTCGCGCCGCTATCGTAGTTTGTCGCCATCACTGTGGCCGGCAGGGGCACGCCACTGCCGGCGGCAGTCACAGTTCCATTGAGGTAGCCAATACCGCCGGACAAGACGCCCGCAGCATGTGCCAGTGTGGCGGCCGCAGCCTTAGTGAACTCGGTGTAGTAGTCGAAGTCGTTGTTCCCGATGCGGTCGCCGGTGGTGTGATATTGCGGGTTGAAGTCGTCCATGTCCTCGATACCCAGGATGGCGGCATAGCCGTAATTCCAGAAGGATTGGTGATCGCTGCCGCCGCCGAGGCCGGTGATCTTGATTGGCGCCAGCGCCAGGCCGTAGGCGGCATCCACGTCAATGAACAGGTCGGCCAAGGCGATCGTCTCCGGGTCGCTATTGACGTGGAGATTGACTTCCCAGTTGGCATCGGAGTTGTAGGCGATCATGTCGTAGTTGAATACCCCCAGGATGTTATCACCCCGCTGGTACACCATCTGAGCATAAGCGTTGCTGCCCCACAGACCCTGCTCCTCACCTGTGAAAAGGACGAAGCGGATGGTGGAGGCGAAATTGTAGTTACGCAAGACATCGGCGATGTGCAGCACTGCCGCCGAGCCACTGCCGTTGTCGTCGGCGCCGGGTGCATAGTAGTACGGTGTCTGAGAGGTGTCATCGAGATGGGCAGTGATAAGGTAGATGTCATCGGGTGTAATCAGGCCGGTTTTGGTCGCGATGACGTTAGGGGCGCTGGGTGAGCCCCAGACGTGATACTCGACGGGATAGCCCATCGCCTGGAACTTCTCGTAGGCGTATTGGGTGGCCTTAGCGATGTACTCGTCAGCGCTGGTATAGCGGCTGCGGATCGTGAAGGGTTCGCTACCGATAATGACCGGCCACTCACCGCTGATGCCGCCATCAATGGTGTAGACCTCGGTCTCCTGAATCTGGGCGATGATCTCCGCAACAATGGGAATGGGTGTAACGGTGGCCGGAACGATGCGGCTGGACGGCTCGGCCGGTATAGCCGGAGGGGCGTGGTCGGTCCAGGCGGGTGTTGGAGGTGGCTGGAGGCGCGCTCGCACCGGCAGCGTCACTGATGCACCCAGGATGAGGACTGCTAGCAGGAAAACGAGCCAACGTAACGGTATGCTTCGCATGGTCCGGCCTCCTATCAGTGTGTGATCTGACCCTGTGAGGGTTGGCCTGCGGTGGGGGCAGGGCCCAGCACGGTAACGTCGGTGCGGACATTGTATTCACTTTCACAAAATCAGTCCAGTGAAAGTGTGCAGCCTAAGCCTAGAAGCTGGGGGAGGTCAATAGGACAGGTGTAGAGGTGAGGTCGCGCTGGCCAGCCGCAAATCCAGGGCCGAGTGGCGTTCGGCCACCTTGTCGTTCTTGACCGCGATCGCCAGCGCCTTGCGTGTGCCCACGATCACCACCAACCGCCGGGCGCGGGTGATGGCGGTGTAGAGCAGGTTGCGCTGTAGCATCATCCAGTGCTGCGTCAGCAGGGGCATGACCACAGCGGTGTATTCGCTACCTTGAGACTTGTGCACACTTGCTGCGAACGCGTGCATCAGTTCGTCCATCTCCAGCCAGTCATAGGAGACCAGGCGGCCATCCATGTCCACCACGACGGTCTGGTTCTCGATGTCAATGCGCTTCACCCGGCCGATGTCGCCATTAAATACGTCTTTCTCGTAATCGTTGCGGATCTGCATCACCTTGTCGCCGACGCGGATGATCCGCCCGCCCAGGCGGCGTTCCGGCTTGCGGAAGTCGGGCGGGTTGAGCGCCTCTTGCAAGCGTGTATTCAGCGTCGCTACGCCGGCCGCGCCCCGGTGCATAGGCGAGAGCACCTGGATATCATAGGGGTCCAGACCGAACCGTTTGGGGATGCGCTGCTTCACCAGGTCAACGATCAGATCGGTGGCCTTGTCGGGGTCATCCTCGACGAACAGGAAGAAGTCGTCGGCATTCCGGGGTGTCAGTGGCAGCAGGCCCTGGAGGATACGGTGGGCATTGGTGATGATCAGGCTATTAGCTGCCTGGCGGAAGATCACGTCGAGGCGGACGACCGGCACCTGGCCGGAGGCGATCAGGTCGCGCAAGACATCGCCCGCGCCGACCGCCGGCAGTTGGTCGGCGTCGCCGACGAACAGAATGTGGCTGGCCGGGTGGACCGCCTTGAGCAGATGGTTGGTGAGAAGCAGGTCGAGCATGCTGCTCTCGTCTATGATCACCAGATCCGCCTCCAGCGGGTTGTCGGCGTTGCGGGCAAAGCCTCCGCCGGGCTTGTATTCGAGCAGCCTGTGGACAGTCTTGGCCGGGCGACCGGTGGCCTCGCTCAGCCGCTTCGCGGCGCGGCCGGTGGGTGAGGCCAGGACATAACTGCACTTGGCCAGTTCCAGGGCCCGGATCAGCGCTCGCAGTGACGTGGTCTTCCCCGTCCCCGGCCCACCGGTCAATACACTGACCTTGTGGGTCAGTGCAATGCGGATGGCCTCTTTCTGGCGGTCGGATAGTTCTACGCCGGCGTCTTCGGCCAGGCGACTATACATAGCCTCCCAGTTCGTCACATCTCTGAAGCGGGCCAGGCGCGAGGTCGGGTGGTCCAGGAGAACACGCAGCCGCCCGGTGACGCCGATCTCGCCGTAGTAGAAGGGCGTCAGGTAAACGGCGCGTTCCTCGCGCACGGCGAGTGAGGGCGACACAGTTTCCGGCACTCCCTCCTGGAAATAGAGCGTTTCGCGATGGACGGTATCGCTTTGGTGCAGACGTTCGATGGCCTGTTCGACGGCGTCCGGGGGCACTTCCAGCAGTTGCGTCGCCTGGGTCACCAACTCCGGTTCCGGTGCGTAGACATGGCCGTCATCGGCGAACTGGCTCAGCGCGTAAGCCACGCCCGCTTCGATCCGTGTCGGCGCATCGGGCGGCAGGCCCAACTGACGGGCGATCTTATCGGCGGTCTCAAAGCCGATGCCGAAGATGTCACGCGCCAGACGGTAAGGATCGGTGCGCACGACCGACACGGCCTCGTCGCCGTATTCCTTATAGATCTTCACCGCCAGGCTGGTGTTGACACCGTGCGACTGGAGGAAGAGCATAATGTCCTTGATGTGTTTCTGATCCTCCCAGGCGCGGATAATCATCGCCACGCGCTTGGGACCGATGCCCAATACCTCATGCAGGCGTTCCGGCTGCTCCTCGATCACAGGCAGTGTATCGGCTCCGAACTTCTTGACAATGCGCTCGGCGATGACCGGGCCGACGCCCTTGATCAGGCCCGAGCCCAGATACTTGCGGATGCCCTCGACTGTGGCCGGGAGGATTTGTTGGCAGTCCTCGGCCTTGAACTGGCGGCCATGTTGCGGATGGGTGGTCCAAACTCCCGACAGGCGCAGTGACTCGCCGGGGTTGACCTCGGGTAGATTGCCGACGACCGTGACCAGGTAGTCGCGGCCTTGCGGCTGTAGCTTGATCACCGAGTAGCCGGTCTCGTCACTATAAAAGGTGACGCGCTCAACAGTGCCTTCGAGGGTCTCGCGATGCATCTTTGGCGGGCTCTGGGGGCCGTCAGCCGTCCAGGCGGGCTGGGAACTGACGGTTCTACAACTGAAAACGGCCGGTGGCCGCCACGATCTTCTGTTGGAAGTTCTGAACGTAGGCCAGGAGTTTGTCCTGAAGTTCTTGCCACTCCGGGCTATCGAGGATTTTGTGCATGGTCGGCAGGTCTTCCGTCATGCCGCCGGCGAGGATTTGTGGGCAATTGCCGTATACGGTGTACCAGGCTTCGGTGGGTTGCAGGCCGAGCCGCATGATACCCGGCGCGAATTCACGCACAAGGAACTCGAAATACTCCGATTCCAGGCCGGGGCGGATATCCCAACTCATCAACAGTTTGACCTTCATAACACCCTCAGTTAACCTCAATCCTTAATCTGACGCAGCATCTCTTGTGCCTGAGCCGCACGGTCGGCCGGTGGGTTCAGGCTCAGGAAGCGTTCAAGTGTGCTCCTGGCCTTTTCCTTCTCTCCCAGCCGGTTGTAGGCATCCCCCAGGGCGAACAGAGCCTCAAGCAGGTTCGGCTTCAGTTGCACTGCCCGTTCCAGCGCGGTGACAGCGTCACCCGGCTTACCCAGTTCCAGGTAGACGTTCCCCTGGCCGACGTAGGCCTCGGCCAGGTTCGGATTGCGGGCGAGCGCCTCGCGGAACTCCTCCATACCTGCGTCGAGTTGACGTTGCTGCACATAGGCGGCGCCCAATAGATAGTGTGTCTCAGCGTCGTCCGGGGCCAGTGTCAGGGCCTGCTTGAAGGCGTCCACGGCTGCATCGAGCTGGCCCTTTTGATAGAGTGCCACGCCCAGGTTGGTGTGGGCCGGTGCATCGGATGGCTGCAGCTTGATGGCCTCGCGATACTGGGTGATAGCGTCGTCCGGGCGGCCGGTCTGGGCATAGGCATTGCCCAGGAGGAAGTGCGCGCGTTCAAGTGACGGGTCAATCGCTACTGCCTTCTCCAACGACGTGATTGCTGCGGCGGTGTTGCCAGCCTTGAGCTGGGCCTCGCCCTCCTGCAAGAGGGCCTGTGGATCGCCAGTCGGTCGCTGGTTGAACAGGCTGCACCCGGCTACGAGCGTCAGAACCAGCGTCATCACCATAAAGGCGGTGTTACGCACTGTGCACCTCGAGGATGACTACATGGGTTTCCTCCGGCAACATACTTTTGGCCACCTTGAGTGATTCCTGTGGTTGGATGTCGGCCAATCCCATCTCCTTTAGGAACTTACTGACCGGGTCGAGCTTAAGCGTCACTTCCCTGGTCTTGTAGTGCATAGGCACGACGATATTGGGTTCGAGCAGGCTGACGACCTCAGCCGCCTGGGCCGCGTTGAGAGTATAACCGGTGCCGCCCACCGGTAACAACAGGACGTTGATCTGACCGAGCGCCTCGACCTGGGACTGGCTGGGCACATGCATCAGGTCGCCCAGGTGACATACGGTGACGCCATCGAATTCGAACAGGAACACGGTGTTGCGAGGCCGTTCGTCCTTGGTGCGCTTCTTCTCTGGGCGCACATCAATGCCGGTGATGAACACGCCGCCCACCTCATATTCGCCGGGTCCGGTCAGGATGCGGGCCTCACCCCTGAGCGCGGCCACGTTGTTATGGTCGGGTGCGTCATTGCTGATGGTGACGACGTCTGCCTTCAGCCGAGGCAGTGGGAGGCCCAGGCTCTTGTCATACGGATCGGTTACGATGGCGGCAGCCCCGCGTTCCGCCAGGCGAAAACAACTATGACCGTACCAGGTGATTTCCACTTCGTCTCTCCTCGACCAGGCCGGGGACCGGCGTGCCGTGCCCCATGACCCATACATTATAGGGGAATATCGGCTGATTGGCAATCCGATACGGAACCGCGGACGCATTCCATATTGGGTGCAAGTTCATTGCCCTGGGCGCAGCCGCCCGGAGCTTCTCAGCAACCAGGCTAAGGGAGCGAAGCCCTTTGGGCCAGGACAGCCCTGCAGGGGCTTCGCTTTTTCGGCGCGACGCTTCAGCGTCGCGCCTGTTACTTCGGTCTGATCGGTCCTGAACTTTGATTGCCTACTTGACAAGTGTCGACACTTGTGGTATGATATATTAGCACTCATACCCTATGAGTGCTAATTTGCTGGTATAGCCAGCGGACGCAAACAATATCTCAATTTCCTAAGGAGGGCAAAGCATATGGCGCTCAATCTCAAACCTCTGGCAGATCGTGTCATCGTCGAGCCGATCGAGCGCGAGGAGACCACGCCCGGCGGCATCATCCTGCCTGAGATGGCCAAGGAGAAGCCGCAGGAGGGCCGCATCCTCGCGGTCGGGCCCGGCCGCCGCGACGAGGATGGCAAGATCATCCCGATGGACGTCAAGGAGGGTGACACCGTCCTCTTCGCCAAGTATGCTGGCACCGAGGTCAAGCTCGACAGTAAGAAACTGTTGATCCTCAAAGAGGCCGACATCCTGGCCATCGTCGAGAAGTAAACAGACTTTCTAACCTATTTTAGGAGGATTCTCTATGGCAGCCAAACAACTCGTCTTCGATCAGGAAGCCCGTAGTTCTCTCAAACACGGCATTGATGTCCTGGCGATGGCCGTCGCCACCACGCTGGGGCCCAAGGGGCGCAATGTCGCTCTGGACAAGAAGTTCGGTGCGCCCACAGTCACGCATGATGGGGTGACCGTGGCTAAGGAAATTGAGCTGAAGGACCCCTTCGAGAACATGGGTGCGCAGCTCTTGAAGGAAGCTGCTACCAAGACCAACGATGTGGCTGGCGATGGCACTACCACTGCCACTGTGCTAGCCCAGACCATTGTGAACGAAGGTCTCAAGAATGTGGCGGCAGGCGCCAACCCGATGTTGCTCAAGCACGGCATCGAGAAGGCTACCGAGACAGTGGTCAAAGCCATTAAAGAGATGGCAGTTGAGCTGAAAACCAAGCAGGAGATCGCCAATGTCGCCGCCATCTCCGCCGCCGACCGCGAGATCGGCGAACTGATCGCGGATGTCATGGACAAGGTCGGCAAGGACGGCGTCGTCACCGTTGAGGAGTCTAAGGGGCTGGAGTTTGAGACCGAGTATGTGGAGGGCATGCAGTTCGATCGCGGCTACATTTCGGCCTATTTCGTCACCGACCCCGAGCACATGGAGGCCGTGATCGAGGACCCCTACATCCTCATCCACGACAAGAAGATCTCGGCGGCGACGGACATCGTCCCGCTCTTGGAGCGCCTGGTGCAGATGGGCAAGCGTGACCTGGTCGTGATCGCCGAGGATGTGGACGGCGAGGCCCTGGCAACGCTGGTGCTGAACAAGTTGCGCGGCGTGTTCAACTGCCTGGCAGTCAAGGCTCCCGGTTTTGGTGATCGGCGCAAGGCGATGTTGCAAGACATTGCTATCCTGACCGGCGGCCAGGTGATCACGGAGGAACTGGGCCGCAAGCTTGAGTCGGTGACTGTCGCAGACCTGGGCCGGGCCACTAAGGTTGTGGCGACCAAGGACGACACGACCATCATCGAAGGCAAGGGTGATGAGCGGCAGATCAAGGGCCGGATCGAGCAGATCAAGGCTGAGATCGAGAAGACGACCTCAGATTATGACCGGGAGAAGCTGCAGGAGCGGCTGGCGAAGCTGGCCGGTGGCGTGGCCATCATCCGCGTCGGCGCAGCGACTGAGGTGGAACTGAAGGAGAAGAAGCACCGCGTTGAGGACGCCCTCTCCGCTACCCGTGCGGCCATCGAAGAAGGCATCGTGCCTGGTGGCGGTGTGGCGCTCTTGAATGCCGTCTCGGCGCTCGACAATGTGAAGACGAGCTATCCCGATGAGGCGACGGGCGTGAACATCGTCCGCCGTGCGCTGGAAGAGCCGATGCGGGGCATCGTGCGCAACGCGGGCATGGACGGCGCTGTCGTCGTGCAGGAAGTGCGGCGCCGCCAGCAGGAAACCGGCAACAAGAATCTGGGCTTTGATGTGCTGGCTGGCGAGTATCGGGATATGGTGGAGGCCGGCATCATTGACCCGGCCAAGGTGACGCGATCCGCTATGGAGAACGCGGCCTCCATTGCGGCGATGATCCTGACCACCGAGGCGCTTGTCACAGAGATCCCGGAGAAGGAGAAGGCCGCAGCGACTCCGCCGATGCCGGAGTACTAAAGCAGCATCACTCAGTGGCGCGGTTGAGGTAAGGAAACTGACGCCAACCACGTCCAATCAAATAGAGAGGCAGCTAAGGCGGGGCTCGCGCATGTGGCCCCGCCTTGACTGTCCTGGCGTTGACTTGGGTGGACGCAAGAGGTATGGCAGAGTCGTTAGATGTTCAACCAGCGTTGCGGGTATTCATCGCGCTGGGTGAGATCGCTGAGGAAGCACGTTGGGCGCTGGCTAAGGGACTGCGCCAACGCGACCAGCCGTTGCCGCCCGCCGAGCAGAAGCGGCTATCGCTGGCTCTGGGTCACCTGAGCGATGTGCGCGAAGGCTTCACGCTGACACTGCGCGCTTCGGCTGTCAGCAGCCTGTCTGAGCTGCGCGATCTGGTGCGCCACGTCCTGATTGACTGGAGTTGGCTTTCCGAGTTGGGGCTGTCATGGCAGGGAGGGCCGGTGGAGGTGCCCACCAGCCAGGTGATTGCCTTCGCCCACGCGACGACGGCTCTGGGCGTTCTTCCGCATCTACCGCCTCAACTCATAACCTTCCCCAGTTCTGGTCGGACCTATGCCGATATCCCTGTTCCCCACACGCCGGGCGAACTGCTGGCCCGTATCGAGGAACTGGAGCAGGTCGTTTGGGAGGCCGGTGAGCGGCCGGCAAGTGATGTCGAGGCCGATGCCTTGCGACGGACCTATGGCTTCTTCGAGGCCAGTGCCTGGCTGGTTTCAGACCATCTGCGCAGAATGATGCATTAGGGGGGTTGCGAGGCTTTAGCCTCGCGCCGAGAGAGCAATC
>CADDZL010000015.1 GCA_902812335.1 Chloroflexota bacterium | reverse complement strand
CTGGTTCCAGTCGAGCAGGTCGTCAATCAGCAATTCGGCCTGGGCCATCAATTCCGCTTTCAACTCGGCGCGGGTGCGTTTCATGGGGCATCTCTCCAGTCATTCGTTTGCCCCTATCTTCCCCCAGTTCTGCCCCAAAACTGAAATGCACCCGGGACTTTGTTCTGGCTTTACAAAACAGGCCATTTGCGCTATAATGGTGCCAGGTAGTTACCGGACTGAGAGCATGTCTCTCAGTTTTTGTTCACCCGATGCGTGGAAGGAATCTGTCCCTTCGCTTGGCCCTGGGGAAACCCCGGTAGAGCAAAAGGTTGCTGCCCTGTAGGCCGCCGGAGGGAACACAAGTTTGCCTGTGAGGCTGCTGTCTTAAGGATCGGCATGGCTGAACAAACATCGTTCCTGACCCGTGAAGGTCTCAAGAAGCTAGAAGAGGAACTCGACTACCTGCGCACGGTTCGCCGCCAGGAGGTGGCCAAACGCCTGCACGAGGCTCTCGAAGAGGGCGGCGATGTACTCGAAAATGCCGAGTACGAGGACGCCAAGAACGAGCAGGCCTTTGTCGAGGGGCGTATTCTGACGCTCGAGACCATCCTCAACAATGCGGTTCTCATTGAGGAGAACGGACCGGCTGATTCTGTGCGTATCGGCAGCCGCGTGACCATTGTTGAGGATGGAGGAGAGGGCACCGAGGAAACCTATCACCTGGTTGGATCGGCTGAGGCCGACCCACGCCACGGGCGCATCTCCAACGAGTCGCCGCTAGGTCGAGCACTCATGGGGCGCAAGGTGGGCGATCAGGTCGTCGTCAACGCACCCGCCGGCGTTCTTACCTTCCGTGTCGTGGCGATTCAGTAGCTTAGACGGTGAGAACTGACGCCCATGGGCACCGCCAGCGCGGGCTCGTGGGCGTTTTTGTTAGTAAAACGTCAAGCGTAAAACGTAAAAGGGGCACATCCTGGATGACGTTTTACGTTGCCCGTTTTACGGGAGGGGGCATGGCACAACTGAGCGAACTGGAGGAACAGCGCCTGGAGAAGGTGAGGCGCTTGAGAGCGCGAGGCATCGAACCTTATCCTCACCGCGTCGAACGCACGCATACCGCTGCCGAGGCGATTGCCGCCTTTGAGTCCGTCGAGAGCGCAGTGCCGGCGGGTGGCGGGCCTGAGGTGACGGTCGCTGGGCGGCTGGTGGGCAGTGTGCGCGTCATGGGAAAAGCAGCCTTTACCCATGTTGAAGACGGCAGTGGCCGCATCCAGCTCTACATTCGCGTGGATGAGCTCGGCCAGCAGGAGTTTGAGGATTTCCAGAAGGACTACGATGTCGGCGATTTCGTTCAGGCGGGCGGTATCGTCTTCCGCACCCGCGCCGGCGAGGTGACCGTGCGTGTGCGCCGACTGCGTATGCTGGCCAAAGCGCTACATCCGCTGCCGGAGAAGTGGCATGGCTTGAAGGACGTGGAGACCCGCTATCGCCAGCGCTACGTTGACCTGGTCTCCAACCCGGAGGTGCGCCAGATCTTCCGCACCCGCGCCCGGCTCATCAACGCGATGCGCCGCTATCTGGACGAGCGCGGCTTCCTGGAGGTGGAAACGCCCATCCTCCAGCCGCTCTACGGCGGCGCAGCAGCGCGGCCCTTCACCACCTACCATAATCAGTTACACCAGGAGCTTTACCTGCGCATCTCGTTCGAGCTATATCTGAAGCGCCTGTTGGTCGGCGGCTACGAACGGGTCTATGAGATCGGGCGTGACTTCCGTAATGAAGGAGTGTCGTTCAAACACAACCCCGAGTTCACGCAGATGGAGTTCTACTGGGCCTATGCCGACTACAATGACACGGCGGCGCTCTTCGAGGACATGATCGCGACGCTGGCCGATGAAGTGCTGGGGACCCGGCAGATCACCTACCAGGGGCATGAGATCGATCTCAGCCCGCCCTGGCGGCGCATGACCTTGCGCGAGGCCATCCGCCAGTTCGCTGACATAGACTATCAGGACTACCCCGATGCGAACTCGTTGGCCGAGGCCATCCGCCGTGCTGGCTATCATGCTGCCCCCGGCGCGACATGGGGCAAGCTGATAGACGGCCTGCTCGGAGGCGCCGTCGAGCCGCGCCTGATCCAGCCGACTTTTCTATTCGATTATCCGCGTGACATCTCGCCGCTGGCCAAATCCAAACCGGATGACCCGCGTCTGGTGGAACGCTTTGAGGTATTCATCGGCGGCATCGAGATGGGCAATGCCTTCACCGAGTTGAACGATCCGCTCGACCAGGAGGAGCGGTTTCTGGAGATGGGCCGCGAATATGCGCCGGAGGACGAGGAGGCCCATCCGCTGGATGAGGACTACCTGCGCGCGATGCGTTACGGCATGCCCCCCAACAGCGGCCTGGGCACGGGCGTGGATCGGCTGACTATGCTCTTCACCGACAGGCCGACCATCCGTGAAGTGATCTTGTTCCCGCATCTTCGCGCGCCGGACGCGTAGTGACCACGCAGAGCACGGGGAACGACCAGGGACATGAGGGGCGCTCCGCTCTCGTGCGGCCTTCGCGCCCTTTCGCCCCATTCGTGATCCTCGTGGTTGCCTACGCCGTGCTGGCCGTCGGCTTCAGCGTGGCGACGCCGGTATTCGAAGCACCGGACGAGGTTCACCACGTAAGTTATATCCATTTCCTCGCCACACAACACCGCCTGCCTGTCTTACGCGCCGGCGAACCGTCCGAATATCACCAGGCCCCACTATATTATGCCATTGGCGCGGCCCTCACCGGCTGGGTGCCGGCAGGCGATTTCGACTTTGTCGCAACTCAGCGTAACCCTTTCTGGGCTTACCGCGACTGGGAGATCGGACGTGATAACAAGAACCGGTTCCTGCATGGGCCCTGGGAGGCCTGGCCCTGGCGTGGCACTGCCCTGATGGTTCATCTGGTGCGGCTGCTTTCCGTATTGCTGGGCGCCGGCACGTTATGGGTGACGTACCGCATCGGCCTGGACCTGTTCGGCTCGAAGGTGGTGGCGCTGGGACCACTGGCGTTCATAGCCTTTAACCCGATGTTCCTATTCATCAGTGGCTCCGTCACCAACGACACCCTCACTATGTTCGTCGGGGCGCTGACGATCTGGACAGCGCTGCGTCTGCTGCGCACCGGCCCTGCGCGGCGATTGGTGATTCAACTGGGCATCCTTCTCGGCCTCGGTTGGATGACCAAGATCACGACCGTATTTCTATTGCCGGCGGTGGGGCTGGCGATCTTGCTCAGCACCAGACCGTGGCAGGGCCGTGAGGGCTGGCATGCCTTCTGGCGGACTACCCTCATCGCTTTTGGGTTAGGGCTGGCTCTGGGCGGCTGGCTGTTCGCCCGCAACATCGCTCTGTACGGCGACCCGGCAGCCCTCCAGCAGGACCTGGCGGTGTGGGGCCACCGTTCGCTTGAGAAGTCGCTGGCCGTCTTCGATCAGGACTTGCGCTTTATCTGGACGAGTACATGGGGCGGCTTCGCCAATGGCCAGGTGCCTCTGCCGCCGGAGTTCTCAGCGGTGATGGGCGTGGTGGCAGGCCTGTCCCTGTTTGGGCTGCTGCGGGTTGCTGTGACCAGGCGCGAGAACTTATCGCCGCTGGCTATATTGAGCATTGCCGTCCTGGGCCTGGCAACAGCCTTGATCTATTATACTCTGACCAGCCGCGACGGGCGTTATGGGCGCTATGCCTTTGCCGCGCTGTCGGCTGGCGTCGTGCTGTTGTTCTGGGGGCTGTCCGGGCTGGTGCCGCGACGCTGGGTCGGCGCATTGGCGGTAGTCTGCGATCTGGCGATGGCGGCGGCGGCTACAGTAGCGCTCCTCGTGTACCTTGTGCCGGTTTACGGCCCACCTCCCAAGCTGGATCCGGCCCGGCTGGCTGTGCTGCCGGGCCGTGTCGATGTGACTCTGGGCGGCTTTGCCCGGCTGGCCGCGGCCCAGGTCGAACCATCAGCGGTGACGCCTGGCGGCAGGGTGGCGGTGTCGCTTACATGGGCAAGCCTGGCACCAACGCCGGGGAACTACGTCGTGTTCGTCCACCTGCTCGATAACGAGGGCGTCATCGTCGCCCAGCGCGATACGTATCCTGGACTGGGACAGTTCCCCACTTCCTTCTGGCAGCCGGGCGATGCCTTCACCGACTGCATTGTCGTACCTATACCTGAGACCGTCTATCGCCCGGACGTGGCGCAAGTCCAGGTCGGCTTATATGACTACGACAGCGGTTGGCGGCTGCCCGTGCAGGGAGCCGATGGCCGGGTCCTGGGTGATGCCGTGACAGTCGGTGAGGTGGACATTGCGGCGACACCAGACCCCTGGCCGAATGCGATCCATATCAACTTCGATAACCAGATCGAACTGGCAGGCTATGAGTTGGCACCGCGTTCGCTCAAGCCAGGGCAGGCGCTTGACCTGACCCTCTACTGGCGGGCGCTTGGTCCGATCGGCCATAATTACACCGTCTTTGCTCACCTTTTGGGGCCGGGCGAGATGGTGTGGGCCGTCGGCGATAGCCGACCCCAGCCGCCAACAACAAGCTGGTTGGCACTTGGCCAGGTGATTGAGGACCGGCATCGGCTGGAGTTGCCCCAGGATGTCCCGCCCGGCCAGTATGAGATCGAGGTCGGGCTGTACCGCGCCCGCACCGGCGAGCGCCTTGACCTGATCGCCCCAGACGGCCGGCGCACGCTGGAGAATCGGCTGCTCCTGACGCGGGTTCGTGTCCGGTAAGGACGGGTTGTATTGGCCGCGAGCGTTCAAGCTAGTGGCCTAGAACCTGGAGTATGGCCGTGCGCGGTTGCAGGGTCAGGCTGACGGCCTTAAAGCGGTTGAGCAATTCCCGAACCTGATTGCGGCGGGCGCGCATGCGCTCGTCACGGGCTTTCCACTCACCCTCCACCTGCTTGAGTATGAGCGTGCTGTCCCCCCGCACCTCGAGGGTGTAAGCTGCCGGGTTGTGCTGGGCGGCCTCGATACGCGCGATCAGGTCGCGCAGCGCAGCGATGAGTGTGTCGTATTCGGCCTCGTTGTTGGTCAGGCGATCACCCAGGTCGAGGCGGCAGATGACCTGTTGGCCGGTGCGCGTGAGGAGTGCGTAGCTGCCATAGCCGGGGCCGGGGTTGCCCAGACTGCCGCCGTCGAAGATGATGACATAATCGGTCACGTGTGGTCATCTGCCAGGCGGTCGTATAGGGCCAGCAGGTTAGCCTGATGCAGCTCCTGAACCAGGCCCTGCAAGGCGATACGTGACTTACCACAACTCTCGATAGTGATATGGCGCAGGCTGTCGCGGCCGGCCTTCTTGGCGATGGCCTTTTCAACTTTGGTGCGGATATTCTCCAGGTAGCGGATATTGCTATCAATGGCCTCATGGATCTCGCCGCGCAGAATGACCTCACCATGGCCCTGAATGATGTTCTCCAACGACATCCTACGGATGACGCGGAGCGAATCAATCAGGTCTTGCAGATCACCGTCCACGATATACGGCACAGGCATGACCGTGTCGGCGGCAAACAGGATGCGCTCCTCCTTCACCAGGACGGTCAGCCCATCGCGGCTATGACCAGGCGAGTGCGTGAGCTGGAGGGTCTTGTCGCCCAGATTCAGCGTCATCGAACCGTCTTCGAAGACAATGTCGGGCAGACGTAGCTCTACCTCGTTAAACTCCGCCATCTGTGATCGGGCCTGTGCCAGCGCAGCCCGGCCGCGCTTCTCGAGCATCTGGCGACACAGGCTATGGGCTACGATGTGGACGTTGGGGAACAGACAATTGCCGAGGGTGTGGTCGGCGTGGTAATGGGTGTTGATGACGTAGCGGATCGGGGCGCCCAGGCGGCGTTCGACAAAGGCCTGGATTTCGCGTGTCTCAGAGGGAAAGGGCAGGGTGTCAATAATGGCAGCGCCACGACTGCCGATCACGGCTCCAGCCGTGACTTGGGCATACTGGTCACTTGTAAACACGAAAATGTCATCAGAAATCCGATCGCGCTGCATGCACCTGGGTGGATGCTGGACTCTAGATTAGCAGGACAAAGGCATACAGATCCAAAAGCATCAGTAGTGTCAGGATAACACAAACTGAGTGGCGCTGTCAAGGGTTGGCGATGAGCGTCAGCCCTTAGTTTTCGGCTACGCGTTCGATATGGGCACCCAAGGCGCGCAGTTTGCCGTCAACGTCTTCATACCCCCGATCGATCTGGCCGATGTTGCGGATCACGCTGGTGCCGCGGGCACACAGCGCGGCGATCAGCAGTGCCATGCCGGCGCGAATGTCGGGGCTCTCCATCCGCTCGCCGTGCAGCCGCATAGGTCCCTCAACCACACAGCGGTGCGGGTCGCACAACACGATATGCGCGCCCATGCGGATCAGTTTGTCCACAAAGTACAACCGGTTCTCAAACATCCATTCGTGAAATAGAACGGTGCCGTGAGCCTGCGTGGCGACGACGATCGCGATGCTCATCAGGTCTGTGGGGAAGCCGGGCCAGGGCATGTCGCGCACACTGGGGATCGCCCCATCCAGATCGTGGCTGATACGCAGTTCCTGGCCGGGTGGGACGACAACATCTGGACCGGAGATGCCGAAGCATACGCCCAGCCGACCGAAGACCAGGCGGATCATATCCAGGTGCTCTGGGGCCGCGTTGCGGATGGTTAGCTCGCCGCCCGTGGCGGCGGCCAGGCCGATGTAACTGCCCACCTCCAGATAGTCAGCACTGATGGTGTACTCACCACCCCCCAGCCGTTCGACGCCCTCGATGATGAGCGTATTGGAGCCAATGTTCTCGATGTGCGCGCCCAGACTGACCAGGAAATGGCACAGGTCCTGGACATGGGGTTCGGAGGCCGCATTGCGGATGATCGTGGTCCCCTTGGCCAGCACCGCGGCCATAATCGCATTCTCGGTACCGGTGACACTCGCCTCGTCGAGGAGGATGGATGTGCCGCGCAGCCGATGGGCCTGCCAGGTGAATATCTGGTTCTCCCAGTTCACCTCGGCCCCCAGGGCACGCAGCGCCAGGACGTGAGTATCCACACGGCGTCGGCCGATAATATCGCCGCCGGGCGGGGGTAGCTCCAGCCGGCCGACGCGGGCGAGCATCGGCCCGGCCAGGAGAATGGAGGCCCGGATCTGACGGCACAGTTCCTCATCGGCGTGGATACTGCTGATCTCACGGGCGTGCACGCAGAAGACATGCGGCTCGATCTGCTCGACGGAGGCGCCCAATTGGGTCAGCAGTCGCATCATCGCGCGTACATCTTCGATGTCAGGCACATTGCGCAGGATGATGGGTTGGTCGGTGAGCAGGCAGGCTGCCAGCAAGGGCAGAGCAGCGTTCTTGTTGCCGCTGGGAGTCACTGTGCCGTTCAGTGATCGCCCGCCTTCGATTATGAATTGCTGCATGGCAATCTACTCCTTCAGTATGCCAGAATGATCGGGTTGCCGGGTCGCAGATTCAGAGCTTGAGCTGCGTTACCTGCGTTGGCGGCTATCTCCAGATGCCCGTGGCTACCGACGAGGGCCAGCAGCATGCCGGGGGCCACCTCAGCGTAGGTATGATGGATGCCGTGCAAAGTCTGATCGGCGACTCGGATTTGCACACGGGTGGCGGTAAGGCGCAATGGAGAGACCTTACTTCCGGCTCCTCTCCCAACCTGGGCAGAAAGGTGAAGAGACAGGATCAGAGTATCCCCCTCCCAGGTCAGGGGACCGATGCTGGTAATGGCATTGCCGAAGCGGTCAGTGTGGAGCACCTCACCGCGTATGGTTGAGCCGGCTACCTCCAGGGGGAACGGCGGCAGGCGGGCCAGGTCGGACACCGGGGGGCCCAGGTCGCTGAGCCGGCCACCGGCAGCCAGATGAGCCGCCGCCGGGGCGAAGACATCGCGCCCATGAAAGGTATAACTCACATCAGCGAGACGATAGCCGGCCTCTCGCAGTTCCACGGCAGCGATGACCGGGTCGCGGGCTGTGGCGTGGGTGAACAGGCCGTTATCCGGTCCGACGAAGAAAGCACGTTCGGTCGCGAGCGCCACGGGCCGCCGGCCGGTGCCCACACCGGGGTCAACTACAGCCAGGTGAACAGTGCCGGGTGGGAAATAGGGCGCGGCGGTGTAGAGCAGGAAGGCGGCCCGGCTCACATCCTGGGGCGGCACTTCGTGACAGAGGTCCACCAGGCGGGCGGCGGGCGTTCGCGCCAGGATGACCGCCTTCATCGTACCGACGTAAGCGTCGGTCGTGCCAAAGTCTGTCAGCAGGCTGATCATGCCGTTCGCCGGAGGCATGGGCCCATTTTAACCCCGGCATGGTTCTGGGTCAACCACGAGGTGGGAAGGAGGGCCCGGAGCTTAAGCTCTGGGCTGAGAAAACCAAGCCCTTCGGGCTCGGCTCTTTCAGCGCGGGCCCCCAGGCCTGCGTGGACTTGCATTAGAACGGCTGTTCTGGTAAGATAGGTGTTCAAAGAATAGCGGTTGTGGTAAAATAACGGCGTGAAGGCTCTTAAATCAGCCGCCATGCCGCCGGTCGGCGTGATCGAAGCACTGTGGCGTGGCTTCGACATTGTTACGCGCCAGTTCTGGCTGATCTTGCCCCCGGTTGCGCTGGATTTGTTTCTGTGGCTGGGGCCGCAATTATCGCCTGGCCCCATTCTGCCCCGGCTGATACCACAGGGGTTGCCGGCGGCCAACGCAGCGGATTTGCGTCAGTTTGGCGAGCAGCTTAATCTGTTTGCTCTACTGAGCACGGCCCCACTGGGCCTGCCCAGCCTGGTCCGGTTGCGCAGCCAGGTGACACCGGCGGGCAGCGCTGTCGCCGCGATCGAGTTGACGTCGCTGCGCCAATTCGCCGTAGTGATTGTCGTCTTGCCGCTCTTGGGCCTGTGGCTGGGGAGCCTCTACCTGGGGCTGATCGGCCAGGTTGTGCGCGATGGTCGGCCGGACCTGCGGGAACTGCTGCGGCGCATGTGGGGCTATTGGCTGCGGGCCGTTTTGTTCGTCGCCATTGTGCTGACTCTACTCGCTGCGTTGATGGTTCCGGTGCTCATCCTGGCCGCGCTGGTGGCGCTCTTCAGCCAAACGCTGGCGCTACTCGTGTGGCTGATCTGGGTGACCCTGGCGGTGTGGGTGGTGATCTATTTAGCGTTTGCCGTTCATGGGATCATCTTGCAGGGGCAGGGGGTGCTCAGGGCGATGTGGGACAGCGTACGGATGGTCCAGTGGAGCCTGTATCCCACGCTAGGGCTCTTTGCCGCGATCCTGGCGCTAAGCGTGGGGTTGGGCGTGGTGTGGAGCCTGCCACGACCGGATTCCTGGCTAATGTTAGCCGGCATTGGTGGCAACGCCTTCATCAACACCGGCCTGGTGGCAGCCACGTTTGTCTATTACCAGGACCGCTATCGTCGCTGGCAAGCGGTGCGGTCAATAGCTAGTAGTCAGTAGTCAGTCGCCAGATAGCCGGCGGCTGAAGGAGAGAAGCGTGAGCACAGTTCCATCGTATGAAGCAACCGACATCCAGGTACTGGAAGGTCTCGAGGCCGTCAGGCGACGGCCGGGTATGTATGTGGGCAGCACCGATGTGCGCGGGCTGCATCACCTGGTCTATGAAGTTGTTGACAACAGCATTGATGAGGCCCTGGCCGGCGTGTGCGACCATATCGAGGTCACGATCCATGCGGATGGAAGCGTGTCGGTCAGGGATAACGGGAGAGGCATACCGACCGAGATCCATCCGCAGACCGGCCTGCCGGCATTGCAGGTCGTCATGACCAAGCTGCACGCCGGGGGCAAGTTTGGCAGCGGTGGCTATGAAGTGGCTTCGGGTCTGCACGGCGTGGGCGTGTCGGCGGTGAACGCGCTATCGGCCTGGCTGGAGGCGGTCGTCGAACGCGATGGCAAGAAGTACCGCCAGAAGTACGAAAGGGGCAATCCGGTCAGCGGCGTGGAGGTGGTCGGGAAGAGCAACCGGCGCGGCACGACGATCACCTTCATGCCGGACGAGAGCATCTTCAAGGGTGGCATTGACTACAAGTTTGATACGCTGGCGCAGCGCTTCCGCGAGATGGCCTTCCTGACGCGGCGGTTGACGATCGCCTTCCGTGACGAGCGGGACGAGCGCGAGATGACGTTCTACTTCGAAGGCGGCATCCGGTCATTTGTGCGCTATCTCAACAAGAACCGCGAAGTGCTCCATCCGGTGGTGTACGTCGAGAAGGAGATCAACGGCACACTGGTGGAGGCGGCTATCCAGTATAACGATGGCACGGCCGATTCGGTCTATGCCTTCGCCAACAATATCAATACCGTAGATGGCGGGACGCACCTGACGGGTTTTCGGGCGGCGCTGACGCGGACGATCAACGCCTATGCTCGCAAGGCCGGGTTGCTGAAGGAGAACGAGCCCAACTTCACCGCCGACGACACGCGCGAAGGGCTGACGGCGATCATCAGCGTCAAGTTGCAGGAGCCGCAGTTTGAGAGCCAGACGAAGGCCAAGCTGGGCAACGCCGAAGTCAAGGGCCAGGTGGAATCGGTCATCGGTGAGGCATTCTCGGCCTTTCTGGAGGAGAATCCGCGTGAGGCGCGGGTGATTGTGGAGAAGTGTCTGACCTCGTCGCGGGCGCGGGAGGCGGCCAAGGCGGCGCGCGAACTGGTGTTTCGCAAGAGTGCGCTGGAGAGCTCGACGCTGCCGGGCAAACTGGCCGACTGCTCAGAACGCGATGCGGCCAAGTCAGAGCTTTACATTGTGGAGGGCGATAGCGCCGGCGGATCGGCCAAACAGGGCCGCGACCGGCACTTCCAGGCGATCCTGCCGCTGCGGGGGAAGATACTGAACACGGAGCGGACGCGGCTGGACAAGATCCTGGCGAATAACGAAGTCAAGGCGTTGATCGCAGCGCTGGGGACCGGGATCGGGGACAATTTCTCGCTAGAAAACTTGCGTTATAATCGTGTTATTGTTATGACCGATGCAGACGTAGACGGAAGCCACATCCGTACGTTGTTGCTGACCTTCTTCTTCCGCTACATGCAGCCGCTGATCGAGAACGGCCATCTGTTCATCGCCCAGCCGCCGCTGTACCGCATTGAGCACAAGAAGCAGGTGCACTATGCCTACTCCGAGGCGGAGAAGGACGCGCTGGTGGCGAAGCTATCGAAGTCCGACGGGGCCAACGTGGACATCCAGCGCTATAAGGGGCTGGGGGAGATGAACCCGGAGCAGCTCTGGGAGACGACGATGGACCCGGCGCGGCGGACGCTGTTGCAGGTGACGATTGAAGATGCGGCCGAGGCCGACCGGACCTTCGACATGCTGATGGGGGCGAGCGTGCCACCGCGGCGGCGGTTTATTCAGACGCACGCGAAGGAGGTCAGGAATCTGGACGTGTAGTTGAATGCCTCATCTCGTTCAGCCTGGCAGATGGGCATCACCACAGGGAGAGCACTCCTAACGCCGCTCGCCGAACCCCCGACGCTGCGCCAATAGCGCCGCTTCGACGCGGCTGCGCACTTGCAGCTTCTGCAGGATGTTGGTCATGTAATGCTTGACCGTCTTCTCGCTCAAGTAGAGCCGTTGCCCGATTTCACGGTTGGTCTGGCCCTGCGCTACCAGTTCGAGGATCTCACGTTCGCGCCCGGTCAGTTCGTCCAGCCCACTGGCCTGAGCCTGGGTCACGGGTCGGGGGCGGGCCATCTCGATCAGCAGGTTGCTCGCCATCGCTGGCGTGACATAGACTTCGCCGTTATACACTGCTCGCACCACCTGCTGTAGCTCCTGAGACGAGACGCCTTTTAGCAGGTATCCGCGCGCCCCGGCTTTCAGTGTTGCCAGCAAAGTGTCTTCGTCCTCCGACACGGTCAGCATGACGATCTTGCTCACGGGCACCGCGTCGTGTAAGGCCGACACCGCTTCGAGGCCGCTGCCACCAGGCATGGATACGTCCAGCAGGATCACGTCGGGAAGCAGGTCGAGTGCCTGCTGTAAAGCCGCCCGGCCGTCGGCTGCCTCACCGACCACGCTGATGTCACCGGCCTGGTTCAGCGACTGGATCACCCCCTGGCGAAACAGGGGATGGTCATCCACAACCAGAACGCGAATGGTATCGGTCATTCTTCCCACCCTCGCAAGGGGATGCGGGCAAGCACCTGAGTGCCGCTCTGCACCGAGGACTTGACATGGAAGGTGCCGCCCAGGACCTTGACACGCTCACGCATGCCGGCCATGCCGAGGTGGCCGCTCGGCAACAGACTCTCCGTGTCCAGATTTGCCAGGTCAAAGCCGGGGCCATCATCACTCACCTCGACGCACACGGTCTCCCCCTCGGGCCACAACCGGACCCGGCGCCGTGCGCCGGGTGCGTGGCGGTAGCTGTTGTTCAGCGCCTCCTGGATGACGCGATAAAGGGTGATCTTGACGGACAGAGATGCGGTTTGGCATTTCGAGTCCGATTGGAAACAGGCCGAATCCGCCTGGAGCTCGACCTTTGACCCGGTCTTGCGCTCGTGGTCATGTACGGCTTTGGTGGCCACATCGATCAAGGGCAAAGGGTGCAGTTCGGGCAGGTGCAGGCCGGCTGAAATGGCGCGAATCTCGCGCAGGGAGCTTTCCAGGGCTGTTTTCACCACATCGAAATCGGCCTCGGCGCTCTGCTCCACGCCGTTGCCGCTGGTGCTGTACAGAGCATCAATGCGTAGCAGGGCCAGCGCCAGGTCCTGAGCGGGGCCATCGTGCAGGTCGTGGCCGAGGCGTCGCAGCATTTTCTCGTTAATCTCGGTTGTGCGGGCGGCGGCTTTGCGCACACGCTCATCGAGCAGGCGGTTCTGGATGAACAAGGCGGCGCGTTCGCACAGCACTTCCAGCAGGCGTATCTCCTGGGGGCGGTAAGTGCGAGGATAGTGCGTGCCGACGTAAGCCAGGCCCAGGGTCTCGCCTCGGGCGCGCAGAGGTGCACCCAGGAGCGAGCGCAGAGCCAGAGCACGGCTGTGAGCATCGGCCATTTCAGGAGCCGCTTCCAGGTCAGGCACCTGAGTCGCGCCACCGCCGTTCAGAACCAGGTGGCTCCAGCCGGCAGAAGGGCTAACCCCTGGCATGCGGCCCGCTTCCGTGTCCCCGACGCTGCCGCTGGCCGAACCGCGGCGCACCGCCTGAAGCACCAGTTCACGTTGGTCATCGAGGAGCAAGATCGCGCCGGCGTCTGCGCCGATAGCTTCGCAAACGCGGTCGAGGAGCGCTGCCAGGAGATCGCGCGTGCCCAGGGCCGATAGCGCTGAATCGGTGATAGATTGCAGGGCACGGAGTTCGTCAACGGTTTGTAGCAGGCGGGCTTGCTGGCCCCGGATAGTATCGCTAGCGCCCTTCACCAAGCCGGCGAGCGAAGCGAAAACCAGGGTGACCCCGGCGATGACGGCCAGCCATGTCCGACGCTGAGCAGCGGCGATTTGGCTATTCAGCTCGTTGACGGTCTGGTAGAACTCCGAGGCGCCGATGATGGCTCCGGTAACCTGGTCGTGGATCGGCGCGTAGGTCTCCAGAAGCTGGGTGTGCTGTCCACGTTCGGCGACATTCTCGTCCGCGCTGAGATCGGTGATATCGGAGGTGACCTCACCGCTCAGCGCCTGAGCGAGTTCCTTCTTGATAGGGAAGCGGCGGCCGGTCAGTTCTGGAATCGTGCTGTAGACAACCGTGCCATCCGGCGCCCAGATCTTGAGCAGAACGACGTGGTCGTCCGGCCCGGTACTGACCATGAGCGCGTTGAGCATAGCGACCTGCTCCGGCGGCAAGGTTTGGCCGGGCCTGAGTTGCTGAAGATGCGGTTCCAGAGCCGCATCCACGTATAGGCTGCTCACGACCGAGGTGCGGTGCAGCACACCTTGAATGATCTCACGGTTCATCCACCAGCCGGTCGCCAGGCCGGCGGCCACGACGATGATCAGGCTGAGCAGGAGGAAGCGTTGGACCAGGCTCAAACGCGACAACAGCGCTCGTCCCATGGGATTCGACCTTCGTGGATTATAACACGGCTTGGTGCAGGTGGGTATCGGACTAAAGTCGGCAATTGACACCGCCAAAGGTCGCTTATTAGCGCTGTCGTTGCCTGCCCGCGCACTTTGTGATACACTTCTCGCTTGTGGGCACATTGCTAGTGCGCCATGCCGAAGTCCTGGTTACGATGGACGCCGGGCGTCGTGAGATCCGCGACGGCGGGTTGTTTATCCGCGATGGTGCCATCACAGCCGTGGGCCCGACAGGCGAACTGCCGACGGAAGCAGACCAGGTGCTCGATCTGCGCGGTCACCTCGTCCTGCCGGGCTTGATCAACACCCATCATCATCTGTATCAGACGCTGACCCGGGCTGTACCTGCTGCCCAGGACGCGGACCTATTCACCTGGCTGAAGACCCTCTACCCGATCTGGGCGCGGCTGACCGGCGAGGCGGTCTATGTTAGTGCTCTGGTGGGGCTGGCTGAGCTGTTGCTCTCCGGCTGCACCACGGCCAGTGATCATCTGTATCTGTTTCCAAACGACGTGACGCTCGACGATGAGATCCGGGCCGCCCGCGAGTTGGGCATCCGCTTCCACGCCAGCCGGGGCGGGATGTCGCTGGGCGAGTCGAGGGGCGGCTTGCCACCTGACCGGGTGGTGCAGGACGAGGAGACGATCCTGGCAGACTGCCGGCGGGTGATCGAGGCCTATCACGAGGCGGGGCCCTACGCGATGACGCGCATCGTCATCGCACCGTGTTCGCCGTTCTCGGTCACGCCTCAGTTGATGCGGGCCTCGGCTGAGATGGCGCGCACCTACGGTGTGCGCCTGCATACTCACCTGGCCGAAACGAAGGACGAGGAGCAGTTTTGTCTGGAGCGGTTTGGCCGCCGCCCCGCCGCATATGCGGCGGACCTCGGTTGGACCGGCGACGATGTTTGGTGGGCGCACAGCGTCCACGTCAATGCCGCCGAGATCGAACTGATGGCCCGCTCCGCAACGGGGGTGGCCCACTGCCCCACCTCGAACATGCGCCTGGCGTCGGGCATCGCGCCCGTGCGGGCGATGCGTGCCGCCGGGGTGCGTATAGGCCTGGGGGTGGACGGCAGCGCGAGTAACGACAGTTCGAATTTGCTGGCTGAGGCACGCCAGGCATTGCTGTTGCAACGTGTCACGGGTGATCCAGGGGCGCTGACAGCTCGCCAGGCGCTGGAGCTGGCGACCCTGGGTGGGGCGTCGGTCTTGGGGCGCGAGGACATCGGGGCGTTGATGCCGGGGCGGGCGGCTGACTTCGCTGCCTTTCGCCTCAATCGGCTGGAATACGCCGGAGCGCTGCACGACCCGGTGGCAGCCATCGTCTTCTGCGCACCTCAGAGGGCTGACTTGGTCGTTGTCAACGGACGTATCGTCGTGTCTGAGGGCCAGATCACGGGGGTTGACCTGGGGCCGGTGATTGAGCGGCACAACCGGTTGAGCCAACAGATGATCGATCAGGCCATGTAGACAGGCACCTGTGATCTGAGCCCGCCCGAGTCACTTCGTGTGCAGTCACTGAAAGGGGATCATAATGTATCTGGAAAACTGGCACGCCTGGGATGCTGTGCGGGCCCGGCTGCTGGAGCATGACCGCCGCTTTCACTTATTCGCGGGCGGCCGACATTATGGGTCTTATACCAAATACCACGGCGCTCGCATCGCGCTGGCTGACGATCCCCACCTGGAGTATGGGATGATCGTCAAGTGGGTGGACACGGCGTTTGACCGCTATGAACGTGTGCTGGTTGATCTTCACTGGAAGGCAGAGCCCCGGCGGCCTGAGTCAACTCGCCAGGACAGGCCAGAGCCGGCGAGTATGGCCGACCAGGATTATCTGCTGATAGAACGCCTGTGTTTCGACTATCCAGCCGAATGGGAGAACCGCTATGGCATCGTGGCTGAAGGTGCCCTCCAGGGGATGTACGCCAACATCCCCCAGACGCGCTCTCGCGTGGCCGCACTGGAAGACATGCCCAATGTGTATGTCCTCATGGTAGGGCCACCCCGCCCGAATACGATCTGGTACGTGAAGGTGGTTGAGGCTTTCTACAGGTTCACGAGGAACGCAGCATGAACCAGATTGTTTCCCGACTCCAGGCGCAGGTTGCGGCCCGGCGCGACCGACTGATCGCCTTTCTGCGCGAGATGTGCGCGATCCCCAGCTTCGATGGACAAATCGGGCCGGTCGGCGAGCGTGTAGCCCAGGAACTGCGCGCTCTGGGCTATGATGAGGTGCGCTTTGACCGGATGGGTAATATCCTGGGGCGCATCGAAGGCCACCAGTTCACCGGGGCCGCCCGCCGTATTCTGCTGTACGATAGCCATCTTGATACGGTCGGCGTGGGCGATCCGGCGGCCTGGGGCTGGGACCCGTTTCAGGGGAAGGTCGAAAACGGCATCCTATATGCGCGCGGTGCGTGTGACGAGAAAGGCTCGACGCCAGGCATGGTGTACGGGCTGGCGCTGGCGCGCGACCTGGGCCTGCTGGACGGTTTCACTGCCTATTACTTCGGCAATATGGAGGAGTGGTGCGATGGCATCGCGCCCCACGCACTGGTCGAAGTCGAGGGCATTCGACCTGATTTCGTGGTGATCGGTGAGCCGACGCGGATGCAGGTCTACCGGGGGCACAGGGGCCGGGTGGAGATGAGGGTCGTGGCCAAGGGCCGTTCGGCCCACGCTGCCTCCAACTGGCTGGGCGACAATGCGATCTACAAGATGATGCCGGTGATCACCGGCATACGCGACCTCGACCCGAACCTGAAGAGCGATCCATTTCTGGGCAAAGCCACCATCACGGTCACCTCAATTGACTGTCGCACGCCCTCGATCAACGCTGTGCCGGACGAGTGTAGCATCACTATAGACCGACGCATGACCTTCGGCGAGACAGCGGAGGAGGGCGTGGCCCAGGTGCGGGCGCTCCTGCCACCTGGCGACCCTGCTGTCAACGTCGCGGTATTATTCTACGATGCGCCGAGCTACACGGGCTTTGTATTTCCGGTGGACAAGGTCTTTCCGGCCTGGGCGCTGCCGGAGACCCATCTGCTGGTGCAGGCCGGGCAGATGACCTGGCAGAGGCTGTGGGGGGAGCCGCCAGCGACGGGCAAGTGGAACTTCTCCACCAACGGGACGTACTGGATGGGGAAAGCAGGTATCCCCAGCATCGGCTTTGGGCCTGGGGATGAGGCCTATGCGCATACGGTCCTGGACCAGGTGCCGTTGGAAGAGGTCGTACGGGCGACCGCCTGGTATGCGCTACTGCCGGGGGTTCTGGCGGAGATGCAGTAGAGCGCAAGCGTGCCACCCTGGGCGGACTGGAAATGGAGATGCTTCACCTTGTTGGATTGAACGGATTGGGTTTTGACAGAGCCCACCGGTTGGGATAAGATTGTGAAGCATGTGAGGAGCTGCACAATTACAGCCGAGGTGTGACAATGCAAACCGACCTTCGCGGACGCGATTTCATCAGTGACCTGGATTTCTCAAAGGAAGAGGTGGAGACGGTTCTGGATGTCGCCTGGGACCTGAAGCGCAAGCGGGCGCTGGGCGAGCCCCACCCGCTCTTACGCGACAAGACGCTGGCGATGTTGTTCTTCTTCTCCAGCACGCGCACACGCGGCTCATTCGAAGCGGGCATGGCTCAGTTGGGGGGCCATGCCGCTTTCATTGAGTCTAAGACGACGCAGATCGCCCATGGCGACACGGCTAAAGAAATCGGCGAGATCCTGGGCCGCTACTATGACGGCATTGCCATCCGCCACGTAGACTGGGGGGTGGGCAATGCCTATATGCGCGAGGTGGCCCGCTATAGCCGCGTGCCGGTGCTGAATATGCAGTGCGATATCTACCACCCCTTTCAGGCGCTGGCGGACCTGATGACCATCATTGAAAAGAAAGGGCGCAACCTGCGCGGGCAGACG
Organism: Chloroflexota bacterium; assembly: GCA_902812335.1. Taxonomy (GTDB): domain Bacteria; phylum Chloroflexota; class Anaerolineae; order DSLN01; family DSLN01; genus DSLN01. The sequence goes on along the minus strand of CADDZL010000015.1, from coordinate 9,037 downwards.
GTTGCGGTCTCCTGGGCCTATGCGGCCAGCTACCAGAAGCCGATCTCGGTGCCGCAGTCGCTGATCCTGGTATTGACCCGCTTCGGCATGAATGTGCGGCTGGTCCACCCCCCGGAATACAAGCTGATGCCCGACATCCTGGACCAGGCGGCAGAAGAAGCGCGCCGGGCAGGGGGGGCGTTCGAGATCCTCCATGACATGGATGAGGGGTTCCGCGGCGCCGATGTGGTCTATCCCAAGAGTTGGGGCTGTCTGTTGACGACATCCGATCTGGAGGAGTCCGCTAGCATCGGTAAGCGCTACGCTGACTGGATCTGTGACGAGCGGCGGATGGGACTGACAGCGGAGGATTCGATATATATGCACTGCCTGCCCGCCGACCGGGGCATTGAGGTGGCGGAGGCCGTGATTGATAAGCAGGCAGGGCCCGGCTGGACCTCGGTGGTGTACGATGAAGCGGAGAACCGCCTGCATGTCCAGAAGGCGGTCATGGCGCTGACGATGCGGTAACACTAGCGCACGGTCTTACCATGGCTTCCAGTGACCATAGGGGGAGATAGCCATATGCCCAAGCACGGCGTCGCGGTTGTCGCCATTGGCGGCAATTCTCTCATCAAGGACCCGCAACACCAGACGGTGCAGGATCAGTATGCGGCCACGGTTGAGACGTGTCAGCACATCGCCGGTATGATCGCCGAAGGTTGGGATGTGGTGATCACCCACGGCAATGGGCCCCAGGTCGGCTTCATCCTGCGCCGGTCGGAGCTATCCCTGCATGAACTGCATCCGGTACCCCTGGACTCGATTGGCGCCGATACCCAGGGCGCTATCGGCTATATGATCCAGAAGGCGTTGTATAACGAATTTCGCGCCAGGGGGATGCACAAGCAGGCCGTCACGGTCGTGACGCAGACATTGGTGGACCGCCATGACCCGGCTTTCCTCCACCCGAGCAAGCCCATTGGCAGCTTCATGGATGAGAAGACGGCGCTGCAGCGGCGCGACGCTGAGGGCTGGGACGTAGTCGAAGATGCCGGGCGCGGCTGGCGTCGCGTGGTCCCTTCACCGCGCCCGCGCCGCATCATCGAACGCGATGCCATCCGCAGCCTGATTGACGCCGGTTTCATCGTCATCGCCGTCGGTGGCGGCGGCATTCCCGTTGTGGAGGATGAAGAGGGCAACCTGACCGGTGTGGAAGCGGTGATTGACAAGGACTACGCCTCGTCGCTGCTGGCGACCAGTATCCGGGCAGATCTATTCCTAATCTCGACCGCGGTCGAGAAGGTCGCGCTCAACTACAAGAAACCCAACCAGATCGATCTGGACCGGATGACGCTGGCCGAGGCGCGGCTCTACCTGGAGCAGGGCCATTTCGCCAAAGGCAGCATGGGGCCTAAGATCGAGGCCATCATCAGCTTCCTGGAACAGGGCGGCCAGCGCGCGCTCATCACTAACCCGGAGAACCTGGAGCGGGCACTGGCCGGTGAGACCGGGACGTGGATCGTGCCATAGCCATCTAGATAGGAGGGTAGAACCTTTGCATATCGTTGTCTGTACCAAGCTCACGCCTGATACGACTGCCAGGCTGACGGTAGATGCTGCTGGCGTCGTGAGTTGGGGCGATGCCAAGTTGGTGGTCAATCCTTGGGATGAGTACGCCATTGAGGAGGCCATCCTCCTTAAAGAGGCGCATGGAGGGACGGCTACTGTCATTTCGATGGGGCCGGAGACCAATAAAGAGGCACTCAAAGAGGCCGTAGCCCGCGGCTGCGACGACGCGGTCCTGCTCTGGGATGAAAGCATGGCCGGGGCGGATACGCTGGCGACGTCCCTGGTGCTGGCCAGAGCCATCCAGAAGATGGGCGATGTGGACATCGTTCTGTTTGGTAAGCAGGCCATTGATGGTGATACGGCTCAGGTGGCCGCCGGGGTGGCGCGGCGACTTGGTTGGCCCCAGCTCACCTATGTCTCGAAAATCCGCCAGCTTGATCCGGCGGCCAGAACCATTGAAGTTGAGCGACTGGTCGAGGAAGGCAAGCAGGTGATCCGGTCACGCCTGCCCGCCGCCATCAGTGTGGTAAAGGACATCAACGAGCCGCGCTATCCGTCGTTTCTGGGCATCCGCAAGGCCTCGAAGCTGGCCGTCCCGCTGTGGACGAGCGCAGACCTGGGGCTGAACGGCGACCGGGTGGGCGCGGCTGGCTCGGCAGTGCGCTGGCCGGAAATCCTTCCCCCACCGGTGCGCGAGGTGAAGTGCGAGTTCATCGAGGGCACCCCCGAAGAGCAAGCGCGCCTCCTTGTCCAGCGGCTTCTAGCAGAGAAAGTGATCTAGGAGGTCCCTGTGAACACAAACGAGGTTTGGGTCTGGATCGATCAGTTCCGGGGGCAGGCGGTGATCCCCTCATGGGAAGCACTGGGCCAGGCCCGCCGCCTGGCGGACGCGCTGGGAGCGGCGGTTGTGGCTTGCGTTTTCGGGCAGGGCGTCGAGGGCCTGGCCCAGGCGAGCATCGCGTATGGCGCGGACCGGGTCTTCCTGGCGGATGATGTGACCCTGGCGGAGTTCAGGGTCGAGCCCTATGCAGCTTTGCTGTCGAAGCTGGTGCGCGAGCACCAGCCGGGGGTGTTGCTGCTGGCTGCTACCACGCGCGGGCGCGATGTCGCCGGCGCTGTGGCGGTGGAGCTGGAAACGGGGCTGATGGCGGATGCGACTGGCTTGGAGCTGACCGCTGATGGGGTGCTTATGGTTACACGGCCGGTATACGCCGGCAAGCTGATCGCGAGAGTGGTGTGCCCGGAGCGGCGGCCCCAGATGGTCACACTGCGCCCGCGGGCCTTTCCCCGCCCTGAAGCCGACCCGGCCCGCCAGGGCGAGGTCATCACGGTCGCGCCAGTGCTGCCGGAGGAGGAAATCGCCAGTAAGGTCACCGATTTCCTGATCGAGGAAGGCAAGGTCAGCCTGGCCGATGCCAGCATTATCGTCTCCGGCGGGCGCGGTGTGGGCGGACCGGAGGGCTTTCAACCGATCCGGGAGTTGGCGGAGGTGCTGGGAGCGGCGGTGGGTGCATCGCGGGCGGCCGTAGACGCGGGCTGGATCCCCTATGCCCATCAGGTGGGGCAGACGGGGCGAACTGTATCACCTGACCTGTACATTGCTTGTGGCATCTCCGGCGCGATCCAGCATCAGGCCGGCATGCGCACCGCTAAAGTCATCGTCGCTATCAATAAAGACCGCGAGGCGCCGATCTTCAAGCTGGCGCGGTTCGGCATCGTCGGTGACCTGTTCAAAGTGGTGCCGGCGTTGACGGCAGAATTCAAGCAGAAGCTGGGGAAGTAGGACCAGCAGACAGTAGGGGCGCACCCCAGTGCGCCCCTACTATAAGTTAGCGAATGGCCTTTTCTGTGTCTTTGTCGAAGAGATGGGTCTTGCCTATGTCTAAGACCACGCCCACGCGATTGCCCACACGCGCCCGGGTGCGGGGATCAACGCGGGCGATGAAGCTCTTGCCTCCTGCTACCAGATACAAATAGACTTCGCTCCCCATCAGTTCGGTGACGTCTACCTGGGCCTCCACCAGGGCTGACTGTATCCCCGAGGGCTGGTATTCGGCATCATGGATATCTTCTGGCCGGATGCCGAAGATGACTTGCTTGCCCAGATAATCGCGATAGGCGGGCGCCTTCTCGTCGGGCAGCCGCACCCGGAAGGCTCCCGTATCTGCCCACACCTGTCCGTCCTGTCCGACCAGTGTGGCGTCGAAGAAGTTCATGCTAGGTGAGCCGATGAATCCTGCGACGAAGACATTGCCGGGGCGGTCGTACAGATTCTGGGGCGTGTCCACCTGCTGTACGACGCCATCCTTGAGCACCGCGATGCGCGTGCCCATGGTCATGGCCTCGGTCTGATCGTGGGTCACGTAGATGAACGTCGTGCCCAATCGCAGGTGCAGCTTGCTGATCTCTGCCCGCGTTTGCACTCGCAGCTTAGCGTCGAGGTTAGACAAGGGTTCGTCGAAAAGGAACACGGCCGGCTCGCGCACGATGGCACGGCCGACGGCGACGCGCTGGCGCTGCCCACCGGAGAGCTGGCGCGGCTTGCGGTCGAGCAAGTGCTCAATTCCCAGAATCTGGGCGGCCTCTCGCACGCGCCGGTCGATCTCGGCGCGATCTCGCTTGAATTTCTCGTATCTGGGACGGTCGGCGATGGCCCAGATGAGTTGCTGGAATATGTTGGGGCTCAAGCGCAGCTTGAGGCCGAAGGCCATGTTGTCATATACGCTCATGTGGGGATAGAGAGCGTAGCTTTGGAAGACCATGGCGATGTCGCGGTCTTTAGGCGGTACGTCGTTCACCACACGGTCGCCGATGAGGATGCGGCCATCGCTGATCTCCTCTAATCCAGCCAGCATACGCAGCGCCGTGGACTTGCCGCAGCCGGATGGCCCCACCAGCACCAGGAACTCCTTATCGGCGATCTGCAGGTTCATGTTGTTGACGGCTACCACGTCACCGAACCGCTTGGTCACATGATCGTAGGTTACACTCGCCATCAGAACGCCTCCCTTTGCTGAGGACAGATAAGATACCGAAAGCTACTCAGACTAATAATAGCGCAATACGGGAATTGCGCAAGTGGACATGAAGGACTTTGCGCGAATGGCGTCTTGTGCTATCATTGGGGATGTGCCCGCTGGTCGGCAGGCGATAGAGGCCGGGCGGGCAGGGAAACACATGCGCACTAACGAAGCCTGGCTTATGGCTCTCCGCAGCGAAGGCCCTTTGCAGCAGGAGGCATTGGCTGAACTGCGCCAGTTCCTTTTCCGGGCTGTGCTGGTCTACTTGCAGCGGCATCGCAGCGATGTGGTTCATCTTGACCCGGAGGAGATCGAGGGATTAGCTGAAGATAGCACGCAGGAGGCCCTGGTGCAGATCCTGGCCAAGCTGGATACATTTCGGGGTGAGGGCAAATTTACGACGTGGGCCTACAAGTTCGTCATCAATCTGGCAGCCAGCGAGCTGCGCCTGCGCTGCTGGACGACGTTATCGCTGGATACACTGCGCGGTGAGGAGGAGTTCCCCTTGCTCAAGGTCGTCGAGGACCTGCAGATTGACGACCCGGAGCGCGCGCTGGAACGGCGCCAGGTGCTGGAGTTGGTCCAGCGCATTATTGATGAGGACTTGAGCGAGCGGCAGCGACTGGCGATTGTGGCCATCCACTTTCATGGGGTGCCGGTGGAAGAGGCAGCCGCGCGCCTTGAGACCAATCGGAATAATCTGTATAAACTCATGCATGACGCCCGCAAGCGGATCAAGCAGCGTCTGATCGAGCATCATCTCAGCGAGGGCGACATCCTGGCGTTGTTCGGCCAAAGCGATTGAGGTTGGCAGGTAAGAAGTTGACGGTTCAGCACGTCCCATAAGCGTGCCATAAGAAGGGAGAGCGAATGGAGGCCGAGATGTTCAGGCAGTGGGTCCACCAGGTCTATGCGACCCAGGATCGAGAGATAGATTGCGGCCAACTGTTCGAATTGCTATCGGGCTATGTAGACTTACAGGTAGCTGGGGTGGATGCAGCGCCGTGGGCGCCGCAGATTCAGGTGCATCTGGCACAATGCGCCGAATGCAATGACCTATACCAATCACTATTGGAGATCGCCCGCCTGGAAGCTGGGGGAACCTTGCCCGATAGTGCGCAGCTACTGCGTGAGCTACGCCAGTTCGCGGCGCCACGCGAAGAGGCGCAGCCCGAACCAGTTGTTGTGGAAGCCAAGTAACTCCACCTGGGCCCTTCAGGCCACTCAGTAAAGGAGTCCGTCTCCTTTTGTCGTTACGCCTACGTCTGCGTAATCAGCCGTTCCGCCGGAGCCATCCGCCCCGGCGGAACTGTTTGGAGCAAGTCCCCAACCGGTAACTGGATACTCAGCGCGCTCCCCAGGCTGTAGCGGTGACGCAGGTGTCATGTATCCCGGAAAAGCAGAAGGGGAGAGGGACATGAGATTCCCTCTCCCCTTCTTAGAGTCGAACTGAAATAGGTTCTACTTTCCGACCTTCACCGGGATCTGCTTGCGGCGAGCTTCCTCGGCCTTGGGCAGGGTCAGCTTGAGAACACCGTTCTCGAAGATGGCCTCAGCCTTGTCAGCAACCACCGGGTAGGGCAGGGTGACGGAGCGTTCGAAGCGCCCGTAGCGATGCTCGCGTAGGTGGTAGTGCTCTTCCTTGCGCTCTTCCTCCTGCCGGGTCTCGCCCGAGATGGTCAGCAGGTTGTCCTGAACCTGCACGTTCAGGTCCTCCGGCTTGATCCCCGGCACCGAGGCCTTGACGATCAGGTTGTCGCCCTCCTCATAGATATCGAGGGGGACGGTGCCCACGCCAGCCCGCTCTATAGTCAGCCAGCCACGAGGCCGAACGAAGCTCTCCTCAAACAGGCGGTCAATGGCCTCGCGCAGCGAGACCATCTCGCGGAATGGATCCCAACGCATCAGAGCCATATGTATCACCTCCATCGTAGTGTGTCAGTTGGCAGCCTCAGCGCAACCGAAGACTGGGTTATTTCCCCCGAGCCATTGGGGGTATCGGCACACAGCCCATAACGGCCCACTTTGTGATCCCGGTCCATAGTACAACCGATTATTGTTAGAAGAATATTAGCAGTTCGCTAGATCAATGTTAGAATCGCGGAGGTCCGTGTCGCTTGCCGGGCCTAATTCTCTGCCGGAGAGTTGACCGTCTCCGGTGTCTTGACCTCGCCTCGGGCTGGTGGCGGCTGGGAGGAGTTGCCGCCCTGGCCGGCTCGCAGCCGGGCGCGCTCCTGTCCCAGCCGCTCCAGACCATTTTGCACGGTCGTCACCGTCCGCGCCAACTGCGCATTCAGTTCGGTCAGCACGGCAGTGACATACTCATCAGCGTCGTCCTTGATCTGATCGGCTTCGCGCTGGGCACGTTCGATGATGGTCTGGGCGCGGGCCTCAGCCGCCTGGGCGACCGAGTCTTTCTGGACGAGCGTCATGGCCTCCTCGCGCGCCAGCTCCAGAATACGCGCCGCCTCCTCGTGCGCCTGGGCGATGATGCGGTCCTTCTCTTGCTGGATACGCTTGGCCTTTTTAACCTCGTCAGGAATGGCAATGCGCATCTGATCGATCAGTTCCAGTATGCGGTCTTCATCAACGACGCGGTTGGCCGTCATGGGGATACGGCGGCTTTCATTGACCAATGCTTCCAGACGGTCTACCAGGTGAAGTATATCCATGGATCGCCTCCGTTAATCACGCACTGAGATCAGGCGCACCCGGCCACCCCCGTCGTCACCCAGGGCGGCGAACTTGCTCCGCAGAGCCGCAACTACATGGGGGGGAGCCATTTCATCCACGTTGCCGCCCAGGAGCGCGATCTCCTTTACTACACTCGAACTCAGGAATGAGTATTCCTGACTGGCCATCAGGCACACCGTATCCACGTCGGGCGCCATCTTGCGATTCGTCAGCGCCAATTGCAATTCCCACTCAAAGTCCGACAGCACGCGCAGGCCACGCACGATGACCTTCGCTCCATGTTGGCGGGCAAATAAGACCGTGAGATCGTCGTAGCGCTCGACGGTGACATTGGGCAGATGCGCCAGGGCTTGTCTCACCATCTCCAGTCGTTCGTCGGTTGAAAAGAGCAAGGTCTTACTAGGGCGGTCGTATACGCCCACCACGACCTGATCAAAGATATTCGCCGCGCGCGAGGCAATGTCAATATGCCCATTGGTGATGGGATCGAACGCGGCAGGATAGACCGCAGTTGTCATCAGCTTACATCCCCTTCTCGGCTCCAGAATGCCGCAACGCGCTGCGCCAGCAGCGCGTGTTCCGGTAGTTCCAGTTCCGGATCGGCCTGCAAGAGTGCCTGGGCTTCGCGCCGCGCCAGTTCGATCAGGGACAGGTCGCTCAGTTGTGCCAGGCGCATCTCCGGCAAGCCGCTCTGGCGCGTGCCCAGGAATTCGCCCGGTCCACGCCATTCCAGGTCCTTCTCGGCCAGGATGAACCCGTCCTGGGTGCTCTCCACCGCCTGTAGCCGTTCGTCGCCATCACGGGCCGGGGTATCGGCGACGAGCAGACAATACGACGGGTGCTCGCCCCGCCCCACGCGCCCGCGGAACTGGTGAAGCTGAGCCAGTCCGAAGCGGTTAGCCCCCTCGATCAGCATGACCGTGGCGTTGGGTACGTCAATGCCTACCTCGACGACGGGGGTAGACACCAGGATGTCCAGTTCGCCGCGGTGGAAGGCGCTCATGACCTCATCCTTCTCCGCGCTTTTCATCCGGCCATGCAGCAGTCCCAAGCGCAGCGTTGGGAAGATCTCCTTCTGAAGCCGCTCATACTCTTGCACAGCCGCCACAGCTTCGACCTTCTCCGAGTCTTCAACCAGCGGGCAGATGATGAAGGCCTGCCGTCCCTGCTCCACCTGGCGGCGCACGAAGTTATAGGCTCGCTGGCGTTCCTGCGGATAGATGACCTTCGTCTTGATCTCCGGCCGGCCCGGCGGCATTTCATCAATCACCGACAGGTCGAGATCGCCGTACATGGTCAGCGCCAGGGTGCGCGGGATGGGCGTGGCGGTCATCACCAGGACGTGGGGATTATACCCCTTTTGGCGCAAAGCTGCTCGTTGGGCCACGCCGAAGCGGTGTTGCTCATCAATCACGGCCAGCCCCAGCCGCGCGAATGTCACGCCCGGCTGGATCAGCGCATGTGTCCCCACCACGAAGGAGATGGTCCCCTCGGCCAGCCCCTGCAGGATCTGGCTGCGGCGCGGTTCAGGTGTGCTGCCGGTGAGTAGCGCGGTCTCGGTTTGGAGCAGGCGAGTGACGGTACGGCAGTGTTGTTCGGCGAGGATCTCGGTCGGAGCCATGAGCGCGGCCTGAACGCCGTTGGCGATGGCGATAGCGCAGGCAATCGCCGCGACGACTGTCTTGCCACTGCCGACGTCGCCCTGGAGCAGCCGGGTCATAGGGCGCTCACCCTTCAGGTCGGTGCGGATGTCGCGGACCGCGCGCATCTGG
>CADDZL010000014.1 GCA_902812335.1 Chloroflexota bacterium | reverse complement strand
GATCAAGGTGATCGGGGTCGGCGGCGGGGGCCAGAACGCCGTCAACCGGATGGTGGAGGAGGGGCTGAACGGCATCGAGTTCATTGCCATCAACACCGACGGCCAGGCGTTGATGCTGTCGCAGGCCCCACGGCGGGTGCGCATCGGCGACAAGCTGACGCGTGGCCTGGGCTGCGGCGGCAATCCGGAGATCGGCGAGAAAGCCGCCGAAGAGTCGGCCGATGAGCTATTTGAGGTATGTAACGGCGCCGACATGATCTTCATTACCTGCGGCATGGGCGGCGGCACCGGCAGTGGTGCTGCCCCGGTCATCGCCCGCATCGCCAAACAGGTCGGCGCACTGTCCATCGGCGTTGTCACCAGACCGTTCACCTTCGAGGGCACACGGCGTTCGCAGATCGCCGAGGAAGGCATTGAGCGGCTGAAGGAGCATGTGGACACGCTCATTGTCATCCCCAACGATCGGCTGTTGCAGATTGTGGACAAGAAAGCGTCGCTGCAGGCGGCTTTCCGCGTCGCAGACGATGTGCTGCGCCAGGGCATCCAGGGCATCTCTGAGTTGATCACCGTGCCGGGGCTGATCAACCTGGACTTTGCCGACGTGCGCACGATTATGTCGGAGGGCGGGGCTGCGCTGATGGCAGTGGGGACTGCTAGCGGCGACGACCGAGCGCACAAGGCGGCCGAGGCAGCCATTTCCAGCCAGCTCCTGGATGTGACCATTGACGGCGCACGGGGCATCCTGTTTAATGTCACCGGCGGCCCGGATATGACCCTGTTCGAGGTATACGAGGCGGCCGAGATCATCAAGGGGACCGCCCACCCGGATGTGAACCTGATCTTCGGCGCGGTTGTAGATGAGTCTATGCGCGACCAGATCCGCGTCACCGTCATCGCCACTGGCTTCGAGCGTGCTGGCGTACCCCTTCGCCTGGCTCCTGCCTCCTCGGCTCAGCCTCAGACGCGGCGCGAATCCGCGCCGGCCAGGCCGGTGGCCCAGAGCGAGGTGCGGACCACGGCCACGCCTCAATCGGTGCCGCTTGCCTCGCCTATCCGCCACGATCACAGCCAGCGCGACGAGATGTCGCCGCCCCCGGACGTCCCATCGCTCCAGCCGGACTACGCCTCTCGCCCCTACGACGACGAGAAGTACGAGAAAGACGATCTGGATATACCGGCCTTCCTGCGCCGGCGCACCAGGCAATAGTGCGGTAGGCAGTGAGCAGTGGGCAGTCTGCCAACTGCCCACTACCTGCTGCCCAGCCGCTTTTTTTAAGATTCCGCTTCGGTCCGGGGTATTGACAGCCACACAGCTTGTGCTATAATGCATTCATCCCCCAGATTTGGGAGATGAGTGAGCGAGTACCCCTGGATATGGCCGATAGTGCGCTCGCCTCAAGTGTTCAGGTTCTCCGGTGCAGCTTTCTAAGCTGCGCATCCGGAATTTCAACGCAGCCACGACGCTTCCAGCCGAAGATTTGCGCCTAAGGCCGGCGCGAGCCTGAAGCGCCCGACCTCTCCCTCTTCACCTCCCCTAGTAGGGGAGAAAGAGGAGAAGGGGGCGGGCGACGTTTCGGCCTCTTGAGGACTCGCGAGAGAGGAGGGGCCTCGGGCCCTGATCGACAGTGAAATGTCCATACTGTGGCAGTAAAGAAACGCAGGTGATCGATACGACGCATGACGCGCGTGGCGGTATCCGGCGGCGGCGCGAATGCAGCAGTTGCGGTCAACGGTTCTCTAGCTACGAGCGCGCTGTGCTGGCGACACCCGCCCTGATCAAGCGCGATGGCCGGCGCGAGGAGTTTGACCGCGATAAGCTCATGCGGGGTATCCGCGTCGCTATCGGCAAGCGCCCGGTGGCCCAAGCCGACGTCGAACGCCTGGTCGGCGAGATCGAGTCACGCTTGCAGGCTATGGGCAAGCCGGAGGTCGAGAGCCGCATCGTCGGCGATATGGTCATGGAGGGCCTGCGCGAACTGGACCCGCTGGCCTACATCCGCTACGCGATCGTCTACCTGGACCTGGCGGATCTGGAGGCGGTGCGCAAGGAGATCGACCGCCTGCTGGAGCAGCCGGAGTAAAGCGTAATGAGGAGGGATAGCCATGGTGGAGCGTACTTCTTCCAAAATACACAGCGCCAACGGCGGTCGCCCGCTGCTGGCTGAAATTCCCCTAACCGAGAATGCCCGCACCGTTCTGGAGAAGCGCTACCTGCGGCGTGGCGAGGACGGCAAGCCGATCGAGACGATCCCCGAGATGTTCTGGCGAGTTGCCAGCAACGTTGCTGCGCCTGATGCCGAGTGTGGAGGCGATGTACAGGCCACGAGCGAGGCGTTTTATGAACTTCTGACCAGCCTGCGCTTCTTCCCCAACTCGCCCACATTCACCGGCGCCGGCACACCGCTGGGGCAACTGGCGGCCTGCTTTACCGCGGATATGCGGATCACCACCGATCAGGGGGTCAAGCGGATCGTTGATCTTCAGGTTGGCGACCGTGTCTTGACCCATATGGGCCGCTACCGGCCGGTCACAGAAGTTCATCAGCGTGCGTATAATGGTAAACTGCTACGTATCAAGATCAAGCTCATCAGTACGACCCTTGAGGTGACGCCTGAGCATCCGATCCTGACGCCCACAGGCTGGGTCAAAGCGGGTGAACTTGCGGTCGGTGACAAGGTTGCCATCGGAGTGCCTCAGGGCGTCCGCTCGACCCCTCATTTTGATCTGGCTGAGTCGGCCTATGCTGATGAACTAGAGATGCAGGTGGCTGAGGCTGCTATGCAGGTGCGCCATCCCAGCACCTATCAAAGATCCGGCCGGCAGGCGGTCTGGAGCAATCGTTTCATTACCGCCGATCGGAAATCACCTCCCACATTCCGGGCCCTGCGCCTGACGCTGAGCAATCCGGGGCTGATCCAGCAAATGTGGCAGATATGTCTCCGCCTCGGCTACGATGCTGCTGTCCGCTCTGTTGATACGACCTACGTCACCGAAAATGCTCGTGATGCTGCGCAAGTCAGCCTCCCCCCCCGACAGTCTCGAGAGCTTGTGCGCCGGGCCTTCGGGGTCGATCTACCCGAACCGGATAAGCGCTACGTGCGCAATTCTGTGCTGCGGCAGCAAGATACGGTCTACTTCGAGGTTCAGAGCATTGAAGCTGAGGACTACTCTGGCACGGTATATAATTGTGAGGTAGACGAGGATCATTCCTATGTAGCCGAGGGTGTTGTTGTTCATAACTGTTTCGTGTTGCCGATTAGTGACGACATGGGCCGCGAGAGCGATGGTATCTTCCAGACGTTGCGTAACGCGGCGCTGATCCAGCAAACCGGCGGGGGCAACGGTTTCGCCTTCTCGCGCCTGCGGCCGAAGGGCGATTACGTCAAATCCAGCGCGGGCCGGGCCACCGGCCCGGTGGGCTTCCTGAGGGTGTATGACAAAGCCTTTGGCGAGATCGCTCAGGGCGGAACCAGGCGTGGCGCGAACATGGCCGTGTTGCGCGTGGACCACCCCGACATCGAAGAGTTCATCACCTGCAAGGTGGATGAAAACCAGATCACCAACTTCAACATCAGTGTGGGCATCACCGATGCCTTTATGCGGGCGGTGGAGAACGACGAGCCCTTCAACCTGGTCAACCCGCGCGACGGCAAGGTGTGGAAGACGGTGCGGGCGCGCGATCTGTTCGACAAGATCGTCCGGCACGCCCACCATAATGGTGAGCCGGGCGCGCTCTTCCTCGACGCCGCCAACCGCAGCAATCCGGTACCACATCTATATGAATTGGAGGCGACAAATCCGTGCCTTACGGGTGATACGCTCATTTACACGGATCAAGGCTTGTGCCGGCTAGATGAATTGGCGGCGATCGGTAAGTCCATCCAGGTGGTGACGGATGACCGTTTCGGAACCAGGACACTCATGCCAGCATCGCCTGTGTTCCCGACTGGTGTCAAGGAGGTCTACCGGCTGATCACCCGTGAAGGCTACGAGGTCCGGCTCACGGCGGACCATCGCGTGATGACTGCAACCGGCTGGGTGGCAGCACGCGACCTCAAGCCCGGTGACCAGGTCCACATTCTCGGCCGCCGAGGTGGGTTTGGTGCAGGCGGCTCGCTAGAGGCAGGGCGTGTGTTGGGCTGGCTGGTCGGCGATGGCACGATCACTGCGATTCGCGCTGTGCTTTCGTTCTTCGGTGAGGAAAAGCGCGAACTGGCGCCAGTGTTCGCGCAGGCTGTGGCCGGCCTGGTGGAGCGCGGCGGCCAACGGCGTGCCTACCCGGTTGGCGTCATTGAAATAGAGGGCCGCAACGAAGCTAGGGTTGCATCTGAGCGCCTGCGCGCCTGGGCAGCCGAATACGGCTTGACCGAGGACAAGTTCCAGGTTCCCACGGCGGTATTTACTGGAAGCGAAGAAATGCAGCGTGGCTTCCTGCAAGCGCTCTTTACGGCGGACGGCAGCGTGAACGACGGTGGGGAGAAGGGGTGCTCAGTCAGGTTGAGTTCCAGTCACCTCACACTTCTGAAAGATGTGCAGCGGCTCCTGTTGAACTTTGGCATCGCCAGCCGCATAGACGAAGAGCGACGTTCGGGCGGCTACCGTCCGATGCCTGATGGCTGGGGCGGCACAAAAGAGTACCTCCACAAACCCCAGCACGAATTGCTTATCACCAGGATGAGTCTGATTCGGTTCGCGAATGATATCGGTTTCTTGACCGAAACCAAGCAGAGTAAACTCGTGGACTACCTAAGCCGCATGCAGCACGGCCCTTATGGTGAGCCGTTTGTGGCAACCGTGCAGGCTATTGAACCGGATGGCCGAGAACTGGTCTACGACTTACATCAGCCGGACACACACTCCTTTGTGGCAAACGGCATAGTTGTCCATAACTGTGGCGAGCAATGGTTAGGGCCATACGAGAATTGCTGCCTGGGTTCGATCAATCTCGCACAACACGTTACGCCCGAGGGCAGGGTGGACTGGGAGAAGCTGCGCGAGACGACCGAACTCTCGACCCGCTTTCTGGACAACGTCGTCAGCGCCAACCAGTATGTGCCGGCTGTGCCACAACTCAAAGAGGCGGCCCTTCGGGCGCGGCGCATCGGCCTGGGCATCATGGGCCTGGGCGACCTGATGTATCACATGGGCATCCGCTATGGCAGTGAGGAAGGGCAGGAGTTCGCTGCTCAGGTCATGGAGTTCGTGCGCTATCACTGCATGAAGACTTCCATCGAACTGGCGCGCGAGCGTGGTCCCTTCCTGGCGATCAAGGGCAGCATCTACGACCCGGAGAATCTGAAGTGGACGCCGCCCAAACCGCTCACGCCCTATAGCCATGATTTCGGCCGGCCGCCGCTCGACTGGGATGAGATCGTCGCGGGCATCAAGCAGCACGGCATCCGCAATGCCGCTCAGACTACTATCGCACCGACCGGGACCCTCGCCACCGTCGCCGGCTGCGAGGCGTATGGCTGCGAGCCGGTTTTTGCCCTGGCCTACATCCGCCATGTCAACGACCAGGGCCGCGACCTGGAGCTGACTTATACCAGCCCGCTGTTCGAGCAAGCGCTCATCAAGGCCGGGTTGGACGAACCGGCACGCAAGCGCATTGTAGATGAGATCCTGGTCAAAGGCACCTGCCAGCACATTGACGAGGTTCCGGCCCACATCCGCCACACTTTCGTTGTCTCGCAGGACATCACTGCCGAGGAGCACGTGCGCATGCAGGCGGCGCTCCAGGCGTTTGTCGATAACTCGATAAGCAAAACAGCGAATTTTCCGGCCAATGCCACTGAAAGAGATGTTGCCGACGCTTACTTCCTGGCCTGGAAGCTGGGCTGCAAGGGGTTGACGGTGTACGTGACCGGCTCACGCGAGAAGGTCGTGCTGGAGACGCGGGAGACGAAGGAGAAGAAGGTCGTGGCACCGGCCCCGGCACCGGTCCCGGCGCCGCCGGCGGAAGCTCTGCCGGTGGTCATGAAGCCGCGCCCCCGCTGGCTGCCAGGCCGCACCTATCGTGTGCAGACGCCCCTGGGCACGGCCTTCATCACCATCAACGAGAACGGCGGCGGCCAGCCATTCGAACTCTTCATGAACGTGGGCAAGGCCGGTTCGGACACGGCGGCGGTGGCCGAGGCGCTGGGCCGGCTGATCTCGCTCGTATTGCGCCTGCCCTCGCCCATGCCGGCGCTGACGCGGTTGCGCCAGGTGATAGACCAGCTTGCTGGTATAGGTGGTGGGCGGCCGACGGGCTTCGGCCCGCAGCGTGTGCGCTCGCTGCCCGACGGCGTGGCCCAGGCGCTGGCCGATTACCTGAGCGACCGGGAGGGCGAAGGTCAGGCGGCGTCGGAGGTAGGCCAGGTGGAGCCGGAGCCGGTTCAGCTCGCCTTCAAGATCGGCGACCTGTGCCCGGAGTGCGGCGAGGCCAGCCTGGTGAACGAGGAAGGCTGCCGCAAGTGCTATACCTGCGGGTTTACGGAGTGCTGAGAACAGGTTGCGCCACTAAGGTTGAGCGTTGGTGATATGCAGGCGCGTTGGGAGCCCGGTCGCTCAGGGTGGCCGGGCTCTTGACTTGTTGAATACCTACAGAGAATGGCGCATCAACTTTAGTGCGCTTGCCTAAGGCGCGCAAGTGTTGAGTGGCCCTACTCCAGGATTGCCCCTTGACAAACCCGGAAAATCGTGATAAACTAAGTTTATTCACCGAATGAAGTAGGCTGGCTGTCGCTGTGGCTCACCTGCGCAAAGGCAACCGCGACCTGATCAAAGAGATCAATCGCAACCTGGCCCTGAACCTGATCAAGAGCCGGGGCCCGATCTCGCGGACGGAGATCGCCCGCCTTTCGGGGCTGAGCCCGGCCACGGTCTCAGGTATCACCGCCGAATTCATCGCTAGTGGCCTGGTGCATGAGATGGCCGAAGGCGAATCCACCGGCGGCCGCCGCCCGGTCCTGTTGCGCCTCAATCACAGGGCCGGTTTTGTTGTCGGCATTAAGCTCATGGAGCAGGCCGTCATTAGCGCCCTCACCGACCTCGACGCCCAGGTTCTGCATCATCGGATCACCCCGTTGACCACTGTCCATAGTGCGGGCCAACCGGTGAACCCCGAGGCCATCCTGCCGGTCATGATCCAGGCCATCGAGCAGACTATTGCAGAGTCCCAGGTCGAGCGCCGGCGGCTGCTCGGCATCGGCGTAGGCCTGGCCGGGCTGGTAGACGGCGAGGCTGGGATTTGCCGTTACTCCCCCTTCTTCGGCTGGCGGGACGTGCCCATCGCCGAACCCATTGCCGCTCACTTCGGGTTGCCTGTCTACCTGGAGAACGACGTCAATACCCTCACCATCGCAGAGCAGTGGTTCGGCTACGGCCACGGGGTGGACCACTTCGTCGTGGTCACGGTGGGTCGGGGCGTTGGCGCGGGGATCGTTGCCAATGGCCAGTTTTACCGGGGCACTCTGGGTGGAGCCGGGGAAGTCGGGCACATCACCCTCCAGCAGGGCGGCCCGCTCTGCGATTGCGGCAAGCGCGGCTGTCTGGAGGCACTGGCCTCGGATCCGGCGATCGTGCGGGAGGCCAGGGCGGCTATCGGCCGGGGGGAGCCGACGGCGCTGGCTCAGGTCGAGCCGTTGACGCTGGAGGCAGTTCTGGCCGCAGCCGAAGCGGGCGATGGCCTGGCGCAGCGGCTGCTGGCCGACGCCGGCCGCTGGCTGGGGATCGGCATCGCGGCGCTGGTCAATATCCTCAACCCTGAGTTGATCATTGTGGGTGGTGAGGGTGTCTGCGCTGGCGAGTGGCGCTTCGGCCCGATGCGCGAGGCGGTTCGCGCCTATGCTTTCAATAGCCTGGCGGATCGGTTAAAGATCGTGGTTGAGCCCTCCGGCGACGAAACGTGGGCGCGGGGCGCGGCCTGCGTGGTGCTGGGGGAACTGTTTAAGCCGCCGGTGCAGCGGGAGTCGCTCAAGGTGCCCGCATGACGGCTCTTTTTTTGGCCACGCTTCGTTCACTGACTGAACGAAGTCGGGGTGAAGGAGGTGGTCGGATATCCGATTACAAAACGGTTCCTGTCTCACTTGTGTGGCGATAGAAACTTTACTCAGGAGGAGAACCATGCCATCTCGACGTTTCGCAACCTTGTTCAGCATCGCGGCTATCGCGGTGCTCATTCTGACCGCCTGCTCACCTGCGCCGGTCACGGCACCGCCTCCGGCTTCCCCGGCTATACAGACGGTCGTCGTCCCCGAGAAGCAGACAGTCGTCGTCCCGCAGCCCGTCCCGGTGACGGTCACTCCGGCACCGACGACCGCACAGATCACAACGATTACCTTCTGGCATAGCTACAACCCCGTCGAGACGAAGCAACTCGAAGGCACCGTGATCCCTGCCTTCCAGAAGGCCCATCCAGACATCAAGGTGCAGGATCAGGCAGTCCCCTATGACAACTTTCACCAGAAACTGTTGACTGCGATCGCCGGCGGCACCGCGCCGGATGTCGCCCGCCTCGACATCATCTGGATACCGGAGTTCGCCCAATTAGGCGCGCTGGCGACGCTCGACACCGTGATGAGCGACTTCAACGATTTCAAGTCAAAGGTGTTTCCCGGCCCGCTGGCGACGAACGCCTGGCAGGGTCATTACTATGGCCTGCCGCTCGACACGAATACACGCGTTCTGGTCTGGAACAAGGATATGTACGCCAAAGCTGGCCTGACCGATGCCCCCAAGACCATTGACGAGTTTCTGGCCGACTGTGCCAGGATCAAAGCCGCGACGAATGCGCCGTGCTTCGCTGACGGCGGCACCTACGGCTGGGCTGTCATGCCCTGGATCTGGTCCTTCGGCGGTGACATCACCGACCCGCAAATCACCAAGGCGACCGGCTACATCAACGGGCCGGACACCGTGGCTGCCTACCAGTTCATGAAGGATATGCTTGACAAGGGCTATCTGGATAAGAGCATTCTCGGTGGCGGGCTGGACACCTACGGCGGGTTCGCCAAAGATCAACTGGCCGATATGCTCGATGGCCCGTGGATGCCACCGCTCTTCTCCTCGCAATATCCCAACAAAGCCCTGAACTTTGCGCTGCTGCCGGCGGGCAAAGGCGGCTCGATCTCGGTTGTGGGCGGCGAGGACATCACCGTGTTCCAGCAATCCAAGAACAAGGAGGCCGCGGCCGAATTCATCCGCTTTATGCTCTCGCCTGAGGCGCAGGTGGCGATGGCGGAGGCCGGCCAGATGCCGGTGCGCGGTGATGTTGCCGATCAAGCCGTAAAGGGGCATCCGTACTTCCAGATCTTCTTCGATCAGCTCAAGACCGCGCGGGCCCGTTTGCCACATCCCAACTGGCCCAAGATCGAATCCATCTTGACCGATACCGGCCAGATCATCTTGCGCGGTGAGAAGACCCCACAAGCCGCACTTGATGACGCCGCGGCCCAGATCGATCCGCTGTTGAAGTAGGCGCTGACCGTGCTAAAATAGGAGAGGGCGGTAGTGCCGGATCGGCCGCCCTCTCCGAGGACCAGGCCAATGATGCACACGCGTCGCTTCTTCCTCACGCCCTATCTTTTTATCCTGCCGGGTCTGCTTTTCTTCGCGACGTTTATGATCTATCCGCTCGTTCAGGCCTTCCGCATCAGTCTGTACGATTGGAAAATCATGCCGGGTGCTGTCAGCCCGTTTGTGGGACTGGGCAATTACCTGCGTGCCTTTCAAGACCAGGTCTTCTGGATTGCGCTGCGCAACACGGTTTTGTACACGGTCGTCACCGTGCCCGGGCAGATGATCCTCGCCATGTTGGTGGCGGTGCTGCTTGATGCCATCACCCGCGGGCGTGTGATCTATCGCGCGCTGTACTATCTGCCGGTGATCACTTCGTGGGTGGTGGTCTCCCTGCTCTTCAAGTATCTGTTCGATTCGAGCGAAGCGGGCATCATTAACTACCTCTTGATGCATGTCGTACATGTGATCTCGGAACCGATCACGTGGCTGCGTGAGCCGGGCTCCGCGCTCGCAGCGATCATGGCACTTGGTATTTGGAAAGGGCTCGGTTGGTCCATGATCATCTTTCTTGCCGCCCTTCAGGGGATCCCTTATGAACTGCACGAGGCGGCCGCGATCGATGGGGCCAGCGCCCGCCAGCGCTTCTTCCGCATCACCTTGCCGCTGATCCGGCCGACGATTGTGTTTGTTCTGGTGATGCTGATTATCGGCGGATTCAACGTTTTCATCTCAGTCTATCTCATGACCGGCGGCAATCCGTTGCATCGCACTGAAACGATGCTCTCGTATATGTATAACGAGGCCTTCAATTTCCTGGAATTCGGCTACGGTGCGGCGGTTTCCTATCTGCTGGCACTGATCATCTTTGTCATCAGCTTTTTGCAGATCAAATTCCTACGACGACCGGAGGAGCTGTAACCGACCATGCAACGCCGACGCTTACGCCCAACTACCCTGCTGCTCTACGCGCTGTTAACCGGTGGCGTAGTTGTGATGATCGTGCCCTTCCTCTACATGGTTTCGACCGCGTTCAAGGGGCAGGTTTACGTGCTTGAAGTGCCGCCTATGCTCATTCCCCGCGAGCCCACGCTGCAGAACTTTGTGGATGCCTGGCAGTCGAATCACTTCTCGCTCTTCTTTGGCAACAGCCTGACGGTCGCGGTCACCACCACCTTGCTGTCGGTGCTCATCTCCGCCATGCTTGCCTACGCCTTTGCTCGTTTCCAGTTCGCCGGCAAGAATATCTTCTTCTATGCCATTCTGCTGACCCTGATGATCCCCAGCCTGACGCTGATCATTCCCCAGTTCATGTTGGCGAAAGCGCTGGGGCTGCGGAATAGTCTGACGGGCCTGGTCCTCGTGTATGTGGCTACGAGCATTCCGCTTAATACCTTTCTGCTGCGCGGTTTTTTCGAGCAACTGCCGCGCGAACTGGAAGAGGCCGTGTTGATAGATGGGGGCGGTTACTTCACTATCTTCTTTCGCATTGCGCTCCCCTTGACCACGCCCGCGCTGGCGACGGTGGCGATCTTCACGTTTCTGTTTTCGTGGGACGAATTTACTTGGGCGCTCACCGCTATTGACGAACCGCTCAAACGCACGCTGCCGGTGGCCATCGCCACCTTTCAGGGTGAGCACCTGACGCAATGGGGCCTGGTCTTCGCTGCGTCGCTCATCGCCATTGCGCCTATCCTGGCCGTCTTTGTCACGCTGCAACGTTATTTCGTCAGAGGCCTCACCAGCGGGGCGCTGAAAGGGTAATATGGCTCAATCGGCTCAATGGCTTAACATCCGGTTAAACAGAGCGTTCTACCGACCGGGCGAACCCGTCCAGTTAACCGTGTGGATCAACAGCCAGCCAGATGCTCCACTGCGCTCAGGGGCCGTTCCCGCCCGCCTGTCTGCCGTGATCCGCCATCTGGCCGACCCTATTGGCCAGGTTCAGCAAGCCGTTACTCTAACCGGCGGCGAGCAGCCTATCGCATTGACCTGGAGTCCGCCGCTTGCCTCACCGCGCGGTTACGGGATCGACCTGCGGCTGGAGAGCGAAAACGGCGTACCACTGGCGGCCGCCTCGACGGCCTTTGACGTGCTTGACCGTTGGACCCAGATGCCGCGCTATGGCTTCTTGACAGATTTCTCACCGGGGCGCTCGGATGCGGCTGAGACGATGGACGATTTGACCCGCTACCACATCAATGGGTTGCAGTTCTACGATTGGATGTACCGGCATGAGCAGTTTCTGACGGACCAGGAGCCGTACCGTGACCTGCTCGGTCGCGAACTCTCGCGGGCGAGTGTGGAGACCCTGATTGCCGCCGCGCACGCGCATGGCATCGCGGCTATGCCCTATACGGCGGTATATGGCGCTTCAGTTGCTTTCTACCGGGAACACCCGGATTGGGCCCTGCGACGCCAGGACGGACAACCGGTCTTCTTTGGCGATGACTTCCTGGTGATCATGGACCCGCGTCCCGGCTCGCCCTGGACACGCCACCTGCTCGATCAGTTCGAACAGGTGCTGCGGCAGACTGCCTTTGATGGCATCCATCTCGACCAATATGGCGATCCTAAGGTCGGCTATGACGCTAGTGGTCTGGAGTTCCCCCTGGACGGTGCCCTGGCCGAATTCATTAATGCCACCCGCACACGGGTGGATTCCCTGCGCCCCGAGGCGGCAGTGGTATTCAATGCGGTCAACAACTGGCCGGTCAAGCTTGTCGCCCCGGCGGCGCAGGACCTGGTGTACATCGAGGTCTGGCCGCCGCACACCGGCTTCGACGACCTGCACCGGCTGATTGTGGCGGCCCAGGCCTTGGGGGGCGGCAAGCCGGTCGTGTTGGCCGCTTACATTGACCCCTCGCTGGAGCACAATGTGCGCCTGATGGATGCGGTGGTCTTCGCCAGTGGCGGTGCGCATATCGAATTAGGCGAGCACAATGGGATGCTGGCCGATGCCTACTTCCCCAGGTATGGGACCATGTCCCCGACGTTGGCCGAAGCGGTGCGCCGCTATTACGACTTCGCCGTCCGCTATCAGGAGGCCATCGGCCCACACACGCGCAACCCGGCGCGGAACGATCTGCGATACATCGGCATTGAGGGCATCTCCACTGCCTGGCTTAAGCCGGAGGGTGGCCGGTGGGCAGGCAATCAGGTATGGGCGATTGTGCGCGAGGGGGAAGGTCTCACCGCGATCAGCCTGGTCAACTTACTCGGCCTGGAGGCGCCGGAATGGGCTCGCCGCCTGGAATCGCCGCCGATTGCTTTAGGACCAGCCGCAGTCCACATCGGCGTGGATCGAATGGTCCGCCGTATCTGGCTGGCGACACCGGACGGTTATGACCCGTCGCCGCACCCTATCTCCTTCAGGCGCGGCAGGGGAGTGGACGGCGAGATCATCACGCTACAGATCCCATTTCTGAAATACTGGGATCTACTCGTCATCGAGTGGGCAGAATAAGCTCCTTTACTTCCTCCAGGGCAGGCTCTGATGGCCGATCTTTTCCAGCGCAGTATCGAGATCATCTTGCAGAACCAGAGTGCCAGCGGCGCCTATCTGGCCAGCCCCAACTTCGCGACATATCGTTACTGCTGGTTCCGCGATGGGGCGTTCATCGCCTATGCGATGGACCGTGTCGGCGAGCACGCCAGCGCTGCGCGTTTCCATAGCTGGGCCGCGGCCATTGTGAATGCGCGCGCGGACATTGTCCGGCGGGTGGTGGCTAAGGCTGATCGCGGCGAGCCGCTGCATGCGGCGGATATTCTCCATACACGCTATTCGCTCGACGGGACTGAGGCTGCTGAAGCAGATTGGCCCAATTTCCAACTGGACGGGTTTGGGACGTGGCTTTGGGCCTTAGGTGAGCACTGGCGGTTGAGCGGGGCACATTTGCCGGATACATGGTTGCGCGCGGCGAAGTTGGTCGCTGATTATCTCACGGCCCTATGGCCGCGCCCGTGTTACGACTGTTGGGAGGAATTTCCCGACCGGATTCACACCTATACCCTGGCGGCCATCTACGGCGGCCTACAGGCCCATGCGCTGATGGAGGGAGCCGAGCATCGCGCCACGCTGGCAGAGATTAGCCGCTTCCTCCATACGCAGTCAGTGGTGGATGGGCACTACGTCAAGTTCGTCGGCTCGCGCGAAGTGGATGCCAGCCTGGTGGGCCTTGCCATCCCTTATAAAGTGGTCGAGCCGTATGATCCGCTCATGCGCGCCACCGTGGCGCAGCTTGAGGCTCGCCTGCGCCGAGGGGGTGGCCTGCACCGCTATGCGGCCGATACTTACTATGGCGGTGGCGAATGGGTGCTGCTGACAGCCTGGCTGGGGTGGTATTACACCCATGTGGGCGAACGGGAAAAGGCCGGGGCTACCCTGAGGTGGGTCGAAGCCCAGGCCGATGCGCAAGGCCAGCTCCCCGAACAGGTGTCTACCCATCTCCTGGCTCCCGACCGCCACGCCGAGTGGGAAGCCCGTTGGGGGCCGGTGGCCAACCCTCTGCTTTGGTCGCACGCCATGTACTTGATCCTCTATCGCGCTCTTGAAAGAATCGATCAGGGATAGGTTACCCCCGCCACGTCACATTCCTCTTCCCCCTTACGCGCGTCGTGACGTGAAGAGAGCCTGTCACCTCTCGCCAATGATGGCTGGGATCAAGAGGGGCGCCGGGCGCGGCTACGGCCCAAGCGACCCCAGGTAGGTGAGCACCTGCCATCGCTCTTCGGGCGACAGCGACTGGCCAAAGGGCGGCATGATGCTCTTACCCTCGGTGACCGAGCAGAAATAGCGGCCGGGGTTGGCTTTCAGGTCGGCACTCACCTGGGCTGAGGTGAAATCGGGCGTGTCCGCCAGAAGGCCCTTGGCGTCCTGGCCGTGACAGGCGGCGCATTGCGCTTGGAACAGGGTCTGGCCCGCCTTGATCGCGGCAGCGTCATTCCAGGCAAAGGGGTTGGTCTGGCTGGTGGAGCAGCCGGCCGCCTGCGTTGGCTGGCTGGAGGGCGTCCCCGTAGGGGGCGCTGCTGAGGACGTGCCCGCGGGGGCAGCGGTAGCGCCCGCCTGCGTCAGGGCCGGATCGTAGGTGAAGGTGCGCAGGTAATCAATCACCGCCCAGCGTTCGTCCTGGCTCAGGCGCGACTGCCAGGAGGGCATCGAGCCCCTGCCCTGGGTGACGGTCAGGTATAGATCGCGCGGGGCCAGTTGGTCCATTTGCCGCTGGTTGGTAAAGTCGGCCGAGCCTAACAGCTTGCCGGAGCCGTCCTCGCCGTGGCAGGCAGCGCAGTTCTTCTTAAACACCTGCTCGCCCGTTGCCAGGGTCTGCGTCGAGGTGGATAAGCGCCAGACGTAGAACACTACATCCCAGCGTTCGTCTGAACTGAGCGTGTCCTTGAAGGCCGGCATTTCCCCACGCCCCTCGGTCACTGCAGTGTAGAAGTAAGCCGGCGTCTCGCCGCGCATGTAGTCCAGGTCGCGGAAATTGCGGGCAGCCGGCATAGCGCCGCTGCCGTCCTCACCGTGGCATCTGGCGCAGTTGGCAACGTAAATCGTCTGTCCCCGCGACGCCGAGGGCAAGCGCGCCGGGTAACTCACGATGGTATAGACAGGCGATGAGGTCGGTTGTATGGGAGCCAGGGCCTCCCTCACCGGTACCAGGGTGGGGATAGGAGTCGGGCCGGCCGGCAACCCGGTCGGCGCGGCGCATGCTTCTAAGATGACGGCGGACAGGCCGAGGGCCAACAGACCCAACAAAGCAGTGGCCGGTGAAGGGGTGATCAAACGTCGAGTCGTCATGCTACTGTCTCCTAAAGCAGTGGCTATTGACCTCTCCCCGTTCTCCCTTCCCCTGGTGAGGGAAGGGGGAGAGGTTTACTGACCACCGTTCTTGGGCAAGGTGCGGGTGTAGTTAATCACGTCCCAGCGCTCGCGGACGGTCAAATTCTCGGCCAGCGGCGGCATTTGGCCGAAGCCCTGGAGGATGGCCAGGTATGCCAGGGCGTCAAACTCAGCAGTCGCCTGTGAGCCGGCCAGGTTCGCCGGTGGCCGGGTGAAGTAACGGGCCAGCGGGCCATCGCCATGCCCGGTCTCGCCGTGGCAGAGGGCGCAGTGAATGCGGTATAGGATTTCACCCCGTTGCAGCGAAGTTGCGTCGGCCGGGACCGGGTTGACAGGCACCTCCTCCGGGATAACGGCTTCTCCCTGGATGGGCACAGCGCCTTCTGGCGGGCTAATGCGCGGCCCCGCCTGGTAGCCTACTGCCGGGGACTCCGCCATGTTGGTGGGGAAGGGGATGCGGACGAGCTGATACGTCAGCAACAGGCCGATAATGAAGGGCGCGAGCAGCAGCGCAATAATGATCAGGCCACGACGCGTGCGTGTACTCACAGCGGCTGTTTCTCCGGGTGATGGACATGGTGCGCACCATGGGCATCGAGAACCTGGCGCACCTGGTCTTCCAATGCCGGCGGGAATTCCAGCAGCACGGCCAGATGACCGTCGGTCACCAGATTGTGATAATACTTAGGGCCAAATTCCGGGAAGTTCATCTCCCACAGCACCCCCAGGAATGTGGAGACGATCGTGGCCAACATGGTGAAGACGAAGACGATCACGGCCGCCGGCGCAAAGCCGACGATAGGGTGCCCCCCAACGTCCAGGCGATAGAGATGAGGCGTGATGACAGCCAGGAACAAGCCAAAGACCATCCCACCCAGCGCGCCGACGAGCACGATCTGCGGCAGCCGCAGCCATTCGGTGTGCCGCCCCAACGCTCGCTCTGGGTAGGGCACACCGGTCATGACGATCATACGGTCGTCCGGGATGCCGAGCCTGTGCAACTCGTCAATCGCCTCGGCCGTCTGGGTGCCCTCGTGAAAGAGGGCCATCAGGGTCAGCGTGTCGCTCATAGGCTACTCGATCTCTGCGGCCGTCGGCACGAGCAGTCGCCCGATGCGGCGCAGGGTGTAGCGCAGACGACCTTCCTTGATTTCCCACACCGGCACATAGGGGACGATGCGCGAGAACAGGGTGTAGAGCAGAGCGAAGCCGGCGAAGGTCATGGCGACGATGCTCACCTCTACCCAGGTCGGGCGATACGTTCCCCAATTGAAGGGGATGTCGTTGCGCTGCAAGCTGCCGATGACGATGAGGGCGCGCTCGGTGTACATGCCGACGTTGACCAGGAGTGTGGCCGCCAATAGCAGCACTGGCGTGGTGCGCACCTTCCTGAAAGCCAATAGCGCTATCGGGATCAGGTTGGCGCCCATTTGCAGGTAGAAAAGCGGTGCCAGATGGCCGGCGACCTCCTGGTGGATGAGTTCGCGCGTGACCGGCTCGTTGCCGTACCACTCGACCAGGAAGCCGGCAAACCAGAAGTAGGTCCAGGCCATGCCGGCGATCATCACCAGTTTGCCCAGGGCGTCGAAATGCTCGGCGCGCAGGAACTCCTGCAAGCGCATCCCCCGGCGCACCAGCACCAGGATGCTGGCCAGCGCCGATAAGCCGGAGTAGATGGCGCCGATGACAAAGTAGGGCGCAAAGATGGTGCTGTGCCAGCGCGGCTGAACCGTCACCGCGAAGTCCCAAGATACAATCGAGTGGACAGAGAGGAAGATCGGGATGATGGCGACCGAGAAGATGCCCAGCGCGCGATGGAGCTTGTGCCACTCGCCCTCAGTGCCGCGCCAGCCGAGTGCCAGCGCCCGGTACAGCTTGTAGCGCCAGCCGTCGGTGTGGTCGCGCGCCATAGCCATGTCGGGGATCAGCGCCAGGTACAGATATAGGGTCGAGCCGACCAGGTAGGTGAAGATGGCGACCAGGTCCCACATGAGTGGCGACTGGAAGTTGGGCCACATGAAGCGGTTGTTGGGGTAGGGGATCATCCAGTAGAACTTCCACACCCGTCCAAGATGGATCAGCGGGTATAGCCCGGCCATCATCAGAGCGAAGGCGGTCATGGCCTCGGCGCCGCGGGTGATGGGCCGGCGCCAGTCGGCTTTGAGCAGGCGCAGCACGGCTGAGATCATCGTTCCGGCATGGCTGATGCCCACCCAGAAGACGAAGGTGGTAATGAAGAGCGTCCAATAGACCGGCCGGTTTTTGCCGGTGGTGCCAATGCCCCAATAGACGAGGTACCCCCAGGCATACAGCCCCCAGGCGACCACCGCACCCAGGATGATCACCAGCACCCAGAACCCGCGCCCGGTCTGAATCATCGGTTGGAGCACTGCCTGGTTGATCTCCCAGTCCTTGCGCTCGGCCAGCAACAGCCGCTCACCATATTCGGGCGGTTGCCCTTCAGACATTCGTCTCGCCTCCCTTGAGGTAGATCACCGCCGGGTTGGTGCCCAACTGTTCCAGCAGCCGGAAGGAGCGATGGCTACGCGCCAACTGGCTGGCCCGGCTGTCGGGGTCATTCAGATTGCCGAAGACCAGCGCCGACGTCGGGCAGGTCTGGACGCAGGCCGGCTGGATCTCCCCATCGGCTGGCTGGCGCCCCTCGGCCTGGGCGTCGATCTCGGCCCGGCGGATGCGCTGGATGCAGAAGGTGCACTTCTCCATGATACCGCGTGAGCGGACGGTTACGTCCGGATTGAGCTGCTCGGTCAGCGGTGCCGGAAACTCCGGTTCGAACCAGTTGAAGGTGCGGGCCTTGTAAGGGCAGGCGTTGCCGCAGAAGCGCGTCCCGATGCAGCGGTTGTAGACCTGGGCGTTCAGCCCTTCCGGGTTATGGTAGGTAGCGAAGACGGGGCAGACCGGCTCGCACGGGGCCTCGGCGCACTGCTGGCACATTACCGGCATAAAGCGTGCCTTCACATTGGGGTATTCGCCCTCCCAGTAGCGCTGAATGATGATCCAATGCATCCAACGCCCGTAGGCCGCCTGCTTCTCGCCCACGACCGGGATGTTGTTCTCGGCGTGGCAGGCGATCACACATGCCTGGCAGCCGGTACATCGGTCGAGGTCCACCACCAGCGCCCAGCGGGGTGCTGCCCCCTCAGCGGAGTGTTTCGCGTCCTGCGCCATCCAGACTCTCCAATCGTGCCAGGTCTTGCTTCCGGCCGGTCGGTTCGACGCGCACGCGGGTAGCGCCCCAGAGCAAAGACCCACCGTTTACGGTGTGGTTAGAGGGCGGAGCCACCAGCGCCAGCGGGCTGCTCCCCCGCCTGGCGGCAAACCGACCGTAGTCACTGTGTCCCTGGCCCACCGGTATGGCGACCACATCGGGCCGGATGCCAGGATAAACGACCAGTGGTGCTTCCAGTTCGCCATAGGGTGAGATCACCCGTACCACATCGTTGTCGGTTACGCCCAGTGAGCGGGCGGTGGCCGGGTTCAATTCCACCCAGGTGTTCCAGCGGGCAGTAGTCATGGGGTCGGGCATCTCCTGCAGCCAGGGCAGGTTTGCGCCACGCCCATCGGTCAGTGCCAGCGAGGGATAGGGCATCAGGTGGAAGGGATACTGCTGAGTGTCGCCAACGAAGGCCGCTGGTGGGACCTGCAGCGGCTCTGTCGGCATGCCGGAGGCCTCCGGCTCACGGCGAATGGGCTTCTCCGTCCACCATCCGCCTTGCTGCCGCCACCGGCTCCAGAAACCGGCCGGAGTGCGGGCGTCGTAGACCCCCACGCTGGAGCCAAGTAACTGCCCGCTGGCCTGTTCCAGGAAGGCAACCTCATCCGGCCACGGCAGGGCTTGCGCGACGGCTCCACCCAGGCGGGCAGCCAATGCCAGCACGACATCCGCCGTGGCGCGTGTGTCGTAAAGCGGGCGGACGACGGGTTGTTGTGCGCTGACGGCCGGTCGGTCGGCGCCGGGCGAGACCACCTGGTAGCCCCAGCCTTCCAGATATGTATGGTCGGGCAGCACCAGATCGGCCCAGATGGCCGTCTCGTCTATGAAGGAACTGAAAGAGACCACCAAAGGCACTTTGCCCAGTGCCTGGACGAAGCCGGTCCAGCCGGGGAGTTCGTAGACCGGATTGGTGCTGTGGATAAACAGAATCTCTACCTGGCCGGCCTGCATGCGCTCGATCAGGCTTTCGACCTGAGCAAACGAAGAGGCTGTTGCCGTTCGTGTGAACTGCCTGGCGGGAACGTCCTGGGGCAGGAACACCCCGCCCTCACGGCCCAGCCGACGCATGATCACATTGAGGGCCAGGACCGCGTCCATCGCCTGCGGGCCGTTGCTGAGGCCCACCAGGGTTCCACCGGGGATGGCTACTGAACGGTCGGCATTGGCGAAGATGTTCGCCAGCCTGGACAGCGTCTCGGCCGACACGCCGCTCGCCTGGGCGATGTCGCCCACGTTCAGATTCTGATAGAGATAGGCGTGTTCGCGATGGCTTCCGACCCGGCCCAGGTTATCCTCGACAATGATCCGCCCCAGGCCCAGTGCGATCAGCCCCTCCGTGCCCGGCTGCACCGGGATCCATTCGTCGGCTGAGGCTGCCGTTGCCGACAGGCGGGGCTCGAACTGGGCCAGGAAGCCACGGCCTCCCAACTGTCCCTGGCGCATGGTGCCATAATCGCGGCTCTGGGACACGGGCGACATCCAGGTTTCGAGGAAGTTCGCGCCGAAGGAGAAGATCACCTGTGCCTGGGCGATGTCGTACAGCGGCAGTTGAGACCAGCCGAACCAACGGCGGGCCAGGTCGGCCGTCTCTGCCCGGCCTTCGAGCGCGGTGTGCAAGTCGAAGAGCACGGGCGGCGGTGCGCCCAGCGCCTGGAGGAAGTCGCTGACCAGGACGGCCAGGTGGTCGGGCACCAGTCCGCCGAGAAAAGCGACGCGGCTGCGATCGGTCAGGCCGTTGAGAGCTGAGATCAGTTGGTCAAGAGCCTCGTTCCACTGGATCGGCTGGAACTGACGCGAGCCACGGCCGCCGACCTGCCGGACCGCGTTCTTCAGCCGGTCGGGGTTGTACAGCACCTGCAACCCGGCCTGCCCGCGGGCGCACAACTTGCCCCGATTGAGCGGATGGGCCGGATTGCCCTCGATCTTGCGGGCGCGCCCGTTGATCACGCGGACGATGATGCCACAGCCGGCCGGGCATTGGCGGCAGGTGCTGGCATACCAGGTCGCTCGCCCCGGCAGCTCTTCCTCCGGTGGGCGGACGTAGGGCTCTAAGGCTACCCGCCGCACGGCTGGGGCCATGCCGGTGAGCACTCCGGCCCCGGCAGCGGCAGCGGCGATTTTGAGAAAATCCCGCCGTGAAAGTTCCTTCATCTGCTGCTATCCGCTTTCAACCGTTGACAGCGCAGGATGACAGGGGGATGGCTGCCGTCCTGCGTCCCTCATTCATTTGTGGCAGAGCAAACAATCAGACAAGCGGGCCACTTTCTCCTGAGGCTGCTTCAAGTGGCAGTTCAGGCACCAGCCCATATCCATATTCGTGACACGGGCTGTCACAGTCATCTCTGCGACGTTGCCATGACAGGTCTCACAACTGATGCCGGCGCCCAGGTGCGGTTGATGGCTGAAGTACACGAAGTCAGCCATAGTGTTGACCGGCTGCCAGGGGATGGGCTCTTGTCGCTGCCAGTAACCGGCCAGAAGCTGGACGGACTGGCGGTCGGCAGCGATGATCTGGTGGCACCCCATGCACTTCTGCACCGACGGGATACCGGCGACATCTGAGCGCATGGCACTGGAATGGCAGAACAGGCACTGCACGCCGGCCTGGGCGTGCAGGCGATGGCTGAAGGCGATCGGCTGGGCTGGGGCTGCCTTGGCCAGATTGGTGCTCAGATAAACCGCGCCGGCGATGAGCACAATTCCGAGCAGAACGATGACGAGTAGGCGCATAATGCAGTGGTCAGTAGTCAGTAGTCAGTCATCAGTACAAACATATCTGACGACTGACTACTGACGACTGCTGACTGGTTCTTACGGCTGGTAAATGAAGGTCCAGAGGTAGTCCACCAGACTCCAGCGCTGATCATCGCTGAGGCTTTTCTGGAACGCTGGCATATCCTCTTCGCCTAGTGTAAGCGTAGTGTACAGCTCCTCGCTGGAGTGCGCCGCCATCATTTTCGGGTCGGTGAAGTCGGCCGGGGGCGGCTTGAGTGCCGCGCCGGCAGGGCCTTTGCCATCGCCCTTGTCGCCGTGACAGGCCGCGCAGTTCTTAGCATACAGGTCCTTGCCGGCGGCGATGCTGTCGGGGGTGGTGACGAAGTTGCGCTCATAGAACAAGACGTTCCAGCGATCCTGTTCGCTCAGCTTATCTTTCCACGCCGGCATGGCCGTATCCGGGCGGCCGTTTGTAATGCTCTGGAACCAATCCTCAGGCGGATCGCCACGCGCGAAATCCTTATCCGTGAAATTGGCGGGTGGCGGGTTAAGGGTCGCTCCCACCGAACCCTTGCCGTCACCCTTCTCACCATGGCAGGGCAAGCAGTTCGCCGCGTAGATCTTGGCACCTGCGCTGAGCGACGGCGGTGTCTGGGGATAGACTTCGGCCATGCTCGGCGTTGGCACGGATGTGGCTGTTGGCGGCTTAGCCGTCACCGTGGGAGGTACGGGCGAGGGAGGTATGGCCGTCGGCTTCGGCACCGCTGTCGCCGGTGGCGCGGTGGTGGGGGTGGGCGCTGGTGCGGCGCAACCGGTGAGCGCCCAGGCCACGATCAGCCCCAGGCCTACGCACAAGATCACGATATATCGCTTTCGCATGTGTTCCTCCAAGTGTCGGTTGGTTTGGGTAACTGCCTGAACGGCTGCCTCAAGGGTTGAGAGCGCGGTCCGAACCCGACTGTAATTGCTCTTCGGCGTCGCGGATCTGTGCCTGCAAGCGCCGGAGTTCGCGGATGAGCCGGGACCGTTCGGCATGATAGTCCGCCAGCATCATGTCCAGTTCGGACAGTTGGCGCGATTTCTCCGCCAGCTCGCGGCGGAGTTCGTCAAGTGCCGAAACCCCGGGTCGCTCTGTCACGCGCAGCCTCTGACCTTAACATAGCACTGCAAGGTTCGAATTGGGTGCGAAAAAAGGGGAAAGAAGGTCTGAATCGGCTATGACTCGGCCAGGTAGTAGCCGAAGCCCCGTTCGGTCAGGATGAGCTGGGGGTGGTCAGGGTCGCGTTCGAGTTTCTGCCGCAGGTAGTGGATGTAGCGTTTGACGTTTTCCAGGTCGTCGTCGTATTCGTTGCCCCACACGCGGGCGAGGAGGGTTTCGGGGGAGAGGGTGTGACCGGGTTGCTCGACCAACGCGGCCAGAAGGCGGAACTCGGTAGGGGTGAGGTGGACGGGTTGTCCGGCGCGGGTGACGCGCCGCTCGCTCAGGTCAATGGGCACCTCGCCGCGCACGAGGGGGGCCGGGTGTGGCCGGGAGGCGGTGCGCCGGCTGCGGGCGAGGACTGCGCCGACGCGGGCAACGAGTTCGGCGAAGCTGAACGGCTTCACCGCGTAGTCATCCACGCCCAGGCGGAAGCCGCGCAGGCGGTCGCGCTCCTCACCTTTGGCCGTGAGCATGATAATGGGCACGTCCGAGATCTCCCGCAGGCGCTCGCACACCGTCCAGCCGTCCATCTTCGGCATCATCACGTCCAGGATGACCAGATCGGGATGGTGTTCGTAGACAGCTTGCAGGCCGGCGACGCCGCTGGCGGCAGTGAGGGCACGATAGCCGGCCTTGCCCAGATGCTCGGCAAGCAGGCTCAAGAGCGTTTGATCGTCGTCAATGACCAGGATGAGATCGGACATTTCCTTCACTACGCTCAGGATGATATGCTTCGGCCAGCGGCAGGGCAAAGCGGAATGTCGCCCCCTGACCGGGTTCGCTCTCTACCCAGATGCGCCCGCCCATGGCCTCGACCAGACAGCGGCAGAGGTATAGACCCAGGCCGTAGCCGTAAGTTTCCTTCGAGTCGCCGGAGTCAAGACGGTGGAACTTCTCGAAAATGCGGCTTTGCTCCTCAGGTGGGATGCCGGGGCCGGCGTCGCGCACCGAGATGATGCCTTCCTTACCCTGGACTTCAACCGTCACCGCCACCTCGCTGTCCTCGGGCGCATACTTGACGGCGTTGTCCACCAGGTTGGCAATGACCTCATACAGCCGGTCGGCATCGGCCCATAGGCGCAAGGGGTCTGTTCCGCGCGGTCGGCGGAACCTGTGCCGGCTGTGGCGCGTCGCGAACGCGTCCACCACCTGGTCGGCAACCCATAGCGCGTCCACCGCTGTGCGCGCCAGCGTCAGCCCACCCGCCTCAATGCGCGAGACGTTGAGCACATCCTCCACCATCCGTCCCAGGCGGCCGACCTGTTCGTTGATGATAGCGAACATGCGGCTGCAGGTCGAGTTAAGCGCAGGACAGCCGTCTTGCATCAACTCCAATGCCCCGCGCATGTTGGTGAGCGGCGCACGCAACTCGTGCGAGACAAGTGAGACGAATTCGGACTTGAGTCGGTCGAGTTCTTGCAGTTGCTGGTTGGCGGCGGCCAATTCATCTATGCGCTGCTGCAGTTCGGCATTAAGGCGATAGACCTCGGCCTCGGCCTGTTCCTTTTCCTCGACCCACCTGCGGACGACATGAAGGGTGAACCACACACCAATAGGGCCAACTGTACCGTAGAAGGCGACCTCGATGGCATAGTGTGACCAGGCGCCGAAGTGGTCGTGGACGTAGCGGGCCGGGCCGAACTGGTAGATAAAGGCCAGGCCGGCGATAGCCGCTGGCAATGCCCACTGGAGCAGATGCAGCCTGTCAGACAGTTTGAGGTTTTGCAGGTGGAGCATAGTTCATCTCCCGCCTCAGCGGATCTTCCGCTCTTATCGGAATGTCAACTTGCCCAGGGTCGCAGGCCCTCGATGACCTGCTCGGCCCGTGCCCGCGC
The DNA here is from genome assembly GCA_902812335.1 of Chloroflexota bacterium. Classification (GTDB taxonomy): domain Bacteria; phylum Chloroflexota; class Anaerolineae; order DSLN01; family DSLN01; genus DSLN01. Next base: position 2,839 of record CADDZL010000014.1, on the reverse strand, counting down.
TGCGGTTACTATATCCGGGTCACCGCCGGGCGGGCAGGTGAGGAAAGTTCGCAGTGTGGCGACTGTCTCAACCGCGCGGCGGCGAGCGTGGGCGTCGTCAACGGGCTTGTTGCCCTGGAGCTTGCGCGGCCCCTCACGCCAGCCCTCCGGGATGTACCAATCGCGCAACCCACACCAGCAGCCGGCCCGATAGAGCAGGTAACCGGCCGGCGTGGCGATCAGCGGGATGCCCAGCGCCAATGCCCGGCGCGTGGCCCGGTGGACCTCGCCTTCACCGGCGAAGACCTCATAGGCCAGCCACATCCGCCCGCCGGCCGGGACCAACTTGCCCAGGCTGACCATGAGGGGGCCATCCAGTCCAGCCGCCGTCAGGTCCAGGGCCTCATCTCCGGTTCCAGGTGGGAAGCGCGTCTGGTCATAATAGACCCCATCAATCCAGCCGGCGATATAGGCTGAGGGGCGGCCAGCACTGTACAGGCCGCTGAAGACCGGCGTGAGCGAGGACCGGCCAGCGGTGTCCTCCAGATACAAGTCGAACTTGGCCTGCTCGACCCAGTTGAGCGGCACGACATCCCGCAGGCGCAAGGTATACGAACCGAGTGGCAAGCCGTCGAGGGCTGCCAGATCACGGCGTGGGTCCATCGCGAAATGTGATGCATGAGACGTGATGCATGCTGTCAGCATTTCGCCTGTCATGCATCACGTCTCAGCGTCACAGTGTCTCCCAGCGGCCCTCCAGCTTGCGCATCACCTCAGGCAAGGTGGTGTACTCCATCTCGTCCGCCGGCAGGCGGTGCGGCTCAAACGGGCCATGGCGGCGCAGATGATCGGAGACGACGTTGCACAGGTGGCGAGCCTCATCGAAGCCCGGATCGTCGAACATGTCGCGCGGGCCGATCAAGCGACCGTCGGCGAGCTGGAAGCCCAGGCAAACCACCCGTGGCGGGCCGTCGAAGCGGCTGGGATGAGCGTCGCGCAGGCTGACCGGCATGAGCGGCCCATAATGGCTGCCCCGCATCCAGCCCTCGACGATATGCGGCATGGTGAATGGCTCCAGCACCTCACCTACCGCCGGGAAGATGCCCTGGCTACGCACAATGCACACCGGGTCGTCCTTGCCCACGTACTTGCCGGCGATCAGGCTCAGCCGCTCAGTGGATGAAGCCGCACCGATCTCGCCCGTTGACTTGCTATAGACGTTCTTGATCGCATAGCGGCCCGTAGCACCGATGAAGACCAGCAGATCGTAGATCTCCTCGGGCGCGTCGAAGGTGATGCGCTTGTGGCCCTTGACGTCATGCACTTCGAAACGGAAGCCCTCATGCAGGGTGGGCGAGATGACCAGACCAGCAGTGTTGAAAGGATCGGCGAACATGCGATAGAGCGGCATATTCCAGGCGCCGGCCGCGGTCTTGTCGGCCATGAAAATGAGCACCGGCTCAGAGGTCCGCTCGCGGAAGGCCATCTCGGCCACACCAGGGCCCATGCCGCGCACATTGCCGGAGAAGGCATCGGCCAGCAGGTCCTGCCCGGCGCCATACAGCTTCAGGTCGCGAGCCACCTCGGTGCATGACTCGAAGACCTGCCAGGCCAGGCCGTGGATCGCCGAGCTATCCACCCCTGCCTGGTGGGTCATGATGAGCTGAAGGTCGTCCCCGCAGTAGGCCACATGGAAATCCATGATGGTGCCGCGCCGCTGGGCGATATCCAGTTGCTCCTGGGCACGTTCTATCAGGGCGGGGTGGATAGCCGAGTGTCCGACATAGCCGCCGATGTCGGCCTTGATGACGCTGAGAGTGATCTCATCGGCCATGGTTGTATCCTCCTATCGAAGGTTGACTTGAGTGTACTTCAGAATGGGGGGAATGCAAAACGGTGTACTATTTCTGGCTCACAACGTAGTATGCCAGCCTGGGCAGGATGCTGGTGATATCAAAGCTCTCCCAGTCGGCGCTTAAGGGGCCAGCCGTGTACACGGTGAAGCCGATCACATAGCTGTCCTGCTGCACCTGGCTGTCATACCAGGCCAACTGCTGGATATAGGCCTGAGTGGCGTCAGCGCCGATGCCGTTCTTCTCCCAGTATTGGGCGAAGTCGCGCCAACCACGCGCTTCGGGCGGGCCGGGCCGGTTGTGCACGCCACCGTCAATGCCGGCCTCGGAAATGACCAGGGGCACGACCAACCCTTGCGGTTTGAGGATGTCCTCATACCACCAGCGGTAGCGCAGTGCCAGCGTGCCCCGATCAGGGTAGGCAGGGTGACCGGGTAGGGGGATGCCAACCGAGCGGTCGAGCGTCGGCGCGTCGTATTCATGCAGGCTGAGGACCCCGCCATACTGCTGAGCCGCCGCGATGGCCGGGAGGAAGGCGATGAACTGGTCCCACTCGGGAGTGCCAGCGGCGAAGCTGCCGACGGCCACCTTGAGCCCATAACCCGCCATCACGCGTGCCCGTTCGGCTTCGAAAGCGGCATACCAGGTCATCTGGCTGGTGTCCGGCTCATTCCAGCTCTCCCAGTAATCCACAGCCGGGTTGTTCAGATAAATGCTCAGCCGCTCGGCGACGAAGGCTTGGGCGGCGGCCACCGGGTCGCCCTCCACCGTCTGCGACGACAGGCTCAGCCGGCCAATTGTGACCGTGCTGGGTGAGACCTGCTTGACCTCGGCCAGCCAGCCGAGATCGTCTACGGCCTTGACGACCGCCGGCTTTGTCCGGCGGACGAATTCCAGGATATCGGGTGAGTTGTTCCAGATGACGTGGATGCCCAGCCGGCTGCGGCCAGGTGCGGACAGCGATTCAGGCCAGCGCGGCGGTTTGGGCGTGGCTGTCGGTCCGGGTG
>CADDZL010000013.1 GCA_902812335.1 Chloroflexota bacterium | reverse complement strand
GCCCCACCAGCGAGCTGACCCTCAACTTCGGCAACGGCGGCGACCAGCTCTTCGCCAACCCGCCGGGCTGCTACCTGCACCACCAGGCCAGCTTCATCACCGACTTCTTCGTCAAGAACAACCCGGGCGTCGCTCCGGTCACCGACTTCGACTTTTTCCCGTTCCCGGACATCAACCCGATGTACACCGGCTCGGCGGAAGTGGCCGGCGACCTGTTCGGCATGTTCAACGACACGCCGCAGGCGGCGGCGCTGATCAGGTACCTGACCACACCCGAAGCCCAGGCCATCTGGGTGGCACGCGGCGGGGCGATCTCGCCCAACAAGCGCGTCTCGCTGGACGCATACCCCGACCCGTTGTCCAAGAAGGCGGCCCAGGCCCTGGTCAGCTCCCAGAGCGTGGCCTTTGACGCCTCGGACCTGATGCCCGATGCCATGAACACGGCCTTCTGGAAGGCGATTCTGGATTATGTTCAGAACCCGGGCAACCTGGATAGCATCCTGGCCAACCTGGATAACGTCCAGAAGGACGCTTATAAGTAAGTGATTGGTGGCTGGTGGCTGGTCTACCGATCACCAGCCACCAGCCACCGCCGTAACAAGGGGGCAAGATGACCGACCGTGTCCTCCAGGCGATTGTCATTCTCGTCGGCGTGCCGGCCGTCCTGGTCGGCTACGTCTTCCTGGTCGAGCGCTTTTTGCAGCTCCTGCCCGAGAAACGGCGGCCTCGCCTCCGCCCCTGGCTATGGCTTGGCCCCGGCCTGCTGTTCCTGATCGTCTTCCTGGTATACCCAACGATCTATACCATCATCCTCAGCCTGATGAACCGCGATTCGAGCCAGTTTGTCGGCCTCAACAACTACGTCTATGCCTTCACCAGCCGGGATGTGCTCATCGCGCTGCGCAACAACTTCTACTGGGTCGTCCTGTTTACCTTGATCACCGTCACCCTGGGGCTGATCATCGCGGTGCTGGCCGACCGGGTGAGGTATGAGAGTGCCGTCAAGTCGCTGATCTTCCTGCCTATGGCGATTTCGGCGGTCGCCGCCGGCGTGATCTGGAAATTCATGTACGATTTCCGCCCCCCCGGCACGCCGCAGACCGGCACGGTCAACGCCATCGTAACCGCGTTCGGCGGACAGCCGCAGGCCTGGTTGATCGAGCGTTCGATCAACAATCCGGCGCTGATCGTCGTGGGTGTGTGGATGATGGCCGGGTTCTGCATGGTGATCCTGTCGGCCGGGCTGAAGGGCTTGCCGGCCGAGGTGCTGGAGGCGGCCCGCGTGGACGGAGCTAACGAATTCCAGGTCTTCTTCCAGATCATCATCCCCCTCTTGGGTTCGACCATCGCCGTGGTCACCACCACCATGATCATCTTCGCCCTGAAGGTATTCGACATCGTCTACGTCATGACCAACGGCGCGTACGACACCGAGGTCATCGCCAACCGGATGTACAAAGAGCTGTACACCGTGAAGGACTTCGGCCGGGCCAGTGCTGTGGCGGTAATTCTGCTGGCAGCCATCGTCCCGGTGATGCTGCTCAACATCAAACGGTTTCGTCAGCAGGAAGAGATGAGATAAGGTAAGGGGATCATGGCAACTACCACGACTGCACTCGCGCGGCGGGCGAAGGAGGGGACGTTTACCCAGCGCCTGGCGCGTTTCCTGAGCGGAGCGCCGGTGCATGTAGCGTTGCTGCTCATCAGCCTGATCTGGATCGTGCCGTCAGTCGGCCTGCTGGTCAGTTCGTTCCGGCCGGCGGCGCTCGTCGCCACGACCGGCTGGTGGACGGCGTTCACCACGCCGTTTCAGTTCACGCTGCAGAACTATCAGCAAGTGCTGACGGCGAACAACATGGGGACCAGCTTCGTCAACAGCCTGTTCGTCGCCATTCCGGCCACCGTTATCCCGATCATGGTGGCCGCCTTCGCCGCCTACGCCTTCGCCTGGATGGACTTCCCCGGCCGGAACCTGCTGTTCGTCACGGTCGTGGGCTTGTTGGTGGTGCCTTTGCAGATGACACTCATCCCGGTGCTGCGGTTATTCAACAGCACCCACCTGACCGGCACCTTCCTGGGCATCTGGCTGGCGCACACCGGCTACGGTCTGCCGTTCGCCGTCTATCTGCTGCGCAACTTCTTCGGCGCGCTGCCACGGGAGATGTTCGAATCGGCCTACCTGGATGGGGCAACGCCGTTTACGGCCTTCTTCCGGCTCGCCCTGCCCACCTCCGTCCCGGCGCTGGCCTCGCTGGCAATCTTCCAGTTCATGTGGGTCTGGAACGATCTGTTGGTCGCGCTGATCTACCTGGGCGGCACGCCGACCGTCGCGCCCATGACCGTGACCATCAGTAACCTGGTTAACTCGCTCGGCCAGGGCTGGCAATTGCTCACCGCTGCGGCATTTATCTCCATGCTCCTGCCGCTGATCGTCTTCCTGACCATGCAACGGTATTTCGTGCGCGGCATCCTGGCGGGGTCGGTCAAAGGATAGGCTGGCTAACAAGGAGAGAAATGCTTCAGAAAGTCACCGTTGAAACCAAGACGCTCGAAGATTATCGCCCCATTGTAGGTGACGGGGTCATTGAAGAGATCCGGACGCTGGCCGCACCGTTGCGGGGGGCGCGCGTCGTCCACATTAACCCCACTGCGTTCGGCGGCGGTGTAGCCGAGATCCTGGCGACACTCGTCCCACTCATGCGCGACGTCGGCCTGGAGGCCGAGTGGCAACTGATCGCCGGCACAGACGAGTTCTTTAACGTCACCAAATCCTTTCATAATGGCTTGCAAGGCATGGACATCCCGTTGACCGAGCCGATGAAGGCGATCTGGCAGCGCTACAACGAGCAGAACGCGCTCAACTTCGAGGGCGAGTACGATTTCGTCGTGGTTCACGACCCCCAGCCGGCCGGGTTGCTGCATTATCATGGCCGGACCGGCGGCAAGCACTGGATCTGGCGCTGCCATATTGACACCTCGACGCCCAACCCGGCCTACTGGGAGTTCCTCGTCCCCTTTATCGCCCAGTACGATGCCGGCGTCTTCACAGCAGAGCAGTACGTCGGCCCGGGGCTGCGCCTGCCCCACCTGGCGATCATCGCACCGACGATTGACCCGCTCTCGCCCAAAAATCAACTGCTGCCGCCAGACGAGGGCCGTGCCATCCTGGCACATTTCGGCGTGGACCTGCACCGGCCGCTGCTGGTGCAGGTGTCGCGCTTCGACCCCTGGAAGGACCCGCTCGGCGTTATTGACGCCTATCGCCTCGTCAAGCGCCAGGTGCCGGGCGTGCAGTTGGCGCTGGTGGGCTCAATGGCGCATGATGACCCGGAGGGCTGGGTCTTCTACGACCGGACGGTGCGCCACGCGGGCGAGGACTTCGACATCATCATCCTGCACAACTTTCACGGCGTGGGCAATCGCGAGGTCAATGCTTTCCAGAGCCTGGCCGATGTTGTCATCCAGAAGTCCACCCGTGAGGGCTTCGGCCTGACCGTCTCTGAAGCCATGTGGAAGGGCGTGCCGGTCATTGGCGGCAACGTCGGCGGTATCCCGCTGCAGATTCGCGAAGGCGAGACGGGCTTTCTGGTGGATAGCGTCGAGGCTTGCGCCGAACGTACGCTCTATCTGCTTCAGAACCCGGAGCAGCGGCGGGCGATGGGCGCACGCGGCCGCGAGCATGTGCGGCGCAACTTCCTGGCGACACGCCTGTTGCGCGATTGGTTGCGCTTATTCAGACAACTGGAGGGGTAGGGGCCGATGGACATCGCTGCCGTCATCTTTGACCTGGACGGTGTCCTGACCGATACGGCGGAATATCACTTCCAGGCCTGGAAGCGCCTGGCCGCTGAGGAGGGTATCTCCTTCACCCGCGAGGATAACGAACTCCTGCGTGGGGTCTCCCGGCGCCAGTCATTGGAACTGCTGCTCAAGGGCCGGCCGGTGAGCGAGGACCGGGCCCAGGAGATGATGGCGCGCAAGAATGCCTACTATCAGGAGCTGATCAAGCAGATCACGCCGGCCGATTTGCTCCCCGGTGTTGCCGACTTGCTGGCCGAGTTGCGAGCAACGGGGCTTAAGATCGCGGTCGCCTCGGTAAGCAAGAACGCGCGCACGGTCTTAGATGGCTTGAGGCTCTGGGATCAGATTGATGCCCTCTCCGATGGCTACAGCGTTGCCCGTAGCAAGCCGGCGCCCGATCTCTGTCTCCACGCCGCGGCTCAGTTAAGCGTACCGCCTTCACATTGCCTGGTGGTTGAGGATGCGGCGGCAGGGATCGAAGCGGCCCACGCTGCCGGCATGTGGGCACTGGCTCTCGGCCCGGCCGAGCGGTTCAGCCAGGTGCGGCCCGATGCCCTCCTGCCTTCGCTTGAAGCTGTCTCCTGGAAGCAAGTCATGAGCGTGTTGCAGGCGAACCAGGCGGCCGCTGCCACCTGGACGGTCCGCGAGACCCGCGTTGAGCCGTCCAAGGTGCGTTCTCAAGAGAGCGTTTTCACCATCGGCAACGGCGCCCTGGGCACGCGGGGCTCGTTCGAGGAAGGCTTTCCGGGCGACCTGCCCGGGACCCTGATCCACGGCCTCTTTGACGATGCCCCCATCGTTTACACTGAACTCGCCAACGCGCCCAACTGGCTGACCTGCCAACTGATCATCGGCGGAGAGACGTTCGCCCTGAACCGGGGTCAGGTGCTGGCCTACGAGCGGACCCTCGACCTGCGCGATGGGAGATTGATCCGCATGGTCCGCTGGCGCAGCCCCAAAGGACATACGGTGGAGTTGCGCATCGAGCGCTGGGCCTCTATGGCGGACGGGGGCCTTTGTGCCTTGCACTATGGGGTAACAGCGCTGGACTTCGCCGGGGAGGTGGAACTGCGGGCTGAACTGGATGGCACGGTCGAGAATCCGGTTCCCCCCTTCCGCCTGGGTGTGAGGCATTGGACGACCATCGGCCAGGGCCATCCCGCCCTGCAAATGGCCTACCTCCACGTCCGCACCCGTATGAGCCCTGCTGAGCTTGCCGTGGCGATGCACCTGGCGGTGGAAGGCCTGCCTCAGGTGGAGTATCTGCCCCGCGATTGCCCCGATCACCCTGGGGTTTCCGCCCGCTTCCACCTGGAGCCGGGGCAGACGGCCGTGGCGACCAAGCTGGTGAGCTTCGCCATCTCTTTGACCTCTCCCCCGGCAGGGGAGGGGAACGCGGGGAGAAGTTCCCTGGTGACAGCGGCTCTCGACGGACTGGAAAATGCGGTCGGACAGGGTTACTCCGCCCTGCTGCGGGCCCACAGGTCCGTCTGGGCGGACCTGTGGCGTGATTGCGATGTGCTCATCGAGGGGGACGACACCGCACAACAGGCGGTACGCTTCAACCTCTTCCATCTGCTCATTGCTGCTCCCCGTTATACCGAGCGGGCGAGCATCCCGGCCAAGACGCTGAGCGGCTTTGGCTATCGCGGGCACGTCTTTTGGGACACGGACATCTTTATTGTCCCCTTCTTCGCCTTCACCCGGCCGGAGTTAGCCCGCAACCTGCTTCTCTATCGCTACCATACCCTGCCGGGGGCGCGCCACAAGGCCCGCCAGGCAGGGTATGAAGGGGCCATGTTCGCCTGGGAGAGCGCCGGCGATGGGCAGGAAACAACCCCACGCTGGGTGCCCCTAGCCGACGGAGGGCTGGTGCGTATCTGGTGCGGCGACATCGAGCACCATATCTCTAGCGATGTGGCTTACGCCGTCTGGCGCTACTGGCAGGCGACGGGGGATGATGCCTTTATGCGCGACTATGGGGCCGAGATCATCCTGGACACGGCCGTCTTTTGGGGTAGCCGTGTCGAGTATAACGCCGCAGCAGAGCGCTATGAGATCAACGATGTCATCGGCCCCGACGAATACCACGAACACGTGAACAACAACGTGTTCACCAACCGCATGGTGCAGTGGCACCTCCAGAAGGCCCAGGAGGTGCTGACCTGGCTGCAAGAGCATCATCCAGTCAGGGCCCAGGACCTGGTGGAACGCCTGGGGTTGAACGCGGAGCGGCTGGCACGCTGGGAGGATATGCGTCGCCGCCTCTATATCCTATACGATCCCGCCTCAGGGCTGATGGAGCAGTTTGAAGGCTTCTTCGATTTGAAAGAACTGGATTGGAGGAGCTTAGAACCGCGCACACGCTCAGTCCAGGAACTGCTGGGCATCGAAGGCATCCAGAGAGTGCAGGCGATCAAGCAGGCCGATGTGCTGATGCTCCTCTACCTGCTGGGGGATGAATACGACGACAGGGTCAAGCGCGTGAACTGGGATTACTACGAACCGCGCACCGATCATACCTATGGCTCTTCACTCGGGCCGGCCATTCATGCGATCCTGGCCTGCCAGTTGGGTCAGCCGGAGGAGGCCTATGGGCACTTCCTGCGGGCGGCGCTGGTGGACCTGGAGGACCTGCGGGGCAATGCCCGCGATGGCATCCACGCGGCCTCGGCCGGCGGTGTCTGGCAGGCCGTGGTGATGGGGTTCGCTGGCATGGTGCTCGGCGCAGATGGCCCCACTTTCGCGCCGAAGCTGCCCCCAGGCTGGCAGCGGCTGCGCTTTACGTTGCGCTACCGCGGCCATCCGCTGGAAGCTGATCTGAGAGCGGATCAAGGCGAGGTCACATAGGCCGTTCAGAGCAGGGAAAGGAGGTGGTAGGGGGGCGGATTATTGAAGGCTATGGAGAGGCATAGTAAGGGCACAGTACGCTATGCCCTTACTTTGTCAGTCGTTCCGTCAACTTCAACCCAGATTCTGGGATGGAAAGAAGGAGGAGAAAATGAAAAGCAAGGTGTTTGCCCCATCCGTGATCACGCTCCTGATTCTGGGGCTGGTCATCACTGCCTGTGGCGGCCCGGCGGCGACGCCACAGACCGTGGTCGTGACCGCGCCGCCACAGCAAGTAGTTGTGACCTCACCGCCGCAGCAGATCGAGGTCACCAAGCAGGTCGAAGTGACTAAGGTGGTGCCGCAGGAGCGGGTCGAGGTGCGCTTGTCCGGCTGGGCCTCCAGCCCGTCCGAGACGGCCCTGCTGCAGTCGCTGCTCTACCAGTTCGCCGTAGCCAACCCCGACATCGTCGTCAAGTACGAGCCCATTACCGGCGATTTCTGGCAGAAGATGAAGACCATGGTCGCCTCCAATACGGAGCCCGACATCTACTACATGGACATCTTCCAGTTCCCCTTCTTCGCCAGCAAAGGGGTGCTCGTGCCGCTGGACGATTATATGGCCAAGGACGGCGTGAAAACCAGCGACTTCATCCCATCGCTGATCAACGCCTTCACCTACCAGGGGAAGGTCTACGGCATCCCTAAGGACTTCAATACCCTGGGGCTGTTCTATAACAAGAAGATGTTCAAGGACGCCGGTCTGGCTGAGCCGACCGACAAGTGGACCTGGGACGACCTGAAGAACGCGGCCAAGGCGCTGACCAAGAAGGATCAGAAGATCTTTGGCTTCGGCACGCCAGCCGACCCCGGCCGCTTCCCGGTCTTCGTCTTCCAGAACGGCGGTACGATCATGAAGGACGACTTCAGCGATACCACGCTGGATAGCCCTGAAGCGATAGGCGCGGCCACGTTCTACACCAGCTTCCGCAAGGAAGGCATCGGGGCCATCCCATCGGACATCGGCGTGGACTGGCAGGGTACCGGCTTCGGCAAAGGGCAACTGGCCATGGTCTATGAGGGTGGCTGGCTGATCCCCTATCTGAAGGACCAATTCCCCACCCTGGAGTACGGCGTGGTGACGCCACCGGCCGGCCCCAAGGGCAAGGGGAACCTGGTCTTCACCGTGGCCTACTCTATCTCCAAGAACTCCAAGCACCCGGATGCGGCCTGGAAGGTCGTCAACTTCCTGACCAATGTGGATAGCCAGACGACGGTGTTGCAGAGCGGCTTCGCCCTGCCGTCGCGCGTGTCGCTTTCTTCCAGCGACTATCTGAAGAACAACCCCAACGTGAAGGCCATCTGGGATGGCGCAGCCGACGCCAGGCCATTCATGTGGGGCCTCTACGGGAGCGACGTCAACGATCAGATGGGTAAGGCTCTGGAGCGCATCTTCCTGAACGATCAACCTGTCGACCAGTCCATGAAGCAGGCGGCAGATGAGATCCGTAAGATCATGAAGGGAGGGTGATGAGCTGAGTCAGGAGGGCGGGTGGAGATACCATACCACCCGCCCTCCTGGCACAAGGAGGTTGTCATGACCAGAAGCCTGCGCTCACAACTGGGTGAATGGGTCACCGCCTACATCTTCCTTTCACCCTGGCTGTTTGTCTTTCTCGTCTTCAACGTGATCGCTATTGGTGCTGCCCTTTACCTGTCTTTCACCAGATATGATCTTTTCAGCCCGCCGCAGTGGATCGGTTTGAAAGGCTACGCCGATGTGCTCTCCACCGAGATTTTCACCAAGGCCGCGCTGCCCAACACGCTGAAATATGTGGCCGTGGTCGTGCCGGTTCAGACGGCGTTCAGCCTGGTCATTGCCTTTGTTCTCAATCAGAACATCCGGTTCCGCCGTTTCTTCCGCACCGCCTATTATCTTCCCTCGGTGACCTCATCGGTGGTCATCTCCCTGATCTTCCTGTGGCTCTTTGCCAACACCGGCCTCATCAATCAGCTCTTCCGGGCCAACGTCCAATGGCTGACCTCAACGACCTGGGCTCTACCTACGATTATGATGGTCAATATCTGGTCTACCATTGGGACGATGATGCTGATCTTCCTGGCCGGCTTGCAGGACATCCCCCAGAGCATTTACGAAGCGGCGCAAATTGATGGGGCCTCAACCCCTCAGATATTCCTTTACGTCACCATCCCCATGCTGCGCCCGGTGATCTTCTTCGTGGTCACACTGGGGGTGATCGGCTGCTTCCAGGTGTTCGACCAGATTTACGTAATGACGGCCGGCGGCCCGCTCGATTCCACCACCACCATCGCCTACCTGATCTTCAAATGGGCTTTCCGCGATACCACACCACGCATGGGCCAGGCCTCGGCCCTGGCCTTTATCCTGGGGCTGATGATCTTCGCCGTCACGATGGTTAACCGGCGTATCATCGAGGGCGGTGGGGCGGCTGCGGAGCGCTAGGAGGTGCATCATGGCAGCTATTTCTGAAGCCAGACCGAGTACAGCCCTGGCAGCGCGGACCTGGGAGGTCCCCAAGAAGGTCATCTTTTACGGCCTGCTCTTGCTCTGGCTGGTGATCTCAGTCGCACCTTTCTGGATGTCGGTGGTCTACTCGTTCATGCCCAAAGAGCACATTTACGATCCGCCCCGCCTCTTGCCTCAGCCATTTACACTGGAGAACTACCGTGTGGTGCTGAGCGAATTCGCGCTCTTTCCACGCTGGCTGCTGAACAGCACCATCATTTCCGCGGTGCTGGTCGTGGTGCGCACCCTGTTCTGCGCTATGGGCGGTTATGCCTTCGCCCGCATGAGCTTCCCAGGCAAGAACCTCCTGTTCACGCTGACGCTGGTCACGATGATGATCCCCGGCCAGGTCACGCTGATCCCCAACTACATCATAATTGGGCCGGGGGTCTTCCACCTGCTGGACAAATTGTCGGCGGTGATTCTGCCTGGAATCGCCGGAGCCTTCGGCGTCTTCATGATGACTCAGTTCTTCAAGAGCATCCCCACCGAGCTTGAGGAAGCGGCGCGCATAGATGGAGCCGGGCGCTTTACGATCTTCTTCCGTCTGATTCTGCCGATGAGCCAGACGCCGCTCCTGGCCCTGGCCCTATTTACCTTTCAGGGGACCTGGAACGACTTCATGTGGCCTTTGGTCGTGCTCCAGACGCCGGATAATTTCACCTTGCCGCTCGGATTGCAGTGGTTTAAGAACGAGTATTACACCCTCTACTCCAACGTGTTGGCCGGTTCGTTATTCAACAGCCTGCCGATCATCATCCTGTTCTTCATCTTCCAGAAGTACTTCATCCAGGGCATCGCCACCACAGGCATGAAGGAGTAGTTTGAACGCTCCTTTTACACACATTTTACATCTCGGCAAAGGGGCGATAACGTGTCTGCTCGATATTAGGAGTCGTAAGGTGGGGAGCTGTACGAACTACCTGATATCAGCAGGAGGTAAATAAAGATGTCAACACGAATCATGAAGTGGGTGGGTAGTGTGGGATTAGCCTTGGTCCTGGCACTGAGCGTGACCGGGTTGACGTTTGCCGCGCCGTCTTCCTCTCAGAACCCGGCGGGGTCGCAAGATGCCAACATGGTGCGCGGCACCGTGCAAGCGGTCGGCAGTAACAGCCTGACCGTCCTGGCAGTCGGCGGCCAGACGACGACGGTCACATGGGATGATAGCACCCTCTGTGTCATCTGGGGTACAGGCACGACGGCGACGGACAACCAGCCGGCCTGTGCGCGTATCCAGGTAGGTGACGCTGTGAAGGCGGTCGGCGACCGCGCGGGCGATACGCTTAAGGCCAACCGCATTTTCGCCGGTACCTCGGCCCCAGGCCAGAGCCGTAGCCGGGTCAGCGGCACGGTGCAGGCGCTCGGCACCAATACCCTGACCATCCTGTCGGTGGCGGGCCAGACCGTAACCGTCGCCTGGAATAGCAGCACCATCTGCCTCATTGTGGGCAAGGGCGCGGTGGACAACCAGTCTGCCTGCGCGGACATCCAGGTCGGCGACCACATCAGGGCGCTTGGTCAGATGATCGGCGATACGTTCAATGCCAGCCGTATCGTAGACCATGTGCCGGGGGCCAGCAGCCGTAGCCAGGGGCGGGTGCTCGGCACGGTGCAGGCCGTCAACACCAGCGCCAATAGCCTGACCGTCGTGGATGACAGCGGTGCGACCATGACCGTCGCCTGGGCTGACCAGACCGTCTGCTCGTTTGTGGGCAGAGGCAATCCACCGACTCAGGGGGCCTGCAGCATGATTCAGGCCGGTGACCATGTGATGGCGGTTGGTATGCTCAACGGCAGTACGCTGACTGCCACCCGCATTGCCGTCCACATAGCCCCTGGGCCCCGGACCACAAGCCCGAATGGCCAGCCTCAGACCACCAGCCCTAACGGCCAAACCACAGGCCCCAGTGGGCAGCCGCGTAGCCAGGGGCGGGTGCTCGGCACGGTGCAGGCCGTCAACACCAGCGCCAATAGCCTGACCGTCGTGGATGACAGCGGTGCGACCATGACCGTCGCCTGGGCTGACCAGACCGTCTGCTCGTTTGTGGGCAGAGGCAATCCACCGACTCAGGGGGCCTGCAGCATGATTCAGGCCGGTGACCATGTGATGGCGGTTGGTATGCTCAACGGCAGTACGCTGACTGCCACCCGCATCGCCGTCCACATAGCCCCTGGGCCCCGGACCACAAGCCCGAATAAATAGCGTGGGAATGACTTCTGGTCGCGCTATCGGCCACGCTGCCGAACCGCAACGATAAACCACTGGGGGCCGGCGCAGATGAGCGCTGGCCCCCAGTTTTTCGTCCCCCCGCCGGTTTTGTGATATAGTAGCCCGTACGCTAGACTGAGGACTAAGGAGAGGATGAGCACTAACGCACGCACGTGGTTCTACAACGAGCCCGAGCATCGTCCCTATTTCATCGAGGAGCGTCTGAACGGCACCTTCTGGCAGGCGCGCCTGACCCAGGTGATCTTTGACTGCGTTCGAGCCGAGCCCCCCTTCCTGTGCCTGGGGATGTGGCGCGGCCAGCCCTTTGAGGTCGAGTGGGAGCCGAAGAAATGGCTCATCGTGCGTTCGCCGCAGAATCTCCCCGACGATCTGATCGCCGGCTTCAGCCGCGTCTTAGGCTTCAAGCCCGCCTTCCGCTACCAGGACCCGGAGGGTCGCATGACCTATGAGTGGCACCTTGACGGCGGCCAGGCCCGCTGGCAGGCGATCCAGGGCGTCCCGTCCTACCGGCAGCCGCAGCGGTTGAACTGATGGCGTTCAACGGATTATCTCAGGAAATTCAGGAAAATGGCCGATCTGAGCTTCGACCTGGCCGTGACCCAGGCCATGGCCGGCGAATTGGAGACCTATCTCCAGCGCGATGTGCTGTACTGGCAGATGGACGCGCATGGGCCTTACAGCCACCGCTTCCCCAGGCTGACCGTCGGCGGATTGCTGCTGCGCCTGCGGCGGCTGAACGCCTTGCGCGACCGGCTGACGCCAGCGCAGAATATGGACCTCGACGCGGTCAACCGGCGCTTTGAGACCGTCGTGGGCACCTGGCCCGCTGCCTACGACCGCAAGCTCCAGGCCGAGATCAAGGCGCGGCTGGATGCCTGGGCGCGCTATCTGGCTGAGGACTGCGCCGATGGGCGGCCAGCTTGCGCCGAGGAATATCCCAGCCAGGCCGAGGTACGCACCATGCTCGCGTTGCTGTTGGAAGAAGCCGCCAGGGTCAGCCGGGGCGACCTGGCCCCACTCCAAAGTCGCCTGGCGGCTCTCGATGGCCAGCTCCGCCGCCTGTTCAGGCCCGGCCCCTTCATCTGGAATGCAGCCCTGGCCCCGGCTTACCCTCCCGACCGGTTCTGGTGGCTGTATCTGGCCGTCGCGAGGTGACCTCTCTCTTCATCCATCTGCGTCTGCCCTTTCAGGCCATTCTCGCCCCCCTCTTCCTGTGGGGGTTTCTCCTGGCCGGGGGACAACCTGACGCCTCGTTCCTGGTCGCCTTCCTCGCCGTCCACGTCTTCTGCTACGGTGGGGTGACCGCCTTCAATTCGTATTACGACCGCGATGAGGGCCCCATCGGGGCACTGGCCGCACCGCCACCGGTCACACCGGCGCTGCTGCCCTTCTCCCTCGCCGTGCTGCTCATTGGCTGGGCGCTGGCCTGGAGTGTGAATGCCCCCTTCTTCTGGTTGTACGCTGTAATAAGTGCCCTGGCGCTGGCCTACTCGCATCCGGCCATCCGCCTCAAGGCCCGCCCTCTGCCCAGCGTGCTGACCGTCGCCATCGGTCAGGGCGCCGGTGGCACGCTACTCGGCTGGCTGGCGGCGCGCGGTGGCCCTGCGTTGGGCGCAGGGCAGGCTCTGGCCTCGGCTTTCAGCCCGCTGGGGGTGCTGGGAATCCTGGGGGCGACCTTGCTCACAACGGGCCTGTTCCCGCTCACTCAGATCTATCAAGAGGAGGAAGACCGGCGGCGAGGCGATCAGACCTTCGTGGTGCGCTGGGGCCCGGCGGCTGCGTTCCGCTTCTCGCAGGCGGCCTGGCTGCTGTCGCTGCCGCTGCTCATGCTCGTCGTCGGGCCGGTCTTCTCATGGATTGACGCAACGGTCATCGCTGCCGTTATCGCCGCGGTGGTGATCGGCATTGGCCGCTGGGCGCGGCACTTTACGCCGGAGGCGGTGATGTCCAATTTCCGGCGCACCATGCGCCTGTGTGCCGTTGTTTCAGGCGGCTTCTGGGTCTATTTACTGGCGCGGTTGTTGCTCCGGTAATCACAGCTTGCTGGCGAAGACCTGCGCCAGCCTGGGATAGCGCATCATGAGGGTCACGACCCAATCCGTCAAGCGGGGGGAACTGACCAGCCAGCGTTGCAGCCAGTAGCCCAGCCGCAGGTTGGGCCACAGCCGCTCGCGCCAGCCGGCCTCAAACGGGGCCAACACCTGCCGGCGCGTATCGCCTTCGGCCAGGGCGTGCAGGGCTACCTCGGCTGCCAGCTTGCCGGTGATCATCGCATTGTGGATGCCACCGCCCGTCAGTGGATTGATAAAGCCGCCGGCATCGCCGGTGAGAAGTGCGCCATCGTAAACCCTGGGGAAGACGTAGGAACCGAAATTGAGCTGCCAGGCAAGCACGTCCTGCACCTGGCTCTGGCTGTGGCGGCGCCCGGCCAGGGCGGGTCGGCTCAGGAAATCGTGCAGCATCTGCTTGAGTGTGCGCGCCTTGCGCCGGAACAGGTCCAGGCGCATACCGACGCCGACATTAGCGCTGCGCTCGCCGGTGGGGAAAATCCAGGCGTAGCCGGGGATCAGGTCATGGGTGAAGTGGAATTCAACCATATGATCGAGCACGTCCAGGTCGTTGACATAAGCACGTAGGGCCACGGCCCGGTGGCGGTCGGGTGCTTTATCGGGGCGCAACGCGCGGGCGATGACCGAGGTAGCGCCATCGGCGGCAATCACCAACTGGGCGCGGATGTCACGCTCATGTCCATTGCGCCCGCGCACACCGACCACCCGTCCATTGTGCAGGATAGGCTCCTGGACCTGGAAGATCTGAAAGTTCGCCCCGCTCTTGCAGGCGTGCGTCCACAGCAGCGTGTCGAAAGTCTCGCGTGGGACGATGCAGGAGGTCAGTCCCTCATGAGCCGGCAGGGCGGTCTCGAAAACTGCGCCACGGGGTGAGATGATGCGCATGGCATCAATGGGGTAAAAGCCGGCGGCGCGCACCGCTTCGCCCATGCCGAGGTCGAGCATCAATCGCACCGCACCCCAGGCGATGGCGTCACCGCACGCCTTATCCCGCGGGAAGCCGGTCCGGTCCAGCAGCAACACATCGCGTCCGGCCTGCGCCAGCACCGTCGCCGCGACGCTACCGGCCGGCCCGGCTCCCGCTACGATGATCTCATGCATGCAATTCGCCTCAGACACGTAGTATAGCATGAGACACGTGTGGTCTTCAAGCTCCAGCCGGATTGCCAATCCCGTGCTGACCGACGTCCTATTGACGTTAAGGGAAGATTCAGGTTAAGGTGTATCGCACTGGCCCGTTGACTGTTCTATATATCAGTTGTATAAAGCCAGGTGAGTTGAGAGGGATAGGTTCAACAGGGCTGAGGCCGAGCGATGAGTCCACGTATCCTGGTTGTAGATGATGACCCGGAAGGGTCTATGTTGACGAGCCTGCTATTGCGCCGGGCGGGCTTCGATGTTCGCAGCGTGCATACAGCTAAGGAGGCTTTGGAGGAGGTCAATCGGGCCCTGCCCGCTCTCGTGTTGATGGACCTGATGATCCCCGACATGGATGGGCTGGAACTGTGCCGAACCCTGCGTGCCCGGCATGGGCCGGAGGAGTTGCCCATTGTGGTATACACCGCTCGTGCCGCCATTGATAGCCGCCAGGCAGGCCTTGAGGCGGGAGCTCAGGATGTGATGATCAAGCCTACATCCACCCCTGAGTTTATCAGCCGCATCAAGGCAGCGATCGCCCGGACCGAAGCGTCCGGCCAGGCCTGATCTGGGCCAGGCGGATGAGCCTGGGAAGGCACGGGCCGCCCCCAGGCTGGCTGTGGCCCGTGCCTGGCGCTCAAGCTGGCTGATAAGCCGAATTCTGTCCCGCGCCAGGGCGCGGTGGCGGTCATCTCTCTAGGGCGGCGGTTACCCGCCGCCTCCAGCAGCCTACCCGGGGGTCACAAGGGACGAGCAGCCCCTCGGCGCTCGCGAGCGCCTTTCCCCCTGCTTGGCCTTGCTCCCGGTGGGGTTTGCCGAGCCGCTGTGTCACCACAGCGCTGGTGCGCTCTTACCACACCTTTTCACCCTTACCGTTGCCGGCGGTGTGTTTTCTGTGGCACTTTCCGTCGGGTCACCCCGCCTGGGCGTTACCCAGCACCGTGCTCTGTGGAGTTCGGACTTTCCTCAGGCAGCGCACAGCCGCCCGCGACCGCCCGGCCAGCTTGAGCAGCAATGCCATCATAACACGGCAGCGGCAGCGCGTCAAGGCCGGCATTCATTGTTGCCTGGATTCGATTTAAGATTGCTAAGCTTAAAAAAGATTGACTTGGTATTGGAGTTATGCTAGTATGGACCTCGGTAAGGGGCCCCGAGGAACTGACAGAACCCCGAGGGGAACGTAGCTGAAACATCCTGAAGTTGGCAAGCGGCCCCGGCCCTCCTAATCAGAGACCGGCGCCGTCAGCGGGTCGAAAGGCAGAGACGCCTCCGGCATCTCCCGCCCGGACCCCCGCAAGCAGGTGGCCCGGCCCGACCGGCCGTCGCCCCCCGCGAGCCAGCATAGGGCCTTCCGGCGGAAGCCGCGAAGTAGTAGGCTACCGGAAACTCGGGTCTTTCTGAAGGTTACTTGGAGCCTCTTCCGCTTCTCTCCGCCCCGGCCGCGACGCCTGGGCGGTTTGTGTTTCCCCTAGCATTTCCCCTCCCCCTGCCGTATAATTGGATTAACAAAGAGGTACGCAATGATCAGGATCGGGACGAGCGGCTATTCATACGATGACTGGGTCGGGCCCGTCTACCCGGAAGGGCTGCCCAAGCGTGAGTGGCTCTCTTACTATGCCCGCGAGTTCGACACCTGCGAGTTGAACACAACGTTCTACCACATGCCCGCGCCAGCATGGCTGGCGCGCATCGCTGAGAAGGTGCCGCCGGGCTTCCTCTTCTCCGTCAAAGCTTTCCAGGGGATCACCCATGAGCGCGAAGAAGGGCTTAAACTCGCGCCTCAGTTCACCGAAGCCCTGGCCCCCCTGCGCGAAGCAGACAAGCTGGGGGCGGTGCTGGCGCAGTTCCCCTTCTCCTTTCACCCAACCCAGGAGAACCAGCAGTATCTGATGCGGCTGCGCGAGGCCTTTGGGGCCGTGCCGGTGGTCGTTGAATTCCGCGACGCTAAATGGGCCACCCAGGACGCCTTCGATATTCTCGAGGAGATGGGTTTCGGTTATTGCTGCGTGGATGAGCCCCCCCTGAAGGGGCTGATGCCGCCGGTTGCCGCCGCCACCGGGCCGGTGGCCTATGTCCGCTTTCATGGCCGCAACAGCGCCAAGTGGTGGCAGCACGCCGAAGCCTGGGAGCGCTACGATTACACCTATACGCCGGAAGAGTTGCAGGAGTGGCTGCCCAAGCTCCAGACGCTCGATAGCCAGGCCCCTCTAACGTTGGTCTACGCCAACAATCACTGGCGCGGCCAGGCGGTGGACACTGCCCGCCAGCTCCGCCTGCTGCTCCAGCAGCAGACGGCAGCCGGTTCGCGGCCGGACTGACGAGAAGCACGACTTAAGGAGGCATCGCTATGCTCAAGCGCATCTTATTTGTAACCCTGGTGCTGGTGGTGGCTCTGGTAAGCACCGGCCTGGCGGCTGACCTGGCCAGCGCCGATGGCAATGACGTGCCCGAGCGCGCCCTGCCCTTGACCAGCCCGGTGTTTGGGTCACTGACGGGTAATAGCGCCGGCGCTTACGCCTTTTACAGATTTGACTATCCCGGTAACTTCTGGGTCGCTAAGCTGACCCTGTCGTTCAGCCCGGATGATAGTGTTGTCCATCGCGCCATCGGCCTGATCGTCTACGCCCCGGACAGCACCGCTTACACCAGCAGCATCACCACCACGCTCGGTCTGCAACAGGTCCGCTTCGCCGCCGACCTGGCCGGTAGCTATCTGGTGCAGGTCTTCAACTATGCCCATGGCTACACCATCAACTACACGCTGACTACCCAGGGCATCCCTCTCCCGCCCCTAGCCCTGCCCACACCTGCTCCATCGCCAGTGACCGATAACACCACGCCCGCCGGGGCTATCCCGCTCGGCCAGAGCGTGTCCGGCAGTGTCACCGGCAGCAGCGGTGGGGCTTTCGCCTATTACACCTTCTTCTACCCTGGCGATGAATCGCAGGTCAGCCTCGATATGACCGTCTGGCCGGCGGATAGCTTCTTGAACCGGGGGCAGGGCTTCAACGTCTATCTGGGCGATCGGCTCATCGCCAAGAGTGGGCAGGACAAGGACGACATCGGTCGGCTGACCGCGCGCTTCTCCAGCGTCCTGGCCGGCAATTTTCTGATTCAGGTCTACAACTACAACCCCGGCCTGACCACCCAGTTCACCCTTAGCCGGCAATGAGGTGCATTTCAGTTCCGGGCTAAGAAGTGGCATACACCTATAGCCTCAAATCCGTTGTCGGATTCCTTCACCCTATGCTATAATACTCTGCGCCGAGCCAGCACGGCGCGGGATCAGAAGGAGGGGAAATTCACAGCGTTTATCCACGCCCTATTTCAGAGCCACGCTGTGCTGGGGCGATAAAGGTTAAGACCGCATGTTCAAGGACTTGCTCAGTAAACTCGGCGGCGATCCGAGCAGCCGGGCGATTGCCCAGCTTCTGCCGCTGGTGGATGAAATCAACACTCTCGAACCTGAATTCGAGAAGCTGTCCGATGCCGATCTCCGGGCCAAGACCGAGGAATTCAAAGCTTACGTGCGCGAGCAGACCGCCGCCCAGGCCGCCAGGCTGGCCGAGGTCCGCGCCCAAATTGAAGCTGAGGAGGAGGACTTCCACCGCCGCCGCCTCG
This sequence comes from Chloroflexota bacterium, assembly GCA_902812335.1. Taxonomy (GTDB): domain Bacteria; phylum Chloroflexota; class Anaerolineae; order DSLN01; family DSLN01; genus DSLN01. The sequence goes on along the minus strand of CADDZL010000013.1, from coordinate 9,150 downwards.
AATACGAATTGAAGGAAGCCCAGAAGGCCCTGCGCCAGGCTGAGGACGCGGCCCTGAATGAACTTATCCCTGAGGCTTTCGCCGCCGTCCGCGAGGCCGCCAAGCGCACTATCGGCCAGCGCCACTACGACGTCCAGCTCGTTGGCGGTATTATTCTCCACCAGGGCAAGATCGCCGAAATGAAGACCGGTGAGGGCAAGACGCTGGTCGCGACCCTCCCTCTGTACCTCAATGCGCTGGCCGGCCACGGCTGCCACCTGGTCACGCCCAACGATTACCTGTCCAAGTTCGGTGCCCAGTGGATGGGCCCAATCTACCATCTGCTCGGCCTGTCCGTGGGCGTCATCCAGAACGCCGCGGCTGACCCCAGCCGCGGCTCGTTCTTGTTCGACCCCACCTATATCTCCGATGATGCCCGCTACCAATACCTGCGCCCGGTCACGCGCCGCGAAGCCTATCTCGCCGATGTCACCTACGGCACCAACAACGAGTTCGGCTTCGATTACCTGCGTGATAATATGGCCTGGGACCTCTCCCAAACCGTCCAGCGCGAGCTGCACTACGCCATTGTGGACGAGGTGGACAACATCCTGATTGACGAGGCGCGCACGCCGCTGATCATCTCCGGTCCGGCCGAGGAACCCTCCGACTACTACCGCACGTTCGCCGACATCGTCCGCCGCCTCCATCCGTCACACAACACTGAGGAGCCCGAAGGCGACTACGTTGTTGACGAGAAGACCAAGAGCGTCACGCTGACCGAACAGGGGATCGAGAAAGTCGAACGCATCCTGGGGATAGACAACCTGTATAGCCCGGAGCATTTTGAGCTGACGCCTTACCTGGACAACGCCCTGCGGGCTCAGGTCGTCTACCACCGCGACCGCGATTACATCGTCAACGATGCCGGCGAGGTGATCATTGTGGACGAGTTCACCGGCCGGCTAATGCACGGTCGCCGCTTCTCCGAAGGGCTGCATCAGGCCATCGAAGCCAAAGAGGGCGTGCAGGTGCAGCGCGAAAGCCTGACCTATGCCACCATTACCTTCCAGAACTACTTTCGCATGTACGGTAAACTGGCCGGCATGACCGGCACGGCCTACACCGAACGTGAGGAGTTCTTCCGTATTTATAACCTGGACGTCGTCGTCCTGCCTACGAACATCGAGTTCCGCGCCAGCCGTGGCGAGCTCATCCTTCATAAAGAGAAGCAAGACGGCCTCGAAATCATTACCTATAAAGACCCGACCGACCCGTCGGTCACATATTACAAGCGTATAGATTATCCCGATGTCGTCTATAAGGATGAGGCTGCCAAGTTCCGCGCCGTCGTGCGCGAGATCAAGGAATTGTACGAAGCGGGCCGCCCGGTGCTGGTCGGCACCACCGCCATCGAGACCTCCGAGCGCCTGTCGCGCCTGCTCGACCGCCAGGGCATCCCCCATCAGGTGCTGAACGCCAAGCAGCATGAAAAGGAGGCCGGCATCATCGCCCAGGCCGGACGTCCCGGCACGGTCACTATCGCCACCAACATGGCCGGGCGCGGCGTGGACATCCTGCTGGGTGGCAACCCGGAGGGCCTGGCCCGCGAGGCTTTGCGCAAGCAGGGCATCGAGATCACTGAGGCTACACCTGAACAATGGCAGGCCGCGCTCGAAGCCGCCCGCGCCCAGGTCGCCCGCGACCGCCAGAAGGTGCTTGAGTTAGGCGGCCTGCATATCCTCGGCACCGAACGCCACGAGGCCCGCCGTATTGACAACCAGCTCCGTGGCCGCGCTGGCCGCCAGGGCGATCCCGGCTCCAGCCGTTTCTATATCTCACTCGAAGACGAACTGATGCGGCGGTTCGGCGGCGAGCGCGTGAAGAACTTCATGGAGTGGGCCAACATGGACCCCGACGAGCCCATCACCCACTCCTGGCTGACCAAATCCATCGAACAGGCCCAGATCCGCGTCGAAGGCTATAACTTCGACATCCGCAAGCACGTCCTGGAATACGACGACGTCATTAACAAACAGCGCGAGGTGATCTACGCCCAACGCCGCCAGATCCTCGAGAAGCCCGATCTCAAACCCATCATTCTCAACATGGTCCATGACGAACTGAGCGGGCTGGTGACTGCGTATACCGCCTCGACCGACCCGGACGAATGGGACCTGAACGGTCTATACCACGCGGTGATGGCGATCATGCCTCTGCCACGCGAAGCTGGCCCGCGGACCTGGTCGGAGATGACCCCCAGCGACATTGAGAGCCAACTCCATGATGTCGCCGAAGCCAACTATGAGGCCCTCGAAAACGCCTATGGCTCCGACTTTATGCGCCAGGCCGAACGGCTGACGATGTTGCGGGTTGTGGACAACCACTGGGTGCACCATCTGACCGACCTGGACATTCTGCGCGAAGGCATTGGCCTGCGCGCCTATGGCCAGCAGGACCCGCTGGTAGCCTTTAAGAAAGAGGCCTTCGAGATGTATGAGGCCTTGCGCGCCGCTATCCAGCACGACATCGTCAGCCTGATCTACCATGTCAGCCCGGTCCCAGTTGCGCCGGAGCGTCGCCCGCTTCGCGTTGCCGGCCGGGGCGGGCTCCAGGCCCGCCCGGCGGCGCGGGCCGCGGCACCGATCTTGCACGCCAATCGTTCCGATGATGGCTCTCGCCCTGCACCGGCCCGGCAAACCGGGCTGAAGCCCGGTACCGGGCAGCCTGTCCAGATCGGCCGTAACGACCCATGTTATTGTGGCAGCGGCAGGAAGTACAAGCATTGCCATATGCGCCAGGACCAGGGCATGGTGCGGGCAGCCCAACAACCTGTTGCCGAAGCGCCCCGTAGCGCCCCCAACCCACGCGCCAAGAAGCGCCGGAAGCGGTAACAGGGGGTGGAGAGGAAACGCATGAGTCCCAGTGACAGTGAACTGGCTTCACGGCTCATGGGGGACATGGACCCCGAGTTGCTTCAGTTCCTGAAGACATACGTGACATCGTTTGTCAAGTGGGACCTGGTGCGTTTCTTCCACGAGAACCCCTATACGACCGACACCGCCGAGCATATCGCCCGCGCTGTCGGCCGCGACCGCGAAACGGTCGCCGATGAACTGACTGAAATGGTCGAGGGCGGCATCCTGCGCTCTCACATGATCGGCGACCTGGTTGTCTATACGCTGGCTACGGACGAGCACATCCGCGATCTGATGGACCGCTTCGTCCTGGCCTGCGATGACCGGCAATTCCGGGTGAAGGCGATCTATCACATCATTCGAGGAACCAGATGATTCTGGATTTCAGATTGTAGATCTGAGATTCAGGTGATCTACAATCAGAAATCTAAAATCGGCAACTGGAAGAGGGGGCGGTATGGATCGGGTCAGGACAGGCATTAAGGGCCTGGACGAGATGCTGGATGGTGGCTTTCTGCCACAGACGGCCAATCTGGTTGAGGGCGCGCCGGGCACGGGCAAGACCACACTGGGAATGCAGTTCATTTACAAGGGCATCACCGACTTCGGCGAGCCCGGGCTGATCCTCACCTTCGAGCAGGATACCCAACAATATTATCATGACGCCGCCAACTTCGGTTGGGACCTCAAGCGCTTGGTGCGTGAGGGGGCACTGCGCATTATCCGCTCCAGCCCCGAAGTCACCCTGGCCGATCTGGAACACGTCGGCGGGCAGATCGAACTGGCCGCACGTGACCTGGGCGCACGCCGCATCCTGGTGGACAGCCTGTCCCACTTTGAGTGCCTGGCCAGTGACCCGGTGGCGTATCGCCGCGTGGTGTATGGCTTCATCAATGGCCTGAAACGCGAGGGCCTGGTCAGCATTCTGACGCGCGAGAGCCCTGCCTTGCTGGGTGAGCCCGGCGATGACGACCAGGAAGACGTTGCCTTCGTCGTAGATTCGTACCTTCTGCTGCGCTACGTCGAGATCGCAAGCGTGGTCCACCGGGCCTTGCTCGTGCTCAAGTTGCGCGGCAGCGACCACGCCAAAGACATCCGCCGCTTTGAGATCACCGAGAAGGGCCTGGTCGTCCGCGACAAGTTTGAAGGCCAGGAAGGCCTCATGAGCGGCACGCCCCACAGCATGGTGCGCGCCTTCGAAAAGGCGTTCGTTGAGAAGCGACGCTGACAAGAGTGGATGGAGCTTCTAGACGAACTTCTCATGCTGTACACCTTGCTCGCCATCGGCGCGCTGGTCGGCATGTTGGCCCTCATCGCTCGCTTCTACCAGCTCCGCTCAGGTGAACAGTCCCGCTACCGGCTCTTCCTCGTCCCGTTGGGCCTGTTTGCCCTAGGCGGCCTGTATCAGGCCCTCACCATTGGAATCCCCGGGGACGACCCGGTTGACGACGCGTTGTTGTTTCTGGGTGGAGCCAGCCTGTTCGGCCTGTGCTATCTTGTGCTCCATCTTATGACGAGAAAGCGCTGAAAGATGATGTTCTTGTGGGAATCAGTGGCCCTGGCCGGCCTGGCCGGGGTCCTGTATGCGGTCCTCATCTTGATGGTGCTGAGCAAGAAACTGGGTGAAGTGGCCAGAATGCGCCCCTACTACCGTCTGTTCTACCTCGCCACCGCCCTGATCGCGCTGGCGATTGCCTCGCGCGTGTTCCGGGCGCTGGAGGCTCTCACGTCGCTCCTGGGGCCGGAGGCTCCGCCCTGGCTACATCAGTCACAGCTCTTCTATACGCTGACGTACTACATTCCCCTGGCCCTGGGTGTGACGATTAGCCTGGCGGTCATCTGGCAGTATTGGGGCTGGCTGGTTAAGGAAAGGTAGATGCATCTGGGAAGCTGTGAATTCGAGCTGGTAAGCGACGGCATCGTCTGGATGGACGCCGGGGGCGCGTTCGGGCTTGTGCCCAGGGTGCGCTGGGAAAAGGTCCTCGCACCCGATGCACTCAACCGTGTGCCGATGGCATTGAACTGCCTGCTGGTGCGTTCCGAGGGCAAGACGATCCTGATTGACACCGGTGTAGGTGACAAGCTCACGTCGGAAGAGCAGGCGCTGTGGAATCTGCAGCGACCGGAGGGTGGATTGTTGCAAGGGCTGGCACGTTTGGGGGTGAGCCCTGCGGATGTGGACATCGTCGTGGATACCCACCTGCACGCCGACCACTGTGGCGGAAATACCCGCCTCCAGGAACCAGAAGCAGGCTTAAGTCCGGCGGTGGTGCCAACGTTTCCGAACGCCGAATACTGGATACAGCGGCTGGAATACGCCGAGGCCAGCTTCCCCAACGAACGTACGCGAGCCACCTACATCGCGGCCAACTTCCGCCCGCTGGAGACGACCGGCCAATTGCGGCTGATTGACGGCGACACGCGGGTCACGTCTGAGGTGCGCACGGTCATCACCCGGGGCCACACCCGTGCTCACCAGTCCGTCATTCTCGAGGCCGGTGGCCAAAGCATCCTGTATGTGGCCGATATGGCCTCATTCGCGGTCCACTTCGAGCGGTTGGCCTGGCTCACCGCCTATGATGTCGAGCCGCTGGAGAACCTGGAAACCAAGCGTCGTTGGCAGCGCTGGGCGCTGGAGCGCGGTGCGCTGCTGCTATTTGAGCACGACACGCAGGTGCCCATAGGCCGGCTAGTCGAGCGAGAGGGGAAGCTGCGCGTGATACGTGATACGTAACTTACGCATCACGTATCATACCTGGCAATTCGGGCAATAGAAGCTACTTCTCTGGCCGATCATGGCTCGTTGGATGGGTGTGCCGCAGCGCGGGCAGGGCCGAGCCGCCCGGTCGTGGACCAGAAACTCCTCCTGATAGTGACCTTTGCTACCATCAGCCTGGCGATACCAGTTAATGCTCGATCCGCCGTGCGCCAGGCCCCGTCTGAGCGCCTGGCGGATGCCCTGATAGAGTTGCTCGACCTCCTGATCGGTCAGCGAATCCGATCGGCGCAGTGGGCTTAATCCAGCCAGCCACAGCGCCTCATTGGCGTAGATATTGCCCACACCGGCCACAAAGGTCTGGTCCAGCAGGAGCGGCTTAAGCTGGCGCGAGCGCCCGGCCAGGCGCTGGCGCAGCAGTTCCGGTGTGAACTCCTCCGACAGCGGCTCCGGTCCCAAGCCGCCGACGATCCATTCCGGATCGGGCACCCAGTATACCCGGCCGAACTTGCGTGCATCCGAGAAGCGCAATTGCCGCCCATCGTCCAGATCGAAGACGACGTGATCATGGGCAGCGCGAGGCTCATCGGCCGGCACCACGGCCAGACGCCCGGTCATTTTCAGATGGATGAGCAACGCACCTGTGGAGAGGTCGAAGATCAGGTACTTGGCCCGGCGGCGGATGCCCTCGATACGTTGCCCGATCAGTTCCGCCCGCAATCCCTCGACCGTATGGGTTGCCACCGAACGTGGCCAATCCACACTCACGCCGGTGATCGTGCGCCCGATCAGCGGCTGCCTCAGGCCCCGGGCAATGGTCTCGACTTCAGGTAGCTCCGGCATAAGCGGCACCCGGCCCTCAGCTTTCAGCCTGCTCGTGGTAATTGACAGCTTCTGGCTGAAAGCTGACCGCTGGCGGCTGATAGCTGACTGGTTTGAGGAGCGTGCGGTCGAACTCGGCGATGCGGTCAGGGCCCAAGGTGCGGACGGCCGCTTCGACCCGGGCAGCATCGGCGCGGAGCTGCGCCAGATCGACCCCCTGGCAGGTATCCGGCGGCAGGCGATTGAGCCACTGGCGGCTGCGCTGGAACAGCTTGAGCGCGCCCTTGTAGTTTCGTCCGAGCACATGATGGTAGGCGACGGCGACCTGGAGCACTGCCTGATACAAGGCGCGCACCGGCCCCGGCTCGGCGTTCCAGGCCTGTTCTAGTGTTTCATGGGCCTCGAAGTACTCCCCGGCGTTGAATTGCTCAAGCCCCTTCAGCACCAGTGGCGGCAATGGCTCACAACACTGGCGCGCCAGCATCTCCAACTCCTCGGGGCTTAGGCCGCGTGCGTGCTTCCGGATCAGGTCGGGGAGTTCAGCGACGAAGCGCGAGCGGGCCAGCACCTCATCGCAGCCTGCCGCCAGCGCACGCTCACGTGTGGCGACATCCACGTGCGAACCGAACCCCAGGATCGGGATACGGCGCGTAGCCGGGTTGGCCTTAGCCCGCAGTACCCACTTCTCCCAGGGCAACTGCTGATCGCCGGTATCCACGATCACCAGAGCCGATTGGGTGCGCACAAGTAGGGTGCTGAAATCATCCTCTGAACGCGCCCAGATGACCTCATAGCCTGATGCCCGGGCTGCGTTCTCGATCTGGACCGTGAAGAACACGTCTGAGACAGCGCCGACAATTGTGGATGGCATAGGTCTAATTCTAGCCGCGCCTGAGACCAATGGCAACTGGGGAAGTTTCTACGGACTCCCATGATTGGGTGGGTTCCAGCCCCAGCCGCTTGAGAGCGCGCACCAGATGGGGGAGTGGCAGCCCCACCACATTGGTGTACGACCCCTTCAACGAGGCCACGGGGTGGAAGCCAGGATGCTGAATGGCGTAAGCCCCCGCCTTGTCGAAAGGATCACCGGTGGCGATATAGGCGGCGATCTCCTCATCAGAGTAGTCGCGCATGGTGACGGCGGTCCTGGCCAGGCCTGTCAGCAACAGAGCGCGGGCCGTGTCTATCAGTGCGATGGCCGTCAGCACCGTGTGCGTTCGGCCCCGCAGACGGCGCAGCATCGCCGTCGCCTCCGCCGGGTCCGTCGGCTTGCCCAGCACTTCACCGCCATTCCTCAGCACGACGGCCGTATCGGCGGCGATGACGATGGGACCTGGCGCGACCTGGCCCGCGACGGCGCGAGCTTTATCGCGGCTGAGGCGGCGCACCAACGCTTCGGGCGCTTCGCCGGCTTGTGGCGTCTCGTCCACCGCCGCAGTGCGCACCTCAAACGGCAAGCCCAGCCGGGCCAGCAGTTCCTGCCGCCGTGGCGAGGCCGAGGCCAGGATCAACCGGCGTGGTTGAGGGGTGGGGTGTGACATCGCCGCGACAGCATACTATGGCTTGCTGGCGACGGCAAGCTGTGCCGGTGCCCGTCTATAGTTTCGGGTGTGTGCCAGATTGGGGGCAACAGACGCGACGCCCCTGCGGAGCTGTTAGCCCGGAGCTTCTAGCCTTGTCCTGAGCGTGGCGAAGGATCGGGCGGCTGCGCCCAGGGCGACAAACTCGCCCCGAATATGGAATACATCCCCTCAGCGGCGGGTCAATTGACAGGTGATGGGGAATTTGATACAGTGCAATTGTGCTCTTCCGTCCGGATCGACCCCAGTTGCGCCAGGCGGTTGAAGCCGATCGCCAGGCCCTGCGCGGGCTGCTCCAAAGCTCGCGGCGGGTCCACCTGCACACCGACTGGCGGGCCGCTGATGACTACCTGGGCCGTCCCCCCTACCTGGTGGCCGAAAGTGGCCGCACGCTTGTCGCCTGTCTGGCCTGTCCGCCTGATCCGGCGCCAGCCGCCTGGTTGCGCCTGGCTGCGCTGGGTAATGGCCGGCCGGGTGGCGACATCGCTGCGCTACTTGACGCCAGCCTGACTGCACTGGCCGAACTGGGAGCCGAGGAACTGGCTGTGCTGGGGCCGGAAAGCTGGCTGCTGGATCCGCTGCGGGCTCGCGGCTTCCGCTCCCTCACCGATGTCATCACTTACCTCAAAGAGGATGACAACATCGCTGAGCCAGGCAATCGCGACGTCCTTGTGCGGCGAGCCCGGCTTGAGGACCTGCCGGCGCTGGCCGCACTTGACGCCAATGCCTTTGAGCCCCGCTGGCGACACAGCGCCGATATGCTCCGCAGCGCTTATGCCGTTGTGGCCAGCTTCGAGGTCGCCTGGCTCGACGGCGGTCCCGTCGGCTACCAACTCAGCTCGGTCTTTGGCCGCTATGGCCATCTGGCGCGCCTGACAGTTCATCCGGCCTATCAGGGTCAGGGCATCGGGACACGGCTGCTGGCCGACGCGTTGACCAACCTCAACCGGTTGGGGGTCACAGCCGTCACATTGAACACGCAGGCGGATAACCTGGCATCGCGGCGGCTTTACGAGCGCTTCGGCTTCCGCCCCACAGGTGACCGCGTCACGGTGTGGCAAACTGCCGTAGGCGGGGGGCAGTAGGCAGCGATAGAGACGATTACTTTCGCCGCGACGTGGGCGCAGGGCTGGGG
>CADDZL010000012.1 GCA_902812335.1 Chloroflexota bacterium | reverse complement strand
GCCACGGCTTGTCCCGCTGACTGCGAGCCAGGCCCCTGCCAGAAGGCAGAATCCCACCCCTGCCAGGATCAACACAATCCCGGCCGTCCGCCCAACATTATTCATTCAGGACTCCCTTCGGTTAAGGTCGCGACGGGGGCCGTTCCCTTTAGCCAAAGCCCCGGCCGCCGCCGCCACCACCGCCACCGCCGCCGGAGAATCCGCCGCCGCTCCAACCGCCCCGGCCGGTACTCTGCGGGGCAGGGCTGCTCGTCAGGACACTTCCGGCAGTGTTGAGCATAGACGATAGCCCCTCGCTCATGCTGCTGAGAGATGCAGCCATGCCCTGGCTCATCCGGTCCAGCGAGAAGCCCTCGCCGCTCCCCGCCAGGGGCCTCAAGGGGCCACCCGTTGGGGTGACGGTCTCGGCTCCGCGCATCGGCACGCCTCCGTAGAACCAGGGGCGGTACCACACCGGAATCGGCACCGTCTCAACCTGGCTGAACGTGTTGATCCAGCTTCGATCAACGCCGAATGCGATGGCATAAGGTAGATACTTGTCGAACTGATCAGTGGCCTCCTTTACATTGGCGTACCTGGTAACGTTCTGGAGATAGGTCTTGAAGGCCCGCCATTTGGCAGCCTCTTCGGCCCCCTTGCGCGTGCGGGCAGGCATATAGTGCCCGGCAATAATCAGCCCGAAAGCCGCGATGCCGAGCGAGATGAACGGGCACACAATGGCCGAACTGAAGCTACTCGCCAGCGCCCCGGTCAGGACCACGCCAAGCCCACCGACGACCACCAGCAGAGCGATGCCCAGGCCCGTGTATAATTTCCGCGTGGTGTCCGGGTTACTGCGAAAGAAGCCGGCCCTGACCACCTCTTGATAAAGCTGGCTCTGGATCACGGGCACGGCGGTATAGAACTTGTTGCGCAGGTCGGACAGACGCTGTTCGGGGCGCGCCCCGAACAGGCGGTCCATCAAGGTGCGTTCATAGAGCAGCAGATCGTCCAGAGGCTTGTCTGTGCGTGTATAGACAAAATCGCGGGATAAGCCGATGCCGAACAGCCCTGGCTTCTGTTCCTCAGCGATGGTCAGATAGCCACGGCGCGCCAGATCGATCAATGTCGCCATGATGTCCTGCATATCGGCATGTTCATCCATAAGCGTGCCAGCCAGCCCTGGCTGGAGGTCGGACGGAGGCGAGGCGATGTAGGTTGCCGCCAGCGCCACCTGCGGATCGCGCCCGCGTGTGTACCAGAGCAAGAAGACTGCACCCGGTCCCAGGATGAGCAGAAGCACGCCCAGTGCTCCCAGGCCCAGGTCGGCCAGCGGCCGGCCGGTGCTATTCCAGGCCTCCTGCCGATCCACCGCTGCCTGCCAACCGGGGGCGCTACCGGTCACAAAGCCCGCCGGAAAGGGGACAAAGACCTCCATCTCTTCGCCTGGGCGCAGAGGGCGTTCGGCTGTGAACACGACCACGTTGCCGTCTGCGCTGACGTTCACCGCCGCCGGTACACCAGCCGAGACGCGCGCCATGATTTGGCTTGGATCCGTCTTGGACCGTAGCACCGTCGCACCGGGTGGCAGATGCACGGTCACAGTCGAGGCCTGGATGGCGAAGTCGTGGTCAGGCGGGATGGCTTTCCAATAGACCTGGTTATTGTCGGGATAGTAACGTAAGCCGCCGTGAACCGTGTACTCCAGGCGGTAGATATGTTCGGCGTCGCTGGTATAGGGGAAGAACCAGTTGATGACGAAGTTGCCCTGGTCATCGCGCTCCGTGTAAAACGTGTACTCGCGTTCTGAGCGGCTGCTGGTGTAGGCCCGTTGGGTCTCATCCGAGACGCGCACGTCGGTAATAGCTTCCCATCGCCCGGGAGGAATGGTGGCGACGCCGAAGTGAAATGGGCCGCCGCTGAAGACGATGTCGTGTGTCTCAATGATGCGCATGTCACCGTTCGGTTGCACCTGGATATCCACGTCCATCCGCTTCCAGTATAGCGACTTCGCCTGAGCCTGCGCCGTGCTGGCCCAGCCTAACAGCGTGACAAACAACAGCACTGTTAGCACGAATCGGACTTTGGCGTTCACCCCAGTTCTCCTTTGCTGTTGCACGTGGTCACAAGCCCGCTCATTATAGCCCATCCCGATCCTAAGGTGCAATATCTACGCCTGACACACCCAACGATTTTATCATGGGCCTGTCAACGCGCCTGAAGGGTAGCCGACGGCCGCCTGACGACCGGCTGACGCCCGTCGGTTCTGGTCGGCACCAGCTTGACAAACTTCCCTGGTTGCCTATCATAGCGTGACGATCCTAGCGGGCAGGGGGGCACGTGTCCAGACGCGATCAGGGCGTGCGTGAGAGCCAGGGCCGATATCAGGTGGTGCCCCGCACCCTGTGCTTCGTCACGCACGGCGATGATGTTCTGTTACTGAAAGGCGCAGCGACGAAACGTATCTGGCCGGGACGCTACAATGGCCTGGGCGGGCATGTTGAAGCCGATGAAGATGTCCTGACCGCGGCTGTGCGCGAGATACGTGAGGAAGCCGGCCTGGAGGTAACTGAAGTTCGGCTGCGGGGTATCGTCAACATCTATACCGGCGAAGAGGCGGGTATTCTCCTTTTTGTATTCACCGCCACCGCCCCTTCACGCCGGACAACGGCATCGGCTGAGGGTGCGCTGGCATGGGTGCCACGCAGCCAACTGGCCAACCTGGACCTGGTCGAGGATCTGCCCGCTCTGCTCCCGCGCCTGCTGGATGCCCCGCCGGACGCACCCCCCTTCTTCGCTCATTACAGCTATGACGAAGAGGATCGGCTTGTTATCAGATTCCAGCGTTAGTAAGGAGGTCACATAGCTGACGAACCTGAGACCAGGCTGCGCTGGGGAGAATACGATGCGGCTGCGGTTGAGGCAAACCTGCGCCGGGCGCGGCGGCGCACCCTCCTCATGGTGGGCGGCGCGATTGCGGCTGTCGCTTGCTTCCTGTGCTTCCTGCTGGGTATCGCCCAAAGCTACATTGGGCAATGGTGGGCTTCCCCGCCTGGCTATCCGCGTGCTGTCCTGACCGAACGGGTATTCGGGCGGGCCTGCACGCCCACGCTGGCCGTATACTGCGTGGAGAGTTCCTACCGGGCACCCGACCCGCCTGACCGGGTTGTGGCTTACTATGAGAGTCTGCACAGCCTGCGCTTCTGGACGCCCATGCAGTTCGCCACCGAACATGCCAGCCCCTACGGCGATCAGCAATCGGCGCGCTACTGCCGTTATGTCATCGGCTACAAGTCGTGCGTCCAGATCTCCGTCCATGCCCTCAACGGCGGATCCGAGATTTACGTTCTAGAGCTTGGCGGATCACAAAGTGCAACCTTCCTGGGTCGAGAGCAGTGATGCAATGAAGCGGCTGGCTTGGTATGGTTGGGCGGGCTTAGCCACGTTGGTGGCTGTTGAGGCGTTGATGCTGGCACGCGTGCCGCCGTTCGCGCAGTGGTTCACACCCATCATGTGGACAGCCTACATCCTGCTGGCCGATGCGCTAGTGCTGCGACTGAGTGGTCGGTCACTCGTGCACGACCGTCCTCGGGAATTCATCCTGATGGCCTGGCTGTCCATCCTATGCTGGCTACTGTTCGAATTGTATAATCTGCGCCTGCTCAACTGGTACTATGTCGGCGTCCCGCCACAGCCCTGGCTGCGTACCCTGGCTTACGGCTGGTCATTCGCCACCATCTTCCCCGGCATCTTCGAGACAGCCGACTTACTCGCGGCAGCAGGCGTGCTGCGAGAGGCGCGCACGCGCCCGCACCAGGTCACCTCTGGCTGGCTATCGCTCTCGTTCATTGCCGGGTTGGCCTGTGTCACGATCCCGCCGTTATTGCCCACCAGCTTGCGCCTGGCCCCGCTGCCGGCACCACTCATGAGGTACACCTTCGGCTTCGTCTGGATCGGCTTCATTCTCCTGCTGGAGCCGATCAACTACCGGTTGGGTGTGCCCTCGCTCTACCGTGATTGGGAGCAAGGCCAGTGGCGTCGAGTCGGGTTGCTGCTCCTGGCGGGTGCGATTTGCGGCTTCCTGTGGGAATTTTGGAACTACTACGCTTTGGGAAAATGGATCTACGCGGTACCGCCGCCGCTCGACTTCGGGCCGCATCTCTTCGAGATGCCGTTGATCGGGTTTTTGGGATTTCCCCCTTTCGCGCTGGAATGCTTCAGCATGTACCAGTTCATGATGTGCCTTCTCAGTGCCAGAGGCCTGGGTATGAGCTACGGCTCTCACACGAACGCAGCGCCATGAGGCCCTACTAGATCGGTGCACTGTCTGGGGGGGATGGGTGTATTCCACATTCGGGACAACAGGCGCGACGCTCAGGGCGACAAACTCACCCCAAATATGGGATACCCCCCAGGTGGTGTGGCGGTTGACGTCGCACGCGAAGCATGTTAAAATAGTATCTAAGCTAAGCACTGCAGGTACCCTGCTGGATGCCGTCAGCGTGATCCTCCGCCGTCAGGCTGTCCACAGCCTGACGGCCTTGTGTTTGCGCCGCTGCCGATGTCTGGCTCACCTGATCAGGCCAGAAAGGAATATCACATGGACCCACAAGCGATTGCCGACGATGTCGTTGTCACCCTGAACTATACGTTGCGCCTGGCAGACGGCACTCTGGTCGAGACCAGCGAGGGGCGTGAACCTCTGGAGTACCTCCACGGCTGGGGCCAGATCATCCCCGGGCTCGAAGCCGGCCTCGACGGGCTGACGGTCGGCGACAGCCGTCAGATCATCGTGCCGGCGGCGCAAGCCTATGGCGAGCGGCGGCCCGACCAGATCCACACCTTGGCGCGCACCCAGTTCCCCGCCGATGCCCCGCTGCTGCCGGGGATGGTCTTCCATGGGCGCGACGAAGCTGGAGGTACCTTCCCTGTCACGGTGCTTGAGGTCCATCCCGATCAGGTCATCGTGGATTTCAACCATCCACTAGCGGGTGAGGATCTGTACTTTGATGTCACCGTCGTCGGGTTGCGCCAGGCGACGCCCGAGGAGCTGAGCCATGGCCACGCCCATAGCGGTGACGAGGCAGATTAATCTCGTCAGGCCGTGAGCAACGGCATATTAACAAGCGGGCAGGTATAAGCCTCCGCCACCGGGGCGGCCAGCTGAGCCCCGTCAGGTAATAGCCCGCATCGCCTACGGGCGTCAAGAAGAACAGGAACTACACAGCCAGGCCGGGCCCGTTCCGAACGCCTGTTCCCAACGGGCCAGTTCTTCGTGGCCCTCCAGACGTTGGACCAAAGGCCGCCCGAACCGCCACGATAGTGAGAGGGCAATCGTCAGGCCAAACGCTGTTCCAATCAGATTATAAACCCCTTCTTCAGGTGCTTGATCCGTCCTCTCATAACACCATCTCAGCGTAGGGTAAGCGTAGGGCAAGCGTAGGGCAAGCGTCAAGTAAGGTCTCTCAGGACGTGCTATAGTCATTATCGAAGGGCGAAAAATCTCTTCTTCTCCTCCTTTTATGAGGGCCGGGGTCGGCGTCCCCGGCTCTCTGTATTTATATCCATTGTCACCACTGTGTACCCGCTCTTCTCTCCCCTTCCCCACTGCTATCACCCTGCTCACACCTCTGCTATAATGCCGCCGGCATGACCGAGCAGAGTGGGCTTCAGCCGCGCCAGATCGCCAGGGCCGCGTTCCTCATCATGGCAGCCTACATTGCCAGCAACCTGGTTGGCCTGGTCCGCCAGATCATCGTCAGCGAGACCTTCGGCACGAGCGCGGAACTGGATGCCTATTGGGCCGCCTTTCGCCTGCCCGATTTCCTGTTCACGCTGATCGCGGGCGGTGCACTGGCCTCAGCCTTCCTGCCAACTTTCGCCAGCACCCTGGCACGGGGCGACCACACCGGTGCCTGGCATCTGGCAAGCGCTATCATCAATCTGGTGATGCTTGTCCTCACTGTGGGAGCCGTGATCGCCGGGCTGGCCGCGCCCACGCTTGTCGCGACGGTGGTTGCGCCCGGCTTTAGCCCGGCCCAACAGACACTGACCGTCTCGCTCATGCGGCTAATGCTTATCTCGCCTGTTCTATTCGGCATAAGCGGCATCCTGGGCGCAATCCTGAACGCACATCAACACTTCCTCCTACCGGCCATCGCTCCGATCCTGTATAACACGGGCATTGCCATCGGCGCAGCCTTCATCGCCCCGCTGCCTGGGATGGGCATCTATGGGCTGGCACTCGGTGTGGTCCTAGGCGCGATGATGCATCTGGCTGTGCAACTGCCGGGCTTAAGAGGGCGGGGCGGTCACTATGTGGCAAGCCTGGGGCTAAGCGACCCCCAGGTGCGCGAGGTGGCGCGTCTGATGCTGCCCCGCATGTTGGGTGTGGCAGTTGTCCAAATCAACTTCCAGGTCAACACCATCCTCGCCAGCGGGCTGGCTGAGGGCAGTTTATCTGCCCTGACAATGGCATTTATGATCTTCCTGCTGCCGCAGGCAGCCATCGCGCAGGCAGCAGCCACGGCGGCCTTCCCCACGTTGTCAACTCTGGCAGCGCAGCATCGGCTGGACGAGATGCGGCGCACCCTGACTACGACCCTGCGCGGTGTGCTGTTTCTCGCAGTCCCGGCTTCACTCGGCCTGATAATCCTGCGTGAGCCCATCATCCGATTCTTGTTCCAGCGCGGAGCGTTCGACCAGCGTTCGACCGCGCTTGTCGCCTGGGCGCTGGGTTTCTACGCTCTGGGGTTGGTCGGTCACTCCGTGCTCGAGGTGCTCGTGCGCGCCTTCTATGCTCTGCACGACACCCGCACGCCGGTCGTGGTTGGAGCGGCCGCTACTGCGATTAACGTCCTATTGAGCCTGATCTTGCTGCGCGTCTTCACCCTCCTCGGCCTGTTACCCCATGGTGGCCTGGCACTGGCGAACGCTATCGCCACAAGCGTGGAGATGCTCATCCTGGGGGGGCTGATCCGGCAGCGGCTGGGCGGGCTGGAGGGCCGCCGTACACTGCGGGCTTTCGCGCGCTCGGCCGTCGCCGCTGCTGGCATGGGCCTGGCCGTTCTGGGCATCATCCTCTGGTTGCCGTTCCGCTCGGACCTGTGGGTCGTCACGGCAGGTGTGATACTCGGTGGGCTGGTCTACCTGGTGCTGGCGCTGCTTCTCGGCTCCGAAGAAGTGCGCAGCCTGCGTATCTGGTAAACCTCATCCAGATCGGCCCGTGACTTCGCCCACTGCCGGTTATAACCCACAATCGGAAAGCGCCTGACGAACTCAATCGGGCGCTCAGGCGAATTTCAAAGAGGGCCAACGCTTTCTGGGTCGCTACTATGTTAATGCCACCTCGCAATACAGCCAGGTGCGCTATCCTCTCAGTCAATACTCAGCGGAGACTCAGGCTAGC
This sequence comes from Chloroflexota bacterium, assembly GCA_902812335.1. Classification (GTDB taxonomy): domain Bacteria; phylum Chloroflexota; class Anaerolineae; order DSLN01; family DSLN01; genus DSLN01. The sequence goes on along the minus strand of CADDZL010000012.1, from coordinate 21,815 downwards.
CTCAGGATTGGTCGCTAGAATGGGCAAGGATATTCCCGGGAAGGGGGTACGAAAGTGAGGTTTCGATGGACTATCCCGGCACGAAAGAAGCGAACACGCGTCAGCATCAGTTGACCTTGCCGGTGGAAGGCATGACCTGCGCCAGTTGCGTCCGCACCATCGAGGGCGCGCTGACCAACTTGAGCGGCGTCGAAAAGGTAACGGTGAACCTGGCGGGCGGCAAGGTCAACGTGGTCTACGATCCGGCCCGCCTCGATGTGGCTCAACTGATGCAGGCCATAACCGACGTCGGTTATGAGATCGGCATGGAGCAGATCACGCTGCACGTCACAGGCATGACGTGCGCCTCGTGCGTTAACCACGTCGAGACCGCGCTCCGCGAACTGGAGGGTGTGCAGAACGCCGTTGTCAACCTCGGCCTGGAGACGGCACGCGTGACGTACATCCCCGGCGTCGTCAGTGTGGGCCAGATGAAACGCGCCATCCGCGATGTCGGCTACGGCGTGGAAGAGAAAGTCGCGGGCATCGAAGCGCTTGACCGTGAGAAGGAGGCCAGGCAGCGTGAGATCCGCCGGCAAGGGCTGTATCTGGCCTTCACTGTCCCCATTGCCATGCTGGTGATGCTCGGCACATTCCGCGATATGTGGATCCTGCCGCAGTTCGTGCCGGCATGGCTGGGCTACAAGTGGGTGCTGGGCCTGTTGACGACCCCCATCGTTTTGGGGCCGGGGCGGCAGTTCTTCGTCAACTCGTGGCGCGGACTGCGGCATGGCGTGACCGACATGAACCTGCTGTACGCGACCGGCATCGGTGCGGCCTATGGCATTGCCGTGATCAATACGCTATGGCCCAAGGCGGGCTTCGGCGGTGAAGGGGCGACCTTCTTCGAGTCGGCGGCGCTCCTCACCACGTTCATCGTCCTGGGGCGTTGGTTGGAAGCGTTGACACGCGGGCGCACCTCAGAGGCGATCCGCAAACTGATGCGCCTCCAGCCCAAGATGGCGCGCATCGCGCGCGATGGACGCGAGATCGAAATCCCGGCTGATGAAGTGGAAGTGGACGACATTATCCTGGTGCGCCCCGGAGAGCAGGTGCCGGTGGACGGCACGGTCCTCGAAGGCTACTCGGCGGTGGACGAGAGTATGCTGACCGGCGAATCGTTGCCTGTCGAGAAGAAAGCAGGCGATACGGTGATTGGTGGGACGATGAACAAGACCGGTGCGTTCAAGTTCCGGGCGACCAAAGTCGGCAAGGAGACCGCGCTGGCGCAGATCATCAAGCTGGTCGAGGAAGCGCAGGCAAGCAAGGCGCCGATCCAGAAATTGGCCGACTGGGTCGCCGGGCACTTCATCCTCGGCGTGCACATGCTCGCGGTACTCGTCTTCGTCTTCTGGTTCTTCGTCGGCTACAACCTGTTCTTTGACCCCCAACAGCGCCTTCATCCTCTCGCCCTACAGGCTGGGCGAGATCGGCGTCTTCGGCTTCTCGCTCTTACTCTCGGTGACCGTGCTGGTGATCTCCTGCCCCTGCGCTGTCGGGCTGGCGACGCCGAGCGCGATCATGGCGGGCACAGGCAAGGCCGCCGAACATGGCGTGCTCTTCAAGAACGCCGAGGCCATTGAGAACGCATCGAAACTCAAGGTAATTGTGTTCGACAAGACCGGCACGCTGACGAAAGGCGAGCCGTCGGTCACCGATGTGGTAGCCATGGACGACGGACGAATGATGAACGACGAGGGTCATTCGTCTGTGTTGCGTCTCGCCGCCATTGCGGAGAAGAACTCGGAGCATCCACTGGGCGAGGCCATCGTGCGCGGGGCAGAGGCACGCGGCCTGGAAATCCCCGATGCCGAGTCGTTCAACGCCATTCCCGGTCACGGCGTTGAGGCAAGGGTTGAGGGCCGCGAGGTCCTCTTGGGCAATCGCAAGTTGATGCGCGAGCGCAACGTGGACATTTCTCCACTGCTCCCCCAGGCAGAGGCACTGGAGAGAGACGGGAAAACCGTCATGTTTGTGGCCGTCGGGGGACAACTGGCGGGTCTGATCGCCGTAGCGGATACGCTGAAGGAGTATTCTGCCGAGGCGATCCAGCGGCTGCACCAACTGGGCCTCGAGGTCGCCATGATCACCGGCGACAATCGCCGCACGGCAGAAGCCATCGCCCGGCAAGTTGGGATCGACCGCGTCCTGGCCGAGGTGCTGCCGCAGGACAAGGCTGAGGAGGTCAAGAAGCTGCAGGCCCAGGGGCTGAAAGTGGCCATGGTCGGCGACGGCGTGAACGATGCGCCCGCGCTGGCTCAGGCCGATGTCGGGATGGCCATTGGGTCGGGCACCGACGTGGCCAAGGAGACCGGGCACGTCATCCTCATCAAAGAGGACCTGCGCGACGTGGTCGTGGCGATTGAGGTGGCGAAGGCCACGATGGGCAAGGTGAAGCAGAATCTGTTCTGGGCTTTCGCGTACAACACGCTTAGCATCCCGATTGGCGCAGGGCTCTTGTATCCGGTGTTTAAGCTGGTCGTCAGTCCGGAGTGGGCCGCGTTCCTGATGGCGGTGAGCTCGATCACGGTGACGTTGAACACGCTCCTCATGCGCGGCTTTGTGCCGAGCATTCGCCGGGAAGAGCGCCGGCGTGAGGCGGCCCAGCGTCCTCTCGTCGCCGCGACTGTGAGCAGCGGGAAATAAACGCGAAAGGGACGAAAGATGGAACAAGCGGAACAACTCGAACGCGAGGTGGCGGTCCGGAGCGCGGTCACCTATACCGGCATCTCTCTGGCGGCAGCTCTAGCCTTCTTCATCGCCGCCACGCTGAAAGGCGGCTACCCGGATGTGGCGCGCTTCGGCGGCATGGTCTGGGTCTTCATTCTCTCCATGATCGTGACCATGCCGGTCGTGACCTCGCAGTTCAAGAAGCGCTATAAGCAGGCTAGGACCGGATGATGCATCATCACCGCGACTGGGATACGCCCTTAATCACAGCGCTCTTGGTGTGGTTGTGCACACTGCCGTTGATCGGCCTGGTCATCTTGCCGGTCTTCGGTCTTCAGGTTGCAGCAGTGGTCGCCGCCGGCCTGTTGCTGCTGGCCTTGCTGGCCTGCTGGGCGTTGTGCTGGTGGCCAGCGGCGACGGCGCATCGCCCGGATTCCAAGTGAGGAGGAGACGACCGCATGGACCACTCAACGCATACGGCAGTAAGAGCTGAATGCGAAAGTAGCGTCAAGCGCGACGAAAGACGCTTCGCTACGAAAACCGGCAAGCACCACCTGTGGCTGATGGTGATCTGCTGCCTGATTCCCGTGGCGGTGCTGGCGGCGGTCTGGCTGTTCAACATCTCGGTCAGCGGGCCCGTTCTGATCGCGCTGGTTTTGCTCTGTCCGCTGAGCCACGTGGCGCTGATGGGACTCTTGATGCGTGAGAGCTAGGATCACAGCCAATCACATCGGTGAAGAGATCGACCGTGCGGCGACGGAGGCGACGAAAGCGCGCTACAACCGTAACGCGCGCTTTTACGACGCGCGGGAAGCACTGGTCGAGCGCAGCTTCAAGCGATGGCGCGCAAAGCTGTGGTGTCACGCACGTGGGAATATCCTCGAGGTCGGCATTGGGACGGGCAAGAACATGCCTTATTACCCACAGGGTGCACACGTAACAGGCATCGATCTCGCGGATCAGATGCTCGCCGTTGCGCGAAAGCGCGCCCGCGAACTCGGTGTGTCCGTTGATCTGCGCGAAGGCGATGTGCAGGCGCTCCAGTTTCCCGACGATGCGTTCGACACCGCCGTGGCGACGTTCGTCTTCTGTTCGGTGCCGGACCCGATCCGCGGTCTGCGCGAATTGAATCGTGTGGTCAAGCCGGATGGACGCATCCTCTTACTGGAGCATGTTCGCATTGACCGACCGATTATCGGACGCATGATGGATTGGCTGAATCCGCTCGTGGTACGCTTGATGGGTGCGAACATCAACCGCCGTACCGTTGAGAATGTGGAGCGCGCCGGGCTGGAAATCGAGAGCATCGAACATCTCGGTCCGATGCAGATGGTCAAGCTGATTGTGGCACGGCCTAAAACTGCCCCCACTACCTGGCTTCAGCCAGTTGCGTCCCGTGAGGGAAATAGCACACCCCCGGCTGCTTCCGTAGACCAATGAATAACACCAGGATCCTAGTTGTTGACGACGAGCCGATCATCATCAGCACGGTACAGGCATACCTGGAGCGGGAAGGTTACACCGTCCTGGCAGCCTCTGACGGCCCAACGGCGCTTAAGGTAGCCAGCACCCTTCAGCCGGACCTCATCGTCCTGGACGTGATGCTGCCCGGCATGGACGGCATCGAAGTGCTTCAGCAGTTGCGTCAGAAGTCTCATGTTTGCGTCATGCTGCTGACAGCCAAAACCGACGAGATGGACAAGATCGTAGGCCTCACGATGGGTGCCGATGACTACCTGACCAAGCCCTTCAGTCCGCGTGAATTGGTCGCCCGGGTGAAGGCCATCCTGCGCCGTGGGCGGAGTGCCAGTGCAGACGACTCTGTGCTGACCTTCCGCCACTTACGTGTTGATCCCGGTGCCCGCCGTGTGTGGAAGGATCATGAGCCGGTCGAGCTGACCTCCATCGAGTTTGCGCTCTTGTATGCCCTGGCTCAGCGGCGCGGCCGGGTATTGAGCCGTGAGCAGCTCATCGAGCAGGTGTGGGGCTACGATTACTACGGCGACGAACGGGTGACAGATGTCCATATCTGGCGCATCCGCAAGAAGATCGAAGACGACCCGATGAACCCAACGCTCATCACCACAGTGCGCGGCGCCGGCTATCGGTTTGAGGATGAACCCGCGTGAGGTGGGAGCAGGCCGTGTGTCTGCCCCAGGGCGACCACAAGGGTCGCCCCTACGAACGCTGCGACAGCGATTAGGATGGAAGCTTTTTCTGTCGTACCTGGTCATCACCATCGTCGGTCTGGTGATTCTAGCCAGCGCGGCCGAGTTCCACGCTCCGACCGCTTTGACCCGCCACATCGCGAATATGCAGGCCCTGCTGGGTAACAATCCGAGCCTGGCTGCTGATGTGCATCGAAATTTCCACGCCGCCGTCAATGAAATCCTGGCTCTAGCCACCCTGACCGCCTTCCTGGCAGCAGTCGCCGTCAGCATCTTTGTCGCCCGGCGTATTGAAGGCCCCGTCCACGCGATGATGCAGGCCAGCCAGCGCATTGCCGCTGGCGATTACCACCACCGGGTGCAGATGCCCGGTGAAGATGAACTGGGGGCACTGGCCCGGGCTTTCAATCAGATGGCTGAAACGTTGGAGCGGACCGAACAGCGGCGGCTGGAACTCATCGGCAACGTGGCTCACGAGCTGCGCACGCCGCTCAGCAGCATCAAGAGCGCTATGGAAGGGCTGGTGGATGGCGTGCTGCCGGCGGAGCCAGCTACCTATCTCAATGTTCAGCGCGAGGTCACCCGGCTGCAGCGGCTGGTCAATGATCTGGCGGAGCTCTCCCGCGCCGAGGCGGGTCAGATTCCCCTCGATCCCCGCGCCGTCGCGCCAGCCGACCTGATCGGCAGCGCTGCTGACCGCCTGCGGCCTCAGTTTGAGGACAAGGGTGTGCGCCTCCATGTTGACGTTCCGGCTGATCTCCCCCGAACCCGGGCCGACCCTGGCCGCATCACGCAGGTGCTACTTAACCTATTGGGCAATGCGCTACAGTACACTCCACCTGGCGGCCAGGTGACCGTTCAGGCCCGAAGCGATGGCCGGGAGATCATCATTGCGGTGCAGGACACGGGGATCGGACTCTCAGCCGAACACCTGCCCCACATCTTCGAGCGTTTTTATCGGGTGGACAAGACTCAATTGAACGCGACTCTGGCCGACTTCGTCCGTGCTGAATTCGGCTGTCCGCCCGACGGCAGGCACGGTGGCTACTTCCCCTACCGCCGCCAGCCGGCGACCACCGGTCACGTCTTCCTCCTCGGCGTCATCCTGATCTTCCTGACGTTTGGCAGCCTACGCTACGACGCCGTTTTCCCCAGAGCCGAGGAGACGTTCCGCACCGGCGCACCGGTTATCACGGCGATCACGCTGCTGCTTTTTGCGGGCGCGACCGGCAAGAGCGCGCAGATCCCCCTGTTCGTCTGGCTGCCGGACGCGATGGCCGGGCCCACGCCGGTCTCAGCGCTCATCCATGCCGCCACGATGGTCGCTGCCGGGGTGTACATGATCGCACGCAGCGAAGCGCTCTACACGCTGGCGCCATTTACACAATCTATCGTTGCGTGGATCGGCGGGGCGACGGCGTTATTCGCTGCCACGATCGCCGTCGCGCAGTGGGATATGAAGCGGGTGATGGCCTATTCGACCATCAGCCAGCTCGGCTATATGATCGCCGCCGTCGGCCTGGGCGGGGTTGTGGCTGGGATTTTCCATCTCATCACTCATGCCTTCTTCAAGGCGCTACTCTTCCTGAGCGCAGGTTCGGTCATGCACGGCTGCGGGAATGAGGGCGATATGCGCAACCTGGGTGGGCTACGCCGGTCCATGTCTACGACGTTCACGGCTTTTGTCGTCGGCGGCCTGGGGCTGGCGGGGGTGCCCATCTTCGCCGGGACGGTGGGCAAATCCGCGCAGTTTCCCCTCCACGTCTGGCTGCCGGATGCCATGGAAGGCCCAACTCCTGTTAGCGCCATGATCCACGCGGCGACGATGGTTTCAGCCGGCGTATACCTGGCCGTCCGCGTCTTTCCACTGCTGGCAGCCGGATGGGCACCGCTCCCGGCAATGGCGCTCATCGGCGGCTTCTCGGCCTTCTTCGCCGCCACAATCGCGCTCGCACAGAATGACATCAAACGCGTGATGGCCTATTCGACGATCAGCCAACTCGCGTACATGGTGGCTGCGCTGGGTGTGGGCGCGTATGTTGCCGCGATCTTCCACCTGCTCATGCATGCCTTCTTCAAGGCGCTCTTGTTCCTCAGTTCCGGCTCAGTCATTCACGGGATCGAACACGGGGCGCATCAGGCCCACCAGCATCTGGATGCGCAGGATATGTTCAATATGGGTGGGCTGGGCCGGCGGATGCCACGCACGGCGCTTGCATTCACGGCAGGGGGACTGGCTCTCACCGGGATTCCGCCCTTTGCCGGGTTCTGGAGCAAAGAGGCTATTGGCGCTACGCCGAAGCTGTTGCCCACCCTGCTGCTGCAGCACTCCCCCGGTCGCTTGCCGAACTGCCCCTGTCATCGGCCTCCTACGGGGCTAAAGCCATCGCCGAAGTCACGCGCTTACACGGCAAGTCTTTTGCGCTGACCTCCGGCGCAGTGGGCATCTACGGGGATGGCGCACAAGCCACGGTGTGGGTCTCGGGTACGCCGATCAACCTGTTGGCGGCAGAGTTGCTCAAAGCCATGCGTAATAGAATCGCGGAAGGGAACTCTCCCTTTACGCCGGTAGCCGAGCGGCAGGACGGAGGACGTACCGTCTACGAACTGGACGGCATGGGCCAGAAGCACTTTTACTTTCAATCAAGTACGCTGGTCATCTGGCTTGCCGCCGATTCCGAAATCGCCGAACAGGCTCTGAAGGAGATGCTAGCATTCTATCCATGACGCCTGCTGACAGGCGTCCCGTGAGGGGAGAAGCACACCGCACTGCGACCCAATCAGCGACAAGCAGGAGGGCAGCTTATGGAAGAGTTGAAGATAGAACAGCCGGTACGGGAGGAGGCCGTCCCAACGCCGCCCCCCGGTAGCACAGCATCCGGGCTTTCAGCCCGGTTCCGCTGGCTGGGCCAAGGTGGCAGGCTATTGGCTTATATGATGGAGCGGGGCTGGCGCCAGATTCACCAGGCGAATGGGGCGCTGGTCACCGACGGCATCTACGCCCGGGTGCGGCATCCCCAGTACGTGGGGCTGTTCATGCTGATTGGCTCGCTCCTGATCCAGTGGCCGACGTTCCTGTCGCTATTGATGGCCCCGCTGCTGATTGTGGCCTATGTCCGGCTGGCGCGGCGCGAGGAACGCGAGTTGGAAGCGCAGTTTGGTCAGGCCTACCGGGACTACCGGGCGCGGGTGTCGGCCTTCTGGCCCCGGCTGAGCCTCAAGCGCCACCCACCCGAGATGCAGTCGCAGGATGGGGTTGCCACACGGGAGGTGCGCAATGCAAGTCAAACGTGAAGGAAACGGTATAAGGCGCTGGTTACATGGATCCGGCCTGTCGGAGACAATGGCACTGACCCTGATCCTCTGGCTATGCAGCCTGGTTCTAATCGGCCTGATCGTATTGCCGCTGTTTGGCCCTGGAATAGCCGGTATGGTGGCGGTCGTGCTATTAGCCGCGTTTCTGGTGATGTGCTGGGGCATCTGTGTCTATCGGCTGCCGGGTAATGGGGGCCAGCACTGATGCTTACAGCCCCCGTTTGTAGTCGGCGTAGCCATCGCGGTTGCGCCCGCCTGCTGCGCTGCCAGGCCGGGGTCAAGACGGCGTCAGAACGTTACGCGCCCGCCCAGAGTTTGGCGAGATTGCCAGCACGGCCTCATAGCGTAGCGTCCGCGCACCGCGGGCGTCCTGCCAGGGAGGGACGACCTGACAGGATGGCCATGGCACCGATAGTGCATACTCCCTCTTCACTCAGTAAATGCTCAGTGGAGACTCAGGCTGGCCTCAGAATCCACTGTTAGAATGGACAGCAGAACATACGTAGGGAGTGAATATGCAGGATGAACCCTATACCAGTTAAAGATCCCGTGTGCGGGATGGAGATCCAACCGCAAGAGGCCTTCGCCACCCGCCAGTATAAAGGACAGACATTGTACTTCTGCTCTGACAATTGCGTGCGAAAGTTTGATAGCGCAGGGTCCGCGCCGGAGCAGTATGCCCGGGTGATCCCCTCGGCGACGACCGGTATCGCCAGCGACGCGGCTGGCCCGGTGCGGCTGGAACTGCCGGTGCGTGGCCTTAACCGTGCCGGTGGCCCGGCCCTGGCCCAGGCGCTAGAAGCCGTACCTGGCGTGAGCAAAGCCAATGTCAATATGCGCCGCAGCCGTGTCATCGTGGAATACGACCCGGCCCGTGCACAGGTCGCCGACCTGACAGACGCCGTACGTCGTGCGGGCTTCACCCCTGACGGCCAAACCCTCCGCCTAAAGGTGAGCGGACTGTACTGCGCCGAGTGTGTGGTCAAGATCGAAGATGCACTCAAGGCCGTTCCCGGCGTGTTCGACGCGACGATGAACGCAGCGACGAACGAAGTGAAGGTCGAATATTCGCCTGCTATCGGCGACCTGGATCTGCTGACGCAGGCGGTCGAGTCGGCTGGCCCGTATAGGGCAGTGCGTGCAGCCGAGGCTTCTGAACCGGAGCTGGACAAGGAGGTCCAGGCGAGCGAGAAAGAATATCGCCCGCTCATGCGCAAGTGGTGGTTCGGCGCGGCTGTGGGCGTGCCGACCATGATCCTGTCCTATCCCTGGCTCTTCCCCTTCCTGCGCGATCTGTTCCCGCGCGGCAGCCAGGAGCTGCGCAATGTGTGGTACGTGATGGGCGTTGCCAGCCTGGCGGTGCTCATTTATTCGGGCAGCCAGTTCTTCGTCGGCATGTGGGAAGGGCTGAAGCGGCGCTCGGCCAACATGCACACCCTGATCGCGATCGGCACCGGCGTGGCCTGGATGTACTCCACAACCGCGTTGCTTTTCCCGCAGATCTTCCCGTCGGCAGAGTTCACCGAAGTGTACTATGACGTCACCGTCGTCGTCACGGCCCTAGTGGTACTGGGGCTGGCGATGGAGGTGAAGGCTAAGGGCCGCACCTCCGAGGCAATCAAGAAGCTCATAGGCCTGCAAGCCAAGACCGCGCGCGTGCTCCGTGATGGCAAGGAAGTGGACATCCCGGTCGAGGAAGTCCTGGTCAACGACATCGTCATCGTCCGCCCGGGCGAGAAAATCCCGGTAGATGGCGAGGTCATCGAAGGCCAGTCGGCCGTGGACGAGTCCATGATCACCGGCGAGTCGCTCCCCGTTTCGAAGAAGGTCGGCGACGAGGTGATCGGCGCGACGATCAACAAGAGCGGGTCGTTTAAGTTCCGCGCTACTAAGGTGGGCAAGGATACGGCACTGGCGAACATCATCCGGCTGGTCCAGGACGCGCAGGGCAGCAAGGTGCCCATCCAGCGCATCGTGGATCGGGTGTCGGCCTATTTCACGCCGGCCGTGATGATCCTGGCGATCATCGGCTTCGTCGTCTGGTACGATTTCGGGCCGCAGCCGGCGCTGGCCTACGCACTGATCGTGGCCGTGACCACGCTGATCATCGCCTGTCCATGCGCGTTGGGCATGGCCACGCCGATGAGCCTGACCACCGGCATTGGTCTGGGTGCCCAGAACGGCATCCTCATCCGCTCCGGTGACGCGCTACAAACCGCCGAGCGGCTCAAGGCGATTATCCTCGATAAGACGGGCACCATCACCGTGGGCAAGCCCTCGCTGACCAACGTGGTGCTCGTGCCCGGTCAGAAGGAGCAGGATGTCCTCCGTTTGGCCGCCTCGGTGGAGAAGTCATCTGAACACCCGCTGGCGCTGGCCATCGTGGAGGGCGCGCAGACACGCGGGCTGAGCCTGAGCGATGTCCAGAGCTTTGAGGCCATCCCCGGTCACGGCGTATCCGCTCTCGTCGAAGGCCGTCGCGTCCTCATCGGCAACCTGAAACTGATGAACCGCGAGGGCATCGCCCTGGGCAACCTGGAAGAGACCTCCAAGGCACTGGCCGACGACGGCAAGACGCCGATGTACATCGCCCTCGACGGCCAGGTAGCCGGCATTCTGGCGGTGGCCGACACGGTGAAAGAGGACTCCAGAGCCGCCATCGCCGCCCTCAAGAAGATGGGGCTGGAAGTGGTCATGATCACCGGCGACAACGAGCGCACCGCCAGAGCCATCGCCCGGCAGGTCGGCATTGACCGCGTGTTGGCCGAGGTGCTGCCGCAGGACAAGGCCTTCAACGTGCAGAAGCTGCAGTTGGAGGGCAAGAAAGTGGCGATGGTCGGCGACGGCATTAACGACGCCCCGGCGCTGGCGCAGGCGGACATCGGCATGGCCATCGGCACTGGCACGGATGTGGCCATCGAAGCCTCGGACATTACCCTCATCAAAGGTAGTCTAATGGGGGTCGTCACTGCCATCCAGATCAGCCGCGCGACGATGCGCAATGTGTATCAGAACCTGTTCGGCGCGTTCGCCTACAACACGCTAGGCATTCTGGTGGCGACGGGGCTGCTCTACCCCTTCTTTGGGGTGCTGCTCAGCCCGATCCTCGGCGCGGCGGCGAGGGCCGCAAGTTCCGTTATCGTGGTAACAAACGCCAATCGCCTGCGCCGCTGGCGACCTAAAGAGGCACTGAAATGACAGCAACAGATATTCTCGTCATCATGGGCGGATTGGCCGTCATCATTGGTATCGCCTGGTTCTTCTGGGGGCCGCGCAAAGGCGGGCTGCGTGCAGCAGTCACGTCGAGCGGTTACCAGGAGGCGATGGTGCTCGTTAAGGGTGGCTATACGCCTGATATCATCGTTGTCCAGCACGGCAAGCCCGTTCGGATCAACTTCCGCCGCGAGGAGACGGCTGCCTGCTCGGAGATGGTCGTCTTCAGCGACTTCGGTAAAAGCGCGAAGCTGCCAGAAGGCCAGGTTGTGCCCATAGAGTTTATACCCGACAAGCCAGGTGAGTACGAGTTCACCTGCCATATGGGCATGCTGCGCGGCAAACTGATTGTGGAGTAATAGAGACTCAAATCCCTTGCTTCGCTGTTGCTCGCTCCGTTTGCCAGGGGATATCGTTGAGACGACCACGATCAGACACAACTGATGGAGAAGTACCATGCAAATCCAAGACTCAAGCCTGTTTTTCCGTCATCCAGGCGTTTCTGGCTGACCCGTGGTAGGAGGAGAGGATGAAAGATCAGAAGCAGATTGGCATCGTAAGGCGGCATAGGGTATGGGCTGCTATCGCCCTGGCGCTTACCCTCAGCCTCGTGCTGGCCGCGTGCGGTGGGAGCAACTCAGCGCCCGCGGCCCCTGCCGGTAGCTCCGGGCCGAAGCAGACGGCGGGCGGTTCCGTAGCGGCGAACCCGTCCGAGGGTGCTCAACAGGCCAAGACCTCAGGTTCAACACAGACGAGCGAAGGCGGCGCGGTCACGGTCGAGGTCACCTGGGGCGGCCGGAACGCCGGACCGGTATTCCAGGTCGCGATGGATACGCACTCGGTGGACCTCGACGGCTACGACCTGGCGAAACTGGCCGTGTTGCGCACCGATAATGGGCAGGAAGTGAAACCCAGCAGTTGGGATGCGCCGAAGGGCGGCCACCATCGCAGCGGGACGCTCACCTTCCCGGCCCAAGCTTCGGATGGCAGCCCGCTGATCGGGCCGAATACGCGCACGATTGAACTGGTCATCCGGGGAGTTGCCGGCGTGCCAGAAAGAGTCTTCCGATGGACACCCTGAATATGAACCCAGCAGTGGGATATACACCGACAGTAGCACGGCTGATTGTGCGGATCCGACCGGTTCTGCGGCCAGTTGCGTTCGGCCTTGTAGCTGCCTTGGGGCTGCTGACCTTCTACTTAGGTGTGATCACAGCCGCACAGAACTGGACGCACGCTCTCCAGCAATTGGCTGCGGACCGCTGGTTCGTGGGGGCCATCGCCATTGGATTCGGGTCTCAGATCGGGCTCTTTACCTATGGGCGGCAACTCCATGCTCACGCGCTGGCTGGAGGAGTTATGGCAAGCACGGGCACGAGCACGGTGGCAATGCTCGCCTGCTGTGCCCATCACCTGACCGACGTGTTACCGATCCTCGGGCTCTCCGGTGCAGCGGTCTTTCTCAATGTCTACAAGACGCCGCTCTTGTGGCTCGGCATCGCCATGAATCTGGTCGGTATTGCTTATCAGCTACGGAAGCTCCGCGAGGCGCGCAGAATGGCCTGCCATCCGTCGCTGTAGACGCGTTTGCTGGCGTCTCCAACGTGGCCATCTTCGCAGACATTCCTGCGGATGCCACAGTCCTTAGCCTGGGGTGTGGATCAGGCCTCGACTCTTTGATTGCTGCACGGCGGGTGGGCGCTAAAGGTAAAGTCATCTGAATCGCTGGGGCCAAAGAAGGTGGCACCTTCTTAGAGGAGTTTTAGGCGGTCGGATTTCATGAGGCTGTTACTCTGCGCGAACGACTCGTAATGTGCGGACGAATAACGCGCGCGTGTTCGTGTTGCAGAAGCAGAAGTGTACGCTCGAAGGTAGCAAGGCCGTAGGGAACCGACACGACACCGGGTATAAGCCAAATAGCCTGTGTGTCAACCCGAAAGATAGCGCTAGATTTCCAGGTGGACGCGGTGTATGCTGGCAGTGGAGAGATGGACATGAACCAAAGCAGGCAGCCCCTGGCCCTACTGCAGGGATGTGAAGAAGCGATTGCCCAGGTCATAGGGTGTCTTTCCAGGAACCACCTTCGGGTCGTGCGTTCCTTCGATCTGCGCTCGGCCCGCGCTGCGTCTGACGACTTCCCTTGCCCGCGTCATGGGACCTTGCCGTGCGACTGCCAGTTTGTCGTGCTACTGATCTACAGCACAGCCGCGCAGCCCGCTACCCTGCTGGCCCAAGGCCATGATGGCCAGACCTGGTTCTCCCTGGTCATCAGCCCGGAGCAGCGGCCTGACCCGAGACTGGGGGAAGCGATCGTGCAGGCTCTGGCTTCGGAGTATTTTCGCAGCGTGGATCCATCGCCTGGCTTATCAGCACCGGGCTTAAGCCCGGCGATGAGAGAGATTGACGCTGCCTGAAGGAGGAGAAGTCTCGTGAGTACAATGGTACAAAAGACAGCACAGACGCCGCCACAGCAGATACACACCCGTCGCGTGGGGGAATGGCTGTACGAGCGGCTGGGACTGCAGGGCCTTGCTTATGCCGTCCCGGAACATGCCAACTCGCTGCCCTATCTGCTGGGTGGCATCACCTTTGCCGGCTTTCTCATCCTGTTCGTCACCGGCATCTACCTGGCTCAGTTCTATCACCCCGAGCCCGCTGACGCCCACCAGAGCGTAATCTACATCATCACCGGCGTGCCGCTGGGCGACCTGGTACGCTCGGTCCATTTCTGGACAGCGCAGATCGTCACAGTCACCGTCTTGCTGCACATGCTGCGCGTGCTGTTCACCGGCGCCTACAAGCGCCCGCGCGAGATCAACTGGTATGCCGGCCTGGGCCTGCTGGCGGTGACGCTTGGTTTTGTCTTCACCGGCTCGGTGCTCAAGTTCGATCAGGAGGGCGTGGAGGCATTGCAGCACAACAAAGAGGCGGCTGAAGTGATCGGCAACCTGGGGGCGTGGTTCTCGCCTGAGTTGAGTCGCAGTGTCCCGTTGCTCACCTGGCTGTTCAACGGCCACATCACCATCCTGCCGCTGCTTTTTGGCCTGCTGATCGCCGTGCACATCTTCCTGATCAAGCAGCACGGCATCTCGCCCAAGGTCACGCCGGATGCAGTCTCACACTCGACCGCCGGTGAAGGCGGGTCGCGCTTTGATATTCACCTGCGACGCATGGCGGGCTACGGCTTGTTTGTGTTGAGCCTGGCGCTCACACTCAGCCTGCTCTTCCCCGCACCGCTCGGCCAACCCGGCGTAGCGGGCGCGGAGGTGACCAAGCCGTGGTGGATGTTCGTCTGGCTGTTCCCGGCAGAAGTGGCCTGGGGCGTGCGGGCGTTGGTGATCGTGCCGGTCGTGCTCGGCGTTCTGCTCGCGCTTGTGCCACTCCTCGACCGTAGCCCATATCTCAGCCCGGCGCGGCGCAAACCCCTGCTCGTTGCTGCCGGATTGATCCTGGTCACTATCATCATCAGTGGTGTGGTGGCTACCCTGCAGCCCGTCAGCGCGCACCTCGGAGGATAGGAGGCTCGATATGAGAACCCGTTTACTTCGCACCCTGATGGTCTTTGCCGCCCTTGTGCTGGTCCCGGTCGGCACGGCGCTGGCGCATGGCAAACCGGTGATCGGTGTTCAACCGAACCTCGTCGCGGCCGGAGGACAGATTACTGTAACCGGCACAGAGATGGAAGCCGATGAAGAGTTCACTATCACCCTCGAAAGCATGAGAGGCTCAATATCGCTCGGCGAGGTGACTGTAACCGGCGAAGGTGAAGAAGGCGGTTTCACCGCGACGTTTACAATTCCGGCTGACACTGCACCCGGTTCGTACACCGTGCGTGCGACGACCGGGCAGGGTGAGGCGGCGGTGGCCGATCTGACGGTGACCGCACCCTCCAGTGAGGCCAGCGCCGGCCCGGCGACGGTCCAGGAGGCGACGGGCGAACTGCACCAGCTCAATCGCACGAAACCCACCGACCAGGTCATGGGCGTTGTCGTCCTGATCGCATTGAGCAGTGTGATCGGCTTCGTGTTGGTTCGCAACCGAAGGTAAGGAAGCAGATCGGTCCTGAGAGGAGGATCATCATGAGCACTAAAGTCGTCAACAGCCGGATTCGCAGGGAGCGCGCTGCTCGCCGGGCGCGGCGGTCAAGGACCCGCGCGGCTGTCTTTAGCGTCATCGCCCTGCTTGTCGTGGGGACGGCGGGCTACCTGCTGGTATCGGCCTTCTCGCCGAAGACACCACCTCCCGCTGCTAATGTAATCGATGTCAGCGCCGACATGAGCGGATTTACACCGAAGGAGATCCGCGCGAAGGCGGGGGAGCCGGTCACGGTGCGCCTAACCAGTCTGGACAACTCGGCTCACACCGATGGCGGCGGCAAGCACCAATGGGCCGTGGATGAACTCAATGTGAACATCATTGCCCAGCCAGAGGGAAGCAATTGGGCGACCTTTACGCCGGATAAGCCCGGCACGTATACCTTCTACTGCGACGTCTGCTGTGGCGGTCGGGCTAACCCGACGATGCAGGGCAAACTGATTGTCGAGGCTTAGCCGATGAGTCTCCGCCTCCGCAGTATCACCATCTTCTCGATCCTGAGCATCATCGCCCTCGGTGCGATCGCACTCACAGGGTTCTGGCACCCCAACGCGCCGGAGGCGGCGATGCAGATGTACCTGCCCCAGATCACGCTGCCGACGGTGCTCGTCGCCGGGGCGATAGATGGCATCAACCCGTGTGCCTTCACCGTCCTGCTTCTGTTCGTCACGGCGATGACCGCGACGCTACAAGTTGGCGAACAGAACGTCAAGGCGCTGCGCGCGCGGCTCCTGGGCATGGGCAGCATCTACATCGCTGCTGTCTTCCTGACCTACCTGGCGCTGGGCGTGGGGCTGCTCAAGTCGCTCGACTTCTTCACCCGGCAGCACGTCCCGGCGCGGCTCGGGGCGCTGAGTGCAGTCTTGCTTGGCTTGTGGACGCTCAAGGACTATTTCCTTCCCGATATGGGCTGGCGCTTGCAGGCACCAGGCCGGGTCAGCTCGGTCGCACGCCGGATGGCACAAAAGGCGACGCTCCCAGCTCTGGTGACCGGCGGTTTCTTGATCGGCCTGTGCACCGTGCCGTGCAGCGGCGCGGTGTACCTCGGCGTGCTGAGCCTGCTGGCGCTACAACCGACGGCGCTCTTGGGCTATGCCTATCTCGTCCTGTACAATATCGTCTTCGTGCTGCCGCTGGTCGCGATCCTGATCGCTGCCTCGGCGCGTCCTACGCTCAATCGTCTGGCACACTGGAATCTGCACCACAAGGAGTGGGTGCGTCTGACGCTCGGCGGTGGCGTCGTGGTTATGGGGCTCCTGATATTAGCGACGGTTTAAGAGGCGGTATGATGCACCTGCATGGAAGCGGAGGGTGCAGAAAGGGCAGTTCGCCCTGGTTGGGCATCCTGGTGATCGGGGTGATGCTGGGGATGGTGATCATCATCTTCGGCGAAATTGGCTGGTCTGCATTGGTGCCTGTGGGTTCTGCTGCGCTCTTCTTGCCGTTTTGCTGTGGTTGATGCCCATGACCGACCGCACAGTTTAGGGAATAATTCATCATGGCTGTCACGACACAGACACTACTTCAAACTCATGATCACTCACGGTCCAACGGCGAACGAGAGATTGTGACTCGGCTCATCCAGGCAGCAGCCGAAGCCGGTATCCAGGCTGACCCGATCTCGGTCGTCAACTTCTATGTTGCGCTCAAGTCCAAACCGCTGGCGATCCTGACCGGCCCAGTGCAGAGCGGGAAGATTGCGTTGGTCAAGAGCCTTGCCCAGGTCTTGACGGGCGGTGATCCCTTCCGCTATCAAGTCATGCCTGGCCACGCTTGGTGGGCCGGGCAAACGGGCAACGTCGCTCTTTTCACCGAGGCCCAGACCCGACTAAACACCAGCAAAATCCTGGCGCTGATCGATGAAGCCTGGCAGCCGGAGAATGCCCAGCGAGTGTTCATCGCCTGCCTGAGCCACATCAGTCCGGCTGAACTCCTGGGCTTTTTCTCCGAACTGGCATTTCAACTGCGCCACGGAGAGTTGATGCGCTTGCCGGGCCTGCACCTGACTGCGCCGATCCCTTACCCGTCCAACTTGCTGCTGGTCGGAACCATGGACACAGCACGATTTGATCACTGGTCGGACGCGGACTTGCTTTCGATGACAGCGGTCATTCCATGGCCTGCCCTCAGCCTGGGTCAGGCCTTTCCTCCTGCCCAGACGACTATGGCCCGCGATGGCGAGAGTGTATTCCTGCATGCCTGCATCCGTAGCGATCTGGCCGCTCGCCTGAAACTTCAACGAATCCTGGGTTGGCGACCGCTGGCGATTCGGCCTCTGGTTCAGATCACAGACCTGCTGAAGAGACACGCTGTTGAGTTGTCAGGCATGGTGATGAATGAAGTGCTCATCTATCTCGCCAACGCCTGGACGAACGAAGGCGATGGTCTCTTTGACGAGAGGGTATCGCGAAATCTGGTGATCGCCCTGGACCTGGCGATAGCGCAAACGCTCCTGCCGCGGGTCAGTGAGATCATTCGACAATCGGTGGCAGTGCCGAGGCAGTTGAGGGCGGCGCTGAACGGTCAGTTTCCCCGTTCGGTGGCTTTTTTGGAAAGCCTGGATTGATTCTCAGGCAGGAGAGAAGGCTGCGGATATCCGCACACTTTTCCTGCTCGTCATCGGGATCATCGTTGTTCTGGCTATCCTCGACCTGATTCTTGCAGGCGGGGCCATGACTATGGGCATGATGTCCGGCATGGTCGGGATGATGAGCAACCCGATCGGGCAGGGCATTCTGCTTGTACTGCTGGCCATCCTGGGCGTGCTCGTGTACGCTGTATTCTTCCGATGAAAGGAGGTGAGATTGACATGGTGAAAGATCCGGTCTGCGGCATGGAAATTGATCCCAAGACGGCGGCGGGGAAATCGGAGTATAAGGGGCAGACCTACTACTTCTGCTCGCCCGGTTGCAAGCGGTCATTTGACAAAGAGCCGGAGAAGTACGTCGGCGTGGCACGAGCGCACATGGGCCATCACTAAAGCGCGGTCTTGCCGAGGAGCGGCTGGTCTCAGTCCAGCCGCTCCTCTACCCTCTGGAAAGGTTTGGTGAAATGATCACAGTCAGCATTGATCCGGTCATCTTCAGCATTGGTCACTTCATGGTCCGGTGGTACGGCGTCATCGTCGCTATCGCCATCGGCCTGGGCCTGTGGGTTGCTGCGTGGGAGGCCAGGCGCAAAGGGCTCAGCGAAGACGCCTTCAGCGCGGGCGTGGTGTGGGTCATCATCGCCGGGCTGGCTGGCGCACGCCTCTTCCACGTGATTGACCACTGGCCGCATGAGTACGCCGCGGATCCGGTTCGGGCCTTATACTTCTGGGAAGGCGGTCTGGCGATTTGGGGCGCGGTCCTGGGCGGCTTCGCTGCGCTGACCGTCTTCGCCTGGTGCCGTGGCCTCCGTCTGGGCTTTCTTGCCGACATCGCCGCCCCGGGTCTGGTTCTCGGTCAAGGCATCGGGCGCGTGGCCTGCATCATCACTGGCGATGCCATGGGCAAACCGACGACCGGACCGTTCGGTTTCGCCTACACCAATCCCGGTGCGATGGTGCCGCAGTTGGGCGTGTACTACACCCCGATGCCCGTGTACGAGATCGTCGTGAACCCGGGCATCTTTGCGGTTCTCTGGCGATTGCGCAAGCGCGACTGGCCTGATGGGCTCCTGTTCCTCGTCTATCTGAGCCTGTACAGCGTCGAGCGCTTCCTGCTTGGCTTCACCAGTTCATACC
Source organism: Chloroflexota bacterium (assembly GCA_902812335.1). Taxonomy (GTDB): domain Bacteria; phylum Chloroflexota; class Anaerolineae; order DSLN01; family DSLN01; genus DSLN01. The sequence continues at coordinate 2,591 of CADDZL010000012.1, read as the reverse complement.
AGATCATCGCGTTCGGTCTTACACAGTCGCAACTCATCGCACTTGTGTTGCTGGCTGCCGCCATCCCGCTTATCGTGGTGTTGGCCCACCGGCGCATCCGCACCGCATCGGAGAACAAGGCTTATGGCTAACCGCAGCAAAACCCACGCCGCAAAGAAGGCCAGGACAGGGTGGCGCGACCGGCTGTGGACATGGTTCTTCATCGCCCTTTTGCTCGGCATTGTCGGCTTCAGCATCTATACTCAGATCATTCATCATCCGTAGGGCCGAGCGATAAGGTTCCGGCCTTATTCCACGACGGCTCTGGCGTTTGGCGGCGTCATCCTCATGGGACTGGGGCTGTACTTCGTCTTCTCGCGTCCACCCCTGTTATCTGAAAATCCCCGTTATGCGGTTGCTCTGGCGTTGTTCTGGATGGGAACGTAAACGGTTATCCTCAGCGAACTCTCAGATAGGCTTCAGCTTTGCCTCAGCTACGAGAGCTATAATCTCATCGATTGAGGAGAAGAAGATGAGACTACAGTTCAGCGATCAGACCTTCTCCTTTAAGTTACTGCGAGCGGCTTCCTACGCGCTTTATGACGGCGCGGAGATCGGCGAGTGCCTGGCTACGGCTGCTCGTATCAAGGAAAGCGACTTCCCAGACTATACGTCAGTTCAATCTCCGGCGGTGTGTCAAGAGTTGTGTAAAATCACGGGAGCTGGTGTCTCTGCCGGCAAGGGCATCGTCAGTCTCTGGAACTTCAGCCCGCGCACGACAGCGTAGAACATGAGCAAGCAACTGGCCTCATTACGGAACGCCGCCCCCATCTTGTGACTCCGCCGTTTCACCTCCTCAAACAGCCTCTCAATGATATTCGTCGTGCGAATCGCCTTCCAGTGTGATTGGGGGAAGGCATAGAAGGTCAAGCACGCCTCCAGGTCGCGCTGCAAGCACTCCACCGCCGAGGGGTAATCCTGTGCATACTTGGCACAGAACGCGGCGACGGCTTGCTCGGCCTGTGCGCGGCTGTCCTGGTAGAAAATGGCTTTCAACTCCCGCCCCACCACGTCGCGATGCTTCTTGGGCAGGTAGCCCAGCACATTCTCCATCTTGTGCCGGATGCAGCGTTGGCGTGGCGTGCCAGGGAACTTAGCGGCTAGAGCGTTGAGCATCGCCTGATGACCGTCTGTGATTAGCAGCCCTACCGCCTTCACGCCGCGCCGCTTCAGGTCCTCAAACAGCTCCTCCCATGCCGCCTGATTCTCGCGGTCCCCGACGGAGAATCCCAGCACCTCCCGCTGCCCATCCAGACCGATGCCCACCACCGCCAGGATAGGCATCTTGCAGCCTTCTCCGTCATAAATGACCGTGAAATAGGTGCCATCGGCGAAGACGTAGGCATAGCGCTCGGCCAAGGAGCGTTCCCGCCACGCCTGGTACTCGTCTTCCAAGCGATGGAATACCCGCGATACGGTGGCAGGCGAGGGGGCGCTGCCGGTCAAGTGCTCCATGACCACACCCACTCCCCGCGTGCTCACCCCGCCGATGAACATCGCGCTGATCGCCTCGTCCAACTCGTCACGGCGACGGGCGTAGCGCTCGAACAGGTATGTGGAGTGTCCCTGCCGCGTACGCGGCACCGATAGGTGGGTGATACGTCCCACACTGGTTTCCAGCGAGCGGGTGTAGCGGCCGTTACGCCGGTCCCGCCTGGCCGCGTTGCGCTCATAAGGCAGCGCACCGATGAAAGCGTCCACTTCGGCTTGCAGAATGGTTTCTAGCGCCAGGCGCACGGCCCAACGCAACTCGTCCTGAAGCATCGCTTCAAACTCGTCTTGACTGAATCCCGCTAATTGGGTATCCTCTGTCTCGGGAGCCATTGGTCTTCTCCTTCCGGTAGTTGGGTTCTAGCCCTACCGCTAGGATTACCGGGCTCCCGTCTTTTACACAACTTCCGTTATACCACCACTGTCGGTCCTCTGGTTGAGAGTGCTTGGCCTGAAGTCTCTTCAATGGGTTCATTGTACATCCTCCTTTGTAACGCCCGAAACGCTATGGGATGACGCCTCATAGGCTCGCCACCGGTGTGGCTTGATGTGCCGTCTTCCCATCGACTCCAAAGATTTGCCTGACTACCTTCAAGTCTTGGTCAACAACCACAGTAGTTGGCATCAGGTTGATACCCCACTTCTCTGCCACGCCGTTGTCCCTGTCTGCTAAGATAGGGATGTCTTCGCGCAGTCGTACTTGGTGTACGAACTCTGCGGTTCTTATGGAGTCTCCCACACTTATGATAACGCGCTCTCGCACCGTGCGGTCAAGGGGATCAGGGTCTGGATTAGATTCGGCAATTTCCCTCAGCAAATCATGGCAGGATGAACAGTTGGGGCTGATAATGGTAAAGGCAGTCTTTCTGCCTCGAAAGTCAGATAGAGAACGGGAGCCACCGGAGAGCGTAAGTAGGGCGAGTTCCGGCAGAGTCTCACCCGCCGCCAATTTGGTCGGCGCCGGCTGGAACTGTCTGAGCCTTGCCATTGAGTCATAAATCACGCCCAAGTTACGCAGCACGCTCAGCAACACCAGAGCTATAATAAGCAAGAGAATCCAT
>CADDZL010000011.1 GCA_902812335.1 Chloroflexota bacterium | reverse complement strand
TTGGAGATGGCGTCGCTGTGACAGTGATTGCCATCTCCACCGGCCGCCGTGACCGCAACACCAGAGCCAGGCCGGCCACGAGCACGCCACCCAGGGCGGCAACCAACCACCAGTAGCGGCCCAGGCGTCTCAGGGGGCGGAAATTGACCATTCCGGAGGGACCTTGAAGAGCGGAGAATCAGGTGACCTCCGCGAGGCCGTCAGCGCCGATGGCAGCGTGATGGCGAGCCGGATCAAGTCATTTGACGGATTACGGTCGGAGACATCGCTAATTAGAGGATAGATAAGGGTCATCTCTCGTTAGCCGGCGACCTGCTCCAGAATCTGCTCCGGTGTGATTAGCTCGCCGTCAATGCGGTTGACGCCGACTATCTCCGGCCCATGAATCAATCGTTCGATCTCAAGCCGGTACTGGCCCAGGTTCAGTTCGGCGACGACGATGCGCTCGACGCCCTCGGCAGCAGCGCGGATAGCTGCCTCCGGCACGGGCCAGAGCGACTGGACCGTCAGGCTGGAGACCCTGCGCCCGTGCGATCGGGCGACCTGGACGGCTTCGCGCATTGCCCGGGCTGTTGTGCCATAGCTGATGACCAGCGTATGGGCGCCGGGTTCCAGGTCGGCCTTGACCATGGCGATTTCGTCGGTGTGCTGCTCGATCTTGGCTGCCAGATGCGCAAGCTGCCGGTCGAGCCTGGCCGGGTCCTTGACGAGCATGCCGCGTTCGTCGTGGGACGAGCCGGTGATGCGCACCAGATGTTCGCCGCCGAAGGGCGACATCGGCGGCACGTCATCAAGCTCCTGCAAGCGGTACGGCAGGAAAGGCTGGCCGTCGGCCGGTGGGGCCAGGCGGCGTTCGCGCAGTGGTGGACGCTCATATTCGGCAATGTCCACGGTCGCCATGGACATCACCATCTCTTTGTCGGGCAGCAGAAAGACCGGGCAGCGGAAACGTTCGGCCAGGTTGAAAGCGTGGATGGTCAGCGTATAACACTCGGCGACGCTGGAGGGGCACAGGGCAATGATGGGGTAGCCGCCGCTGGTGCCCCAGCGCACAAATTGCACATCACCCTGCGCGCCGGTTGTCGCGCCGCCGGTGCCGGGGCCCTGGCGCTGGCAGTCCACAATGACCAGCGGCACCTCGGCCATGATGGCCCAGCCGATGTTCTCGGAGTACAGGCTGATGCCGGGCCCGCTGGTGGCGGTCATGGCTTTGGCGCCGGCCATGACTGCGCCGATGCACAGGCTGATCGAGGCGATCTCGTCCTCGGCCTGGATCGCCTGGCCGCCGACTTTGGGCAGTTCTTTGATCATATGTAGCAAAATGGGAGTAGCAGGGGAGATCGGGTAGCCGGCGAAGAAGGTGCAGCCTGCAGCGAGGGCACCTCTGGCGATAGCCGTCGCGCCATCCAGGTATTCTCTCATGGGTGTAATTGTACTGATTTCGCGCCACCCCGCCAAGTGCAGACCGGTCACCCGCTGTTGATTTTTGGGGACACTCCTCTTATACTGGGGCTCGATTCGTTATAGAGCATGAAGGGGAGGAGGCTGAGCATTGAGCGCGGCTGAGTATGCCAGAAGATACGAGATCAAGTGGGCCGACGTGGACCCCAATGGGCATGTCCGCCACTCGGTGTACGGCGATTATGCTGTGGATGTGCGCGTTCGTTTCCTGCTAGACCACGACTTTCCACCCGCCCGCTTTCGAGAGTTGGGCTTCGGCCCGGTTCTGCTGGCGGACCAGAGCCGGTACCTCAAAGAGGTGGTGCTGGGCGATGCCATTACCGTCAGCATGAAGCTGGCGGGCCTGGCGCCGGATGGCTCTCGCTGGAAAATCCAGCACGATGTGATCAAGGTGAGCGGCGAGAAAGCCGCTACCTTGAGGGTCGAGGGCGCATGGCTCGACCTGGCTACGAGAAAGCTGATTGTGCCGCCACCCGATCTGGTGCAGCTCTTCGGCCAACTCCCCCGCACTGCCGATTACGAAGACCTGCCATCTCTCAAGAAGCTGACGTAGATGTCCAGGGCGTAGCCTGTTCACCCCTGCCGAACTTCGCGATGATGCGCGCGGTGTGCTTGACGCCGGTGATGAAGTGCTCGATCACAATATGCTCGTTGGGGGCATGCGCCTGAGAGCCGGGGTAGCCGATCCCGGCGGTGACCACCGGCACTTTGAGCGCGTTGATGAACACGTGGTTCGGGCCGGAGCCACCGGTCATCGGCGCGACTACCGGCTCTTTGCCATAAGCCTCGCGGGCGGCCTCAAGCGTCAGGCGGACGAAGGGGTGGTCGGGATCGGTGCGGGCCGGTTTATCGCCACCGAGATAGGCGATCTCGACATCTGAGAATCCCTCGGCATCCAGATGCCGCCGCAGCTTCGTCAGGATGTCTTCCGGCTCCTGATCGGGTACGAGCCGGAAGTCCACTTTGGCGCTGGCTCTGGCGGGCAACACCGTCTTGGAGCCGGGCCCCTGGTAGCCGGCGGTCAGGCCACAGATAGTGCAGGTGGGCTCGAAGACCTCTGCCCGCCGCAGTTCCAGGCCGCCTGTCAGCCCCTTGAGAAAGCCTTTGAGGCCATAACGCTTGAGCAGGTCGGCTGAATCATCGGGCAGGGCGGCCAGGAGTTCGAGGTCGCGCCCGCTGGGCGGCTTGACCGCGTCGTAGAAGCCGGGGATACGGATATGCTCGTTCTGGTCCTTGAGCGTGTTGAGCGCCCATACCAGCCGCCAGGCGGCGTTGGGGAAGATCGAGCCGCCGAGGCCGGAGTGGGCATCGTGTGTGGCGGTCTGCACGTTCAGTTCCACATAGCAAATGCCGCGTAGCCCCAGGTATAAAGCCGGCTGGCCTGCGTGATTGATGCCGCCGAATTCCCAGACGCACGCATCCGCCCGCAGCCTGCCGGTGTTGCTCACCACGAATTCTTCCAGGTTGGCACTGCTGGTCTCTTCCTCTCCTTCGATCACAAACTTGATGCGGCAGGGATAGGAGCCGGTCACGGCCTTCACTGCGTCGAGCGCGGCCAGGCGGCACTGGATGTGGCCCTTGTCATCGGACACGCCGCGGGCGAATAGCTTGCCATCACGGAAGGCCGGCTCGAAGGGCGGCGAGTCCCAGAGTTCGAGGGGTTCGGGCGGCTGAACGTCGTAGTGATTGTAGAAGAGGAGGGTTTTGTCGCTGGCCCCTTCGGCCTCGGCGTAGACAATCGGATTCCCGCGCGTGGGGATGATCTCTACGGTGAAGCCGCGGCGGCGCAGCATCTCGGCCACCAGTTCGGCGCACTCCTGGATGCCCCAGCCCTGTGCCGACACACTTGGCTGGGCGCACAGTCGGGCCAGCTCGGCCAGGGATGCTTCCAGGTGGTCGGTGATGAAACGGTCAATCGCAGCAAAATCGGTCATAGTGACATCCTTTCGAGAGATACTTTTCAGCCGGTGACGGCGATAAGCACGATCCCCAGGAAGATGAGAACTGCACCGGCCGTGCGGGTGGCCCCAAACTCCTCGCCTAGCCAGCGCCAGCCGATGAGCGCGGCAAAGACAATGCCGCTCTCGCGCACCGCCCCGGTGTAACTCACCGCCGCCAATGCATAAGCCCGCAGGACCAGGCCATAGGCCGCCATGCTCGATACCCCGGCCAGGATGATGCGCCGCCAGTGCGCCCGCCATTCCTCGCCGACCGCCGCGCGCCCATAGCGCGCCAACACCGCCGGGCCCGTCAGGGCCGCGGTGAGTGCTAGCAGCGCGATCAGATAGGGAGCCGGATCGGCCAGGCGCATCGCCGCCCCGTCAATCACCCCGTAGATGGAGATGCAGGCGGCGGTCATCAGCGCCGCCAGTGTGCCATTGGTGTGCCACACACCGCGCCGTAGCCAGCCGGTCGGGCCGGCCACCACGAGCAGCCCCGCGATCAGCAGGGCCAGCCCCGCCAGCCCGCCGGGCGTCGGGCGCTCGTGCAGGAAGAGCACGGCCCATATGGCCAACAGCGCCGGTGCCGCGCCGCGTGCCAGCGGGTAAACCAATGAGAAATCTGCCTGCTGATAGGCCCATGTCAGCGCCATGAAGTAAGCCGCCTCGACCAGAGCGCTGGCGGCGAGATAGGGCCATATCCGGCTGGGGAGTGGCGGACTGAGCCATATGAGCGGGGCGAAACACACGACTCCCGCGGCCAGAGCCCACCACGTGAAGACCTGCTTCTGATCGCTGCGCTTAATGAGCAGATTCCAGCCGGCGTGTAGTGCCCCGGCGATTAACAGCAAGCCCAGTGCAGTCAGCGGCATATGAATGGTTGTACACCTTCTGCCGTAGCGCCGTCAAGCAGGAGCCGTCACGGTACAACTTGTTTCAAAAATAGGCCGAGACCCTCAGCGTGTCACGCTGAGCGCAGCGAGGCATCTCGGCTAAGAAGCCGCGACGCTGAAAGAGCGAAGCCCCTGCGGGGTTGGCCCAGCCCAGAGCTTCAGCTCCGGGCGGCTACTTGCCCCCAGACTGAAATACGCCCCACCGGGCCTGCTGTATTGACGGCTCGCACTCTGGGGTGTAGACTCAGCCGATCAGGAGCCCACCACTGTGATTAATCTCTGGTCTTTGCTCGGCCTGGTGTTAGGGGTGCTGGCGCTCACCGTGCCCGCCTGGAACGAGTGGGTCTCCCGCCTTGGCCTGGCATCTCTCTATCGTCTGGGGCCGCTGCGCTTGGGCCTGGCCCTCCTCTCGCTCGCCGTGACACTTGGCGCATATGCTCTTCGCCCCTCAGGGGGGGCGTTGGCAGCGATGTTGGCCGCCTTTGCGCTCGCCGGTCTTGCCTATCTGCTCGATCCCAAGCAGGGGTTCGTGGCATTGGATCGTCCTCCCCATGTCGGCGCCACGCAAGCCGGGTTGGGTGACAAGGCACCGGTGCTCGGCGTCGAGATAGATGGGATGGCCTGCGCCTGGCCGTTGGAGATGATAGTGCCGCACCACATTGTGAATGATCGCCTGGGAGCGACGCCGGTGCTGGTGGCCTACTGTGGGGCCTGTCGCAGTGGCAGCGTGTATGCCGCCAGCGTGGATGGCCAGGTCCTGACCTTCGATGCCAGGAGCCCATGGCGCTGGAACATGATTATGCGCGATCGCGAGACAGGCAGCCTGTGGCAGCAGGCCACGGGTGAGGCTGTCTTTGGACCGCTGGCAGGCAGGCAACTCCAATTGCTTGGTGGAGAGCAGACGGCGTGGGCCGGCTGGCGCGACGAGCACCCCCAGACAGAGGCGAATCGCGCGCCTACCCCTTGTCGCTCCTAAGGCAGAATCAGGTCGTTAACGACCAACTGGGCGGGATACCCATCGCTGTGGTGTACCAACCCGGGGCCGATCGGGTGCGCGCCTTCGACCGGAGGGTGGGGGACAGCGTGCTCACTCTGGAGGCCGAGGATGGTTTCCTGGTGGATGCCGGCCGGACCGTACGCTGGAACGGGCGCGGAGAGCCGACGGGGGGGACCGTTATGGAGCGTCTCCAAGCCATATCTGTACAGCGCATCTGGTGGCGTGGCTGGAGCGAGTTCCATCCCGGCACGGGCATTTACCAGGCGCCGCGATGAGGCGACGCAGAATCCTCTGGCTCAGACTTCCGAAGTCTTAAGGACCTCGGAAGTCTGAGCCTGTCGGTCCCACAGTGGGTGCTGTTCTCTTAGCGCGGCGCTTCCGGACTTGTGTCAATGGTGATCGGCTCCGATGCAGTGGGGGCGTGCTCCTCCCACCAGTTGCCGTCCTCCTCCTCCCACCATTTGCGGCCATGCTGCTTAATCTGGCGCATCCCCTCAAGCGCCGGGTTGGGGTCATTGTTGAAGACGCGCCCGGCGAACAGGTCAACCGCATAGTCAGGATGCTTCCGGTGGACCAGGTAGGCGAAGGCATAGGGTTCCGACCAGAAGCCGTCAATCAGGTCTTGATACTTATCCACGCCTGAGAGAGCCAGAGCCTGGTGCTGGGCGAAGGGGTTGGGCTCATCCCGATGTGCGCCTTCCAGGTACGCTTTGATGGCGGGGGCAGCGAACTGGGCCTCCTTCATCGTGACGTAAAGCCCGAAGGAGAAGATAGGGTCAATGAAGCGGTGGGCATCGCCTATGCACATCCAACCCTTACCGGTGAATGGATACACTTCATAAGAGTAGTTCAGGATGGCGCGTGTATTTTCGGTCAGGTTGATCTCGGGCAGACGCCTCGACAGTTCCGGGTTGAGTTCACGCAGTTCGCGCACCAGGAAGTCGCGCTTACTCTCCTTCTTGGAGGCGAAGTAGGTGCCCGGGCTGACCACGCCGACGCTGACCGTTTCGTCATCCAGTGGGATAAACCAGGCCCAATGGACCAGGCGCTTGTAGAAGATCAGCGTATCGTCGCGATGTTTGCCTTCGTCGCGAATAGCGCCCGTGACCTGGGAGAAAACGGCGACCTGTTTGGCGTAATGGCCGAGGACAGCTCTGTTGGTCAGGCCGGTGTGGCTCAGCCATCTGGCCTGACCGGAAACGTCCACCAAGACCTCACACTCGATGTCCTGGGTGCCGCCGTCGGCCATCTTAACGCGCACGCCCCGCACTGAGCCGTCGTCCTTCAGCAGGGGTTCAGTGGCCTGGCCCTGGACGAAATCTGCGCCCCGGGCGATGGCCTCATCCAGCATCATCTTGTCGAAATCGCTGCGGCGCATCTGCCAGGTGAAGGTCTCTTGCAACTCACCTGCTTCCGTGCGCTTCATGACGGGAACAAACCAGGGGTTTTGACCGCTGGGGCCCCAGACTTTCACACCCCATTTGACGGGGAAGCGGTGCTTGAGCATCATCTCCTCAAGCCCCAAGGCGCGCACCACGCCGCCACATTCGCCGGTCATGGATTCCCCGATGTGATAGCGTGGGAAGGTCTCCTTTTCGATGATGACCGGCTTGATCCCTTCTCTCAGCAGGAACATCGCCAGGGTAGACCCGCCCGGGCCGCCGCCGACAATAGCAACATCTGTTTTCATCCTCTCATCTCCTTAAATGATCGTTGTATCTTCACACCCACAAGGGGGGTGAAGGTGTATTTGATAAACCAGCAGGCTCAGATCACTTCACGGAGTCTCCGCTTGGGATCAGCCCTGGTCTGGAGGCACGAGTCGTTCCTGTGACCAGTTCTCCCTCCTTCACCACCTCCAACTCGCCTGGCTGGGCCGGGCGACTGATGGGAGCGTCGCTAATGTGACCGGCCCGCGCTGCTTCGGCATATTGCTCTTCCTGGCGTAACCGCGCCGGGTAGATCCATTCCAGAAAAGGTGAGGTCATGAACGTGGTCACCAGCGCCATGAGCACCAGCATGGTGAAAAGCGCCGGAGAGATCACCCCAATATCGTAGCCGATATTCAGGGCCACCAGTTCCACCAGCCCGCGCGTGTTCATCAGGATGCCAAGCGTCCCGGCCTCACGCCACGGCAGCCCGGTCAGCCGTGACGCGATCGTCGAACCGCCGAACTTGCCGGCGATAGCAACCAGGATAATCAGCCCTGCGTAGAGCCACATGTCCCCGCCGCTTAGGAGCCCAATGCTGGTTCGTAGCCCGGTGAAAGCAAAAAACAAGGGGAGCAACAGGATCACCGTAACATACTCCAGCTTCTCCGAGATCGCCTGCACGAACTCCTGGTCCTTGGGCATGATGGCCCCCATGAGAAAGGCACCAAAGAAGGCGTGGAGTCCCAACCGCTCTGTGACCCAGGCGGAGGCCAACGCCAGCAGCAGGATGAGCGCCAGCCCATCCTGGGTGATGACGTTGCGCCCCTGAAACCTTCCTTCCAGCTTGCGCAGCACGGGCCGTACCCCGAATAACATCACAATGAGGTAGACTGCCAGACCCAGCAACGTCGCCCAGAAGGGGAGTGCCACTGCACTGGCCCGAACCAGCAGGACCACACCGGCCAGAATACACCATGCTGTGACATCGTCCACCGCGGCGCATGTGATCGTCACTGCGCCCACGTGCGTGCGGAGAAGATTGCGCTCAGTCAGGATGCGCGCCAGCACGGGGAAGGCGGTGATGCTCATGGCTATCCCTATGAACAGCGCGAAGTGGGCGAATGGCACACTGGCGTCGGATAATCGGGGGTAGAGAAACAGGGCGAGTAGAGTGCCCAGGAAGTATGGGGCCAGGATGCTGGCATGGCTCGTGACCACGGCTGCGTGTGTGCGCTCACGCAGATTCCTCGGATTGAGTTCCAGGCCCACCAGGAACATGAACACCACCAGCCCGATCTGGCTTAAGGCGTTCAGAAAGCCCAGGCTCTCCGGCGGAAACAGAGCCGCCGAGACGCCCGGCGCGAGCCAGCCCAGCAGTGAGGGCCCGAGCAGGATGCCGGCGACCATCTCGCCCATCACCTGAGGTTGATGGATCTTCCGGAAGATCAAGCCAACGATGCGTGCTATGACCAGGATGACACCGATCTGAACCAGCAGTGTTGTGAGCTGGAACATTATTGCCCCTCGGATTCAGGTTGGCGCGTCGCGGTGAACGCCATCGCGATGTGCGACGGGCAATTGGGGAAGGTGATCTGCCCTAGCAAGCGATTGGGCTTAGCCTGCCGATCCACCCGAGCGTTTAAGTGGATAGACGAACTCGCCCCTGCCCCGGCCGACGCACTCGGCCCTTCTGCCGTCACGGTCGTGTCATGAATCTCTCCCGCTAAGGCGATCCACTCCTTGCCCTTCAAGATGAGCTGCAACTGCGGTCCCGATTGCGAGATCGCCAGCACTGCTTGGTCCGAGCCGGACACTGCCGAAGCGCACGACGTGCTATCTGCAGTCTGTAGGCTCAATTGAACAGTCCAGGTTCCTCTCATAGAGATCGGCGGTGTCAGGCTCTGGCCAACCCGCAGCAGCCCCAGTATGCCAAGCACGGGGGTACCCACCAGAAGCAGGTAAAGGAGGATAGCTCTCAACATTGGCTTCAACCGGCCTCCGGCAGCCCCTCCTGCGGCACAACGGCCAGCGCTCTTCGCTGCAAGCGCGAGATCAGATTCAACACCGGCAAGGTCATCAGGTTGGTGACCAGGGCCACCACGACGATGATGGTGAAGGTCAACGTCGAGATGATCTGGAGTTGCAGGCCGATCAACCCCGCCACCAGAACGAGCAGGCCGCGGGTGTTGAAGAGCGCGCCCAGAACCCCTACGTCGTTCCACGACAGGCCGAAGGCGCGGGCCGGCACCGCCGCGATGAACTTGCCGCCGATGGCCGCCAGCAGGACCAGTGCCACCACCGGCAGGGTCTGCGCCGTGATCAGCTTGAGGTTGGCGGCGAACCCGGCCTGGGCAAAGAAGACCGGCAGGAAGAAGATCATGGCTATATCGTACACCTTGGCCGAGATGATCTTCCTGAGCACGGGGCTGCTGGGCAGGACCAACCCCCACATGAACCCCCCCACCAGTGCATTGATGCCGATCCGGTCGGCGATCAGTCCGTAGAGCACCATGCCGCTAAAGACGATAGCCATGCCATTGCCGTTGATCGTTTCGCCATGGACCATAGGCATCAGCACCCGTTCCAGCAAGGGGCGCACAACAAACCAGGAAGCCAGGACGAACAGGATCATCAAGGAGATATTCAGCATGAAAGGCCCAAAGCCATTATTCGCGGCTACGGTCCCGGCAAAGGCGATGTAGGAGAACATGAGCACTGACATGATGCCGGTGGCGGCCACACCAAGCGATCCCATCCGCGAGTTCAGCTCACCCCGCTCCATGAGAATGTGCGCCATCACCGGGAAAGCCGTCACTGATAGCGCTGCCCCGATGAACAAGGCGAACGGCAACATCGCCTGGCCCTTAGGGCCAATGTAGGCTGCCGTGTGCATCGCCTGGGCCACCGGGAAGCCCAGCAACGCCGGGACCGCCACGGCGAGCAAGGCCAGCAACCCCGCCTGGCCGACGCGCCCCTTGACCTTAGTCAGGTCGTACTCAACGCCGGCCAGGAACATGAACAGGATCAGCGCCAGGGTGGCGATAGCTCCCACAGTAGGGCGGGCCTGGAGGGGAGCGATGACCTGGGACAGGGTGTCGCCGAGTAAGGTGGGGCCCAATAGGATACCCGCCAGAATCTCGCCGACAACGCGCGGCTGGCCGATCCGTGCCATGAGGCTTCCTAGAAGCCGGGCCAGGACGACGATCAGAAACACGTCGAACAGCACATATGCCGTCAGCACCGCGCCGGTGACATTGGCGGGAGGTGAAAGATGTTGTAGCCAGTCAATCATCGGTAAACTCCTCCACTCATTATCGTTCCGTTGTAATCGTCCCGCTGACCCCGGGTGGGTGCTGTCGGGCGCAGGCTTGAGTATATTGCCATAGAAGCACCCGGCGGACAGGTTAGCCTATAGGTATCGAGGTGAGGTGATCCTTAAACAGGTGAGACTCCGACGACTCAACCACCTCGATGTATTCTCGCATGGCGTCAAGCACCGGCGCTTCGCCACGCTCATAGACTTCGCCTTGCAACAACTGTAAGACTTGCAGGCGATGCTTCTTAGACTCGATGAAATATGTGAAAAGGGGCAACAACTTGTAGTAAAGGCGGATGAACTCGTACCAGATATCAACCCCTCTGCGCAACTTCACCTCATAGGGCTTCAGTGCCGCTTCGCTGAAATCGCCGGTCTCGAAGGCGTGGCGGATTTGCTCCGAAGCAAACTTAGCGCTGTAGCACGCTACGCTGACGCCGGACGAAAAGATAGGGTCCACAAACCGGGCGGCATCACCGATCATCACGAAGCCGTTCCCGACGAACTTCTCCATCGAGTAGCTGTAATCGCCTTCAGTCTTGAACTCATTGATACGCCGGGCATTGCGCAGGGCATGTGCCAGGTCCGGATTGAAGTTCACGTGACGATGGAAGTAACCCGCCAGATCTAGATTGGATTGCTTAAAGACCTCGAGTTCAGCGACGACGCCAATGGATGTGATCTCTTGGGTGATGGGAATCTGCCAGACCCAACCCCGTTCTACAGGCAGGAAGTAGATGTGAATGAAGTCGGCAGCCGGGCCGGTCCCCTTATCTACACCTTCAAACCAGGCATGGACTGCGTACTGGTTGAAAATCGGGTCCTTCTTTTTCAACCTGAGCTGCCGCCCCAGGAGCGTATTCCGGCCACTGGCGTCAACGACCAGACGGCATGGCAGGTCTACTTCCTGTCCAGCCATTGTGGCCCGCACGCCTCGGGCATAGCCGTTCTCAAACAGGACTTCCTTCACATGCACGCCCTGGATCACCTTGGAGCCCAGTCTTTCGGCATGCTTCAACAACAGGAGGTCGAATTTGCTCCGGTCCACATGGTAGGTATAGTCTTGCTCGATCCCCTCCTGAGGATATTCGCCGAACTCAATGTCAAATTCCCCGCGGCGAGCCGGTGGGTGCCACGCAGCCCCGTACTTCCTGATGAAGCCCTCTCTCTCCATGGTTTCCAAGAAACCGATGTCTTTGAAGACACGTGTAGTGGCGGTCACCATGGATTCGCCGACGTGCGGTCGGGGATGGATGGCGCTCTCCAAGATCAGATTGTTGATGCCGGCCATCGAAAGGTAACTTCCTATGACGGATCCGGCTGGCCCACCGCCGACAATGATCACATCGTTCACGAATCTCATCCTCCTCTGACAATATCGTCGAGATCGATCAGAGACCGAGCCAGCGAGCGATGATATTGCGCTGAATCTCGGAGGTACCCGAATAAATGGTGCTGGCCAGGGCATCACGCAAGGCGCGTTCCACCTCGTATTCCACCATGTAGCCGTAGCCGCCGAAGATCTGGATGGTGTCGAGCGCAGCCTTGATCAGCGATTCACTGACGAACAGCTTGGCGATGGATGCATCCATCGAGACGTGCCGCTCCCGATCGAGCTGCCAGGCCGCCCGGTAGATCAGCAGACGCGCCGCTTCGAGTTGCACCTTCATATCGGCAATCCGGTGCGAGATGGCCTGGAACTTGCCGATGCGCTGACCATATTGGCTGCGCTCACGCGCATAGCCGATGGCTCTTTCCAGCAGACGTTCCATCGTTCCCACATGGCTGGCGAAGATGCCGATCCGCTCCCAATCCATGCCATGGCCGAATACAGTTGCGCCCCCTCCGACCCCCCCCAGGACCGCTTCCGGTCCAACATATACGTCCTCAAGCACCAGCTCGCTCATGGGGGAGGTGCGCAATCCCATCTTCTCGAATTTCTGACCCACGCGGAAACCGCCGGGCCCCTTCTCCACCAAGAACGCGGTGACGCCGCCGTAGTAACCCTGGTCGGGATCGGTCAGGGCGAAGACCAGGGCCAGGTCCGCGACCGGGCCATTCGAAGCGAACGTCTTGGTCCCGTTAAGGCGAAAGCCCTGGCCGTCCGGTTCGGCTCTGGTGCGCATGGCGAAGGCGTCTGAGCCTGAGCCGGGTTCGCTCATGCCATGCACCGCGATCAGGGTGCCATCGCATAGCCCAGGGAGATAGCGGCGCTTCTGCTCCTCGGTGCCGAACTTCCAGATCGGCACCATGCAGGAAAACATATGAGCGCCGATGGAGAAGACCAGGCCACCGTCATGGCAGCCATAGCCCAGGGCCTCGAGCGCGATCACAGTGGAAAGGGGGTCCAGGCCGCTGCCGCCGTACTCCTCTGGGATCGGCAGCCCCTGAATCCCCGCGTTGCCGCATTTCTTCCATAGCTCCCGCAGGAAGGTCTGATCCCGGTCACGCTGCGGGACGTTCTCGTTCAACTCCTTCTGGGCAAAGCCGATGACCCATGTACGCAGGCTCTTCTGATCCTCGCTGAACGCGAAATCCATTAAGCCATCTCTTTCAACAACTGATAGTTAATCTTGTCGGTGGAAGTCTTGGGCAGCCATTCCTGAAAAGAGAACAGGTCCGGAACCATATACATGGGCAGGTTCTCGGCACAGAAGCGTTTCAACTCGACGATAGAAGGACGCTGTCCGTCCCTACAACTCAGAAAGGCCTTGATCTTCACTCCGTTCTCGTCCGAGAGGGCCACCACGGCCGCTTCTCGGACGGATGGGTGCCGATAGAGCCCTGCCTCAATCTCGCCCAACTCAATGCGATAGCCTCTCTTCTTCACCATGCGGTCGCGCCGGCCGATGTAGATATAGTTTCCGTCATCCGCTTCGACCACAATGTCGCCGGTCTTATACCAGCGCCGACCGTCCGAATCCACCAGAAAAGCCTGAGCGTTGCGTTCCGGCAGGTTCCAATAGCCCTGCATGACGCCGGGGCCGCTGATGCACAGTTCACCCTCTTGTCCCCGTGAGACCAATCGGCCTTGCTCATCCACGACGATTGAACGCAGGTGGGAGCAAGTCTTGCCGATGGGATAGGGTTGGGTGCGGTCCTCGGGGATGTCGGCCGGGATTTCATAGTAGGTACACACATTCGTCTCGGTCGGCCCGTACAGGTTGAAATACCTGGGATGGGGCCACAGCGACTTCAGCCGGCGCAGATGCTTCACCGGGAAAACCTCACCTGCGAACAACACCAGCCGTAACGAAGAGTAGTCATACCGCTGCAGGTCCCCGTACTGGGCCAGGGCACTCAGGATAGACGGTGCGGAGTACCATACCGAGATGCGCCGATCTGCGATCAGGGGGGCCAGTAGATGCGGCTGCTTGCCGACCTCTTCTCCGATAAGGACCAGGGTCGCCCCATGTTTGAGAGGAACGTAGATGTCCAGAATGGAGAGATCGAAGTGGAGTGGCGCATGCGACGAGAAACGGTCTGTCTCATGGGGTTCGAACACTTCGGAGCACCAGTCCACGTAGCTGGCGCCGTTGCGGTGAGACAGCATGACCCCCTTGGGCTTGCCGGTCGAGCCGGAGGTGTACAGGATGTAGGCCAGGCTATCCAGGTCGGGGATAACGGTGTCCACGACCGGAACGGGGTCTTGCTCCTGTGCGCGCTGCAAGGTAACTTCCAGGGGTCGGTCTCGGCCATCCCACGCCAGGGCAAGCAGGTGCGGTACTTCGCCGAGTTGCGCCAGTTCCGCAGTGAGGCCCTCGACGAAGCGGTTCTCCAGGATCACGACTTTGACCGAGCAGTTGTTCAGGATGTAGGCGTTGCGCGCGACGGGCGCTCCGGGATCAACAGGCACATAA
The DNA here is from genome assembly GCA_902812335.1 of Chloroflexota bacterium. GTDB lineage: Bacteria > Chloroflexota > Anaerolineae > DSLN01 > DSLN01 > DSLN01. The sequence continues at coordinate 15,187 of CADDZL010000011.1, read as the reverse complement.
GTCGCTCCGGTCTTCAGGATGCCGAAGATAGCAGCGACGGCGTCAATTGACTTGCGCATGTAGATCCCCACCCGGTCGGCAGGGCGCACACCAAGATGCCATAGCCGGTCACGCACACGGTCGGACAGGGCGTCGAGCTGCCGGTAGGTGATCGTGCCGTCAGCCGGGTCCTCGACCGCCGTATGGTCCGGGCGACGCCGGGCCGAATGGCCTAAGTACTGATGCAGCGTCATTTGAGTGTCCATATTACCTCGTGCTATAGTTTCGAGTGGACAAGCCCGGCAATAGCGGAAAGGGTGTTGAGATTGGCTATCGAAATCTCATAGGGCTCTAACTGAATCTTGAACTGGTCTTCGAGGAACGTGACCAGGTTCAAGGTGCCCAGCGAGTCAAGAATTCCGCCTGAGATCAGGGGGGTCGAGTCGGTCAGTTCGTCGGATCTCGCGCCGGGAAGGAATTCCTGCACAATATAGTCCGCTACCGTTCTTTGAATGCTCTGCAACGTCATCATTCCTCCTGATAATTGTGGATTGGCTGGCCTTATCTCAACGGCCGCTATCTCACGCGTTGGTGATGTCATATATCCTCCTAAGATGGTTGATGTTGAACTGGCTTGGCTACGAATCGAGCCTGACCCACAAAGCATTGCTCTCTTTTTGCCATCACCACACGGCCCGTCGGCATCGGTGACCGTTCTGAGGGTCAGAGAGAGGGCAACAGGCGGGGTTGCCATCTGCTCGGCTTGTTCGGCTGCGATGTGGTATACTCAGGCCTCCCGTGCCAATTGCTCCCGCGACATTCGGACAAATTGGGGGGATTTAGTCCATATTATAGACATGGCGTTGTATCTATCCGTCCGCTCGACATTGGAATCAGGCCAGAATCTGTCAATTCAACTCTTGTCTATCGGCCAGGGTGGGTTGGCGACTTGTACAATGCGCCTTATTATAGCCTGATTAGGTTCCTAAAATCAATACGATCTTTTACGTATTTCACATTACATAACTGCCTATCCGCTCTGGCTGCAAGAGGAATAGCAGAATGACGGACGAAACGATGAGACCGATGGCCGAAGCACCTCAGCTTCTTGTCAGCGTACTGATCGTCACTCACAACGGCCGGAAGTACCTGGGTGATTGCCTGGATTCGGTGCTGGATCAGGACTTCCCGCAAGAGCAGTACGAGGTCACGGTTATAGACAATGCCTCACGCGATGGCTCGGCCGACTTCGTCGAGCAAAACTACCCCACGGTACGGGTGCTACGGCTGGATCGTAACTACGGGCCCAATGAGGCGGTTCGACGTATTCTTCCCCACGTAAAGGGCCAGTACCTGGCATATCTGAACCAGGATGTCGTCGCTCACCGTCGGTGGCTGGCGGAGCTGGTTGATGTGATCACCAGCCATCCCCAGGCTGGAATCGTGGAGAGCAATATGATCTTGCCCCAGTGGCCGGAGTATGAGGGGCGGCGGCGTGAGGGGCTAATTGAACGAGCTTACGTATGCGATGTGACCTCCTTCGGCGTGTATGACTTCCGCGTCGTGCCTGTTACCCCCACCACGCCGCCTATCCCGCTTCTGGCCGTGTATGGCGCTGGCGCTATCGCGAATATGCGCATCTTCGATGAACTGGGCTACTTTGTCGAGTCCGGTTTCTTCGCCTATGCCGACGACCTGGACCTCGGCTTGCGCCTGAATGCAGCCGGTTACCAGGTCTTGCTGGCGCCGCGGTCCGTGGTCTACCACGATACCGACTGGCATTTCAAGTGGGACTGGCGCAGCCTGCGTAGGGCGCTGTGGGTAACGCAGAACACAATTCTGACGTTCTATAAGATCAGCTATGCTTCAGAGTTTATAATCCTGTTGCCTCGGCTCCTGCTGGGGAAAGTGCTGAAGGCTGGGCAGCATCACCCGTCGCTTGTGGGTCGGGTGGCCTATGCCCTTGCCTCTATCCCCCTATTGCTGGTGGGCTTGGGAGCGGCGCTGCTGAAGATGCCGGCCTATCGTCAGCGCCGAAGATTGACCTTGAGCCACAGGCGAATGCAGCCCGGCTGGCTGGTGGACCGGCTTCTTCATCCTGGCTGGCAACCGGATGCGACCATCTGGCCAAGGCGCGCCGGGGCCACTCATCCTCGTTGACATCGTTAGGGCTGTTGCCGGGAAGGGATGAACGTCTGCGACCGGAGTGCCTTTTACAGCGGGTGCCGGGGGTAGCTGCTGGCTGTGGGTCTGATCAGATTGAGAAGGCTGAGATGCAGGAGCAGGGCTAGAAAGCGCCCCGCAGGGCACGCTGGATCCAGTCTCCCCAATCATCGGTGTCGGGCGGCTGCCAGGGTTCGTCCAGCACCTTGATGTCCACCCGCTCCACCCCCGGCATGGTGATCACGGCCTGGTGGGCCCTGCCGACGATCCAGTCTGCCAGCGGGCACCCTGGTGTCGTCAGCACCAACTCGATCTCGACCTGACCATCGTGCACCTGGAGACTGCGCACCATGCCCAGCTCGACGATACTGCTCCCCAGTTCGGGGTCTACCACGTCGGTCAGCGCTGTGATCACATCCTGTTCGGTGGGCATATCCCTTCTCCGCGCTCAGGGGGACATTTCTGAAACAGGTTCTGTGTCTCGAAAACAGAATGTAGCTTACCAGCATCTGCTTTGGCCGGTTAGTGTCATATGTCATGAAGAAAACATGACGGAAATCATATAAGGCGGCTCTTGTCAGTTTGGGTACTTTCCGCTATAATCTGGGGAACGAGGGCAGGTATCCAAGTGGCCAAAGGATGCGGTCTGTAAAACCGTCGGCAGAAGCCTTCGTAGGTTCGAACCCTACCCTGCCCACACCAAAAGCCCTCAAATGTTCGAGGGCTTTTTGCTGTTATCTGAACTGAACGGCGAGCTGCCTCCTGGTAGCTCGCCGTCAGAGCGGACATTAGGGTGTCGGGCCCGTTTTGCAGTGACATTAGCCTATGCCCCTGGCCTAGGGGAAGATGCCCCGCATCTTGACGACGTCAGCTACCCTCCCCACAGCCAGCATGTTAGCCCCCAGCCGGAGTGGCAGACCCTTCTCGTGGCTGAAGTCCCATACCTCCTCGAAAGCGCGGACCATGGTCCGCTCCAGGTTGTGGTTGACCTCGGCCTTGTCCCAGAAGAAGACTTGCAAGTCCTGCACCCACTCAAAATAGCTGACGACTACACCCCCGGCATTGGCCAGGATATCGGGCACCACGATGATGCCCCGGTCTCGGAGAATGTCGTCAGCCTCGCGGGTGGTGGGGCCGTTGGCCGCCTCGACGACCCACCGCGCCCGAATGCGCGGCGCATTGCGCTCATGAATCTGGTGTTCGACGGCCGCCGGGATCAGCACATCCACATCGGCGACCAGCAGTTCAGCGTTGGTGATGTGCTCCACGTCCGGGCCAGCGTAGCCCTCCAGCAAATGGTGGGGATGAGCGGCCACATGGCGATTGATCGCGGCGATATCCAGCCCGTGAGGATTGTATAACCCGCCGGTGACGTCGCTCACGGCGACAATCTTACAGCCCATGTCACGCAGAATGGTCGCTGAGGCCTGGCCCACGTTGCCGTAGCCCTGCACTGCCACCGTCGTCTCCGAGAGATCCTGCCCCATACGTTTGAGCAATTGGCGCGTCGTGATCGCCACGCCGCGCCCGGTGGCCTCCGTGCGCCCCACCGAACCGCCCAATGGGATCGGCTTGCCGGTGGTCGTCGCCAGGGCCGATTGGCCTTCGATCATGCTGATGGTATCGGTCATCCAGGCCATGACCTGGGGATCGGTGTTGATGTCAGGAGCGGGGATATCTTGCTTGGGGCCGATGATCGGCCGGATCATCACCGTGAAGCGCCGTGTCAGGCGACAGATCTCGCCTTGCGACATTTCCATCGGTTCACAGCGGACCCCACCCTTCGCGCCACCGTAGGGTATGCCGACTACGGCGGACTTCCAGGTCATCAGCATCGCCAGGGCCTTGACCTCATTCAGGGTCACGGCGGGGTGGTAGCGAAACCCTCCCTTACACGGCCCTCTGGCGCTTGAGTGTTGAATCCGGTAGCCGGTGAAGACCTCGATTCTGCCGCTGTCCATCATGACCGGGACTGACACGGTCAGCTCCCGCTCAGGCTGGCGCAAGATGGCGTGTATTCCTGGGTCCAGGTGAAGTCGTTGTGCCACGTCGTCCAACTGAGCCAGCGCCGTATCCCACAGGTCCGGTTGATCAGGCTCAGTGACCATCAAGATGGGGCGCAACCTGACGGGTCGGGTTTCAAGGTATGTGCTCATGGTCTACTATGGCTGACCGCACCCAGGCTGGCGACGCGAGACCATTCGCTGCGCTCTTGGCGACATTCGGGCTCGTGCCACCAATGCGGTTTGGCTCGTTTGCCGTTACCTGTCGCGCCAAATCTCGAGGGGCGGCATGTGGATCGACGTCAACATCGCGCCGTACCCCTTGCGATTGGTGACGTCGTGATCATCCACTATTTGCACGTCCACGAGATAGGCGGGGTGGTCGGGGCCGATCTGCTCCTCATAGGATTCGATCAGCGCCCGGTCCAAGGCTGCGGCTGCCGCGTTGAGAGCCGCCGTCTTGCGCGTCACCCACACAATCAGGTTAACCGGTGTATTCCAATCCTGTTCCGCGAAAGCCAGGTCCTCGGGCATGGCATCATACTCGGCCATGTAGACGGCCTTGATGTTCCTGTCCAGGGAGCTCAGGCGAACGGCGGCCTCTCGGGCCAATTCCAGGCGAAATTGGCTCTGAACCTCACGGTCGCCGACCTTCAGCCGTTCAATGACTTTGCCGACATGCTCAAGCCCCAGCCTGCGAGCACAGAGCTCCAAGACCCGGTTGAGCGAGCCCTCCGCGATGCTCGCAGGAGCAGCTTGCGGCTGGCTCGGCGCAGTCGTCGCCCGCACATCTAATTTCGTCTGACCATCCGATTTTGTCCGGCTAGGCATTTCTATACCCTCCTGGTTCTGATGGAAGTCTTCGTACGATTCCATCATGCCACAAAAGGGGTGAAAAACCCATAGAAATGGCCGGCGTGTTTATGAAAAGGACATGAAAAACGGCGAACGTCCCGCAGATTCAGGACAAGCGGGGCCTTGCGCTGTACGTTGAGCAGTCGTGTCAGTTCAGGAGGCGGTGGAATCCGGCGAGGTGAGCATGTAGCCGACGCCAGAGATCGTGACGATATATTGTGGGTTGTCCGGGTCAGGCTCGAGTTTGCGGCGTAAGTAGCGGATATAGGCCCGCAAATAGTCAATGTCATTGCGATACTCTGAGCCCCAGACGTTGGTCAGCAGGTCCTCATGGGAGACCACCCGGTTGGCGTTAAGGGCCAGTTGGTGCAGCAGCTTGTATTCGGTAGGGGTCAGCGACACATTCTTGCCCTTCTTCTTGACCAGATGCCGGGCATAGTTGATCTCCAGGTCACCGCAGGTCAGGCCGGCGGTCGTGACGACTTCATCGGGTCGCTGGTAGCGCCGCAGCACAGCCTTCACCCGCATCACCAGCTCTTTCGCACTGAAGGGCTTGGTGACATAGTCGTCGGCTCCGACCTCAAAGCCGCGGACCAGATCGGCCTCCTGGGCCTTGGCGGTAAGCATGATCACCGGCACATCCGAGAACTCGCGGATGCGGCGGCACACTTCGTATCCATCCAGGCCGTGAGGCAGGACGATATCCAGCAGCACCAGATCAGGCTGTTCCAGGGCGACCATTTCGAGGGCCGATTCCCCATTCGCGGCGGCGATGACCTGGTATCCCACAGCCTTCAATATCTCGCTCGCCAGGCGAACCAGGCGGGGTTCATCGTCTACTACCAGGATCTTCTCATCCATACCCGTCTATCCTTCTACAGCCAGCCCCCTGCTCAGGCCCGTCCGGGGCAAGGTGAAGTAAAGCGTGGTGCCCTGTCCTACCTGGCTTTCGGCCCAGATGCGCCCGCCGTGCATTTCCACGATCGCACGGGCAATCGGCAGGCCCAGCCCCGTGCCGGGCACATATTTGCCCGAGGCCAGGTTCACGCGGAAGAACTTCTCAAACAGGCGGTTCAGGTCTTCAGGCGAGATGCCGATCCCCTGATCGGCCACGCTGATCTCGACCTCTTCAGGGTGAGCGATGCCGCGGATCGTGATGAGAGTCCCCTCGGCTGAGTACTTGATCGCGTTGTCCAGCAAGTTACGTAAGACCTGTTGGATGCGATATGGGTCGGCATCCACGATGGGGAAGCGCCAGGGAAAGTCCACCAGGATATGGTGTTGCCGGCTGCGATGCTTGAATTCTTCAACCATCGCATTCACCAGGCGGGGCAAGATCACAGGTTGTAGATCGAGCTGCAATTGCCCGCCTTCAATCAGTGAGGACTCCAACATCTCATGGATAATGCTGGTGAGATGATCACACTCATCATCAATGATCTCCAGGAACTCGCGCTGGCTTTGGGGGTCAAAGTTGGCCCCTTCCATCAGCAACGCGGTGGAATAGCCCTTGATGGAAGCCAGCGGCGTGCGCATATCATGCGCCAGAGATGCGATCACCTCCGATTTGAAGCGATTAGCTTCCTCCAGGGCGCGCAGCCCCTCTTGCCGGCTGGTGAGTTCGGCAGTGTGAATGGCGAGCGCGATGAGATTGGCCAGGGCTTCGACAAAAGTCAGATCATTGGCCTCAAAACTGCCGGGCTTGCGCAAGTTGTACAGGCTGAGGACGCCCAGGGTCTCATCGCCGACGATCAGCGGCGCACACACCGCGCTCTGCGGCTGCTCCAGTCCCCGCATAGCGCGGCGGCAGAGCTCACGCTTCTCAGGCTGTACGTTGCTCATGGCGCGGTTGACGTCTTCGGCGGTCCGATACAGGCTGCTCCGATTGGAGATAAAGCATTCGCCGGCCATGCCTTCGGCCGGCCGTAAGCGCAACAGTTTGAGCGGTTCAAAGTCAAGGCCGACAGCGGCCACGTAGAACAACTCGCCGGACTCCTGGTCGTAGAGTAGCAAACTGCCGCTATCGGCCGGTTCCAGGATCGTGATCAGGTGCTCCAGAATCGTGGGTAGCATCTGGTCGATCTCGCTGGTCGTGACCAGAGCCCGCGCGACCTCCAGGAGCGTGTCGCGTTCATTTTCAAGGCGGCGTAGCTCCGCAGCCAATTGCTGGACGCGCTGGGTAGGGGGTGTTCCGGTCATCGTTGTTATTGTAGAGGAGATTCTATCTACAGGCAAAACTCCCAGGTGCAGTAGCCATCTGTGACAGGATCGGGTGGGCAGGCGATGCACACCGTTTCGATGCGTGGGTCAATTGCGCGGGCGAATTCGGTGTACTCGACCATGCCGACGGACTTGCAAGGGAAATCGGGCAGGCCCTTGTGCCGCCGCGTCTGCTGTACCCGGCACTCAAGCATGTGCAGGCGTAGCGCCCCCTCATTCGTCCATTCAATCACCTGAGGGTTGATCGCCGCGTACAGCCGCAGCTTGAGCGCCCTTTCGAGCGCGGCCAGGCCGCTGCCCGGCGCAATACCGAACGCGGCCATGATCCGGCGCGCTTCGACCGGCGAGAAACATCGCCAGGCGTGCGTATCAAGTTCCATCGCCACGTCCATGCCAAGTCTCTCCTCAGCGGCGAGGAACCAGCAGCCGTCGTGCGCCAGCCAGTTCCTGGCGTAGACCTCGACCAGTTTCAACAGGTCGTCACGCGACAGATGGCGCAGGTGGTCCATCCCAGCGGTCATTTCGCCATCAGCGCGACCAGGTCGAACCGCCAGATGGTCTCCGCGCCGAGATACAGGAAAATCAACCCAACGATCCACGTTACGCCCAGCACAATGCGGCGCGCACGTTGGACGGCGCTCCAGTCGCTAGCGACCTGCCAGACCCCGTTGAGTGCGTGGTACAGGACGATCGCCAGGAAGGCGATGTAGAAGACTTTCCAGCCCGGATACTGCAGGCGGGTCAGCACGTTGTCGAAGTCAATGTCGCGCGGCGGGAAATGCGAGAGCGTCACGTGCAGGAACAGCATGACCAGCAGCGCGATGGCGGACAGTCGTTGTAAAAGCCAGGATAGCATTCGGTCTCTCCTTCTCCTTCACGCCCCCAGCAGGTGAAGCAGCAGTGGCAGGCCGGTGCCTATCAGCCCGATGGTACCGAGTGTGCCCAATACCCATAGCAGCCTGCGTTCGTAACGCGCCCCGCCGAAGAAGTCAACCATGATGATGCGCAGGCCATCGAAGCCGTGGATGAAGATGGCACCGATCAACACCAGTTCGCCCAGCTTGAACGCTGGCGACGACAGGACGCGCATGGCCTGGTTGAACGTCGCTGGGCCATAGACCAGGCTGTGGATGACGGCGATGTGCAGCAGCAGGTAGGCGACAATGCCCAGGCCGGTGAGCCGCCGGAAGAACCACGACCAGAAGCCGACCCGTTGATATTCCAGGTCCTTGCGGAGTCTTGTCATGAGTGTCCTCCAAATAACTTCTCGCGCATAATCAGGTTGCGCAGTTGTGTGATTGCCCAGGTGGGGTTCAGCCCCTTGGGGCAGGCTTCAATACAGTTGAACACGGTGTGGCAGCGCCATACGCCATTGGCCGAATCCACGATCTTCAGCCGCTCGGCACGGCGTGTGTCGCGGCTGTCGTTGCAGAAGCGCCAGGCCGCCGCCAACGCCGATGGGCCGAGGTAATCCGGATCGGTTAGCACAATCGGGCAGGAGGAGAGACACGCGCCACAGTTAATACACGTCTCCGCCGTGCCCATGCGCTCAACTTCATGCGGCGAAATGCGATTCTCCCTTTCCGGTAGGTCGGCCTTCGGTGTGACCCAGGGGATGATGGCGTGATAGCGCTGCCAGTAGGGTGACTGGTCAACGACCAGGTCCTTGATCACCGGCTGATAGCGTAGGGGCTCAAGGGTGAGTCGCCCCCGGCTGTCCATCACATCCCGCGCCTGCGTCTTGCAGGCCAGACCGGAACGCCCGTTGATGCGGACCGCGCACGAGCCGCAGATGGCGCTGCGGCATGAGCGGCGGAAGGTCAGCGAACCATCCTGGTGGCCCTTGATCTCTTCCAGGCAGTCGAGCACGGTCGCGCTGGGCGGCATTTCGAGGGTGAAGTCCTGGTAGTGTGGCGGCTGTGCATCACCCTGGGTGAAGCGGAGGATTCTGAGTGTCAGTTGCATAACCAACCTTCCTCGAGCGGACGCGGATGAACGGGATTAGGGTAGGAAGGGTCAGCGTTCATCCGCGTCTTTTAATATTTACGTTCCTGCGGCGGCGACTTGGTGATGACTACCGGCTTGAAACGCAGTTCCGGCCCGCGATCGGTGCGATAGACCAGGGTGTGCTTCAGCCAGTTGGCGTCGTCGCGCTTAGGGAAGTCGGTGCGGAAATGTGACCCGCGGCTTTCCTGGCGCGCCAGCGCGCCAACCGTCACCAGTTCGGCGAACTCGAGGATGTGGCCGAGTTCAATGGCCGCCATAAGATCTGTGTTGAACACGGGGTGCTTGTCGTCGAGCGACACGCGCGCGAAGCGCTCGCGACATTCGGCGATTACCTTGAGCGCTGCTTCCAGGCCGGCCTTCTCGCGAAACAGACCCACGTTCTTGGTCATTTCGGCGCGCAGGGTATTGGCGATATCCAGGCTGCGCTCGCCCCTCTGCCGCGCCAGCAGCGCCTCAATCTCGGCGCGGGCTTCGCTGAGGGCATCGGCGGGCCAGCCGGGCAGGGAGGCCGTCTGAACGAAGGCCGCCATGGCGCGGCCGGCGCGCCGCCCAAACAGCGTCGCCTCCAGCAGCGAGTTGGTGCCGAGCCGGTTAGCGCCGTGCACCGACACACAGGCGCACTCGCCTGCCGCGAAGAACCCGACCAGTGGCGTCTTGTCCGCATCGAGGATCACCTGGCCGTCCAGGTCGGTCGGGATGCCGCCCATCGAGTAGTGCGCCGTCGGCTGGATCGGGATAGGCGCTTCAATACAGTCCACGCCCACGAAATCAATGCCCAGTTGTCGCACCTGGGGCAGCCGCTCCTTGATCTTGGCAGCGCCCAGGTGGCGCAGGTCGAGGTGGACGTATTCGCCGCCACCGATGCCGCGCCCCTCATTGATCTCTTGCTGGATCGAGCGCGAGACCAGATCGCGCGGACCAAGCTCCATTTTACTCGGTGCGTATTTGCTCATAAAACGCTCGCCGGCGTCGTTGATCAGGTAGCCACCTTCGCCGCGCGCCGCCTCACTCATCAGGATGCCGGAGGGGTAGAGGCCGGTGGGATGAAATTGGACGAATTCCATGTCTTCGAGCGGTACGCCAGCGCGGTAGGCCAATGCCAGCCCATCACCGGTGTTAGCGGTTGCGTTGGAGGTGATGCGGAAAGCGCGCCCGTAGCCGCCGGTGCCAAACATCACCGCCCTGGCGCGTAGTGCGATCAGCCGACCGGTCGCCAGTTCCCAGGCGATCACGCCGCGACACACGCGGTCGCGCACGACGAGTGAGGTGACTTCGCACTCCGGGTAGAACTTGACGCCGTGCCGTTCGGCCTGTTGATATAGGGTCTGGAGCAACACGTGACCGGTCCAGTCGGCGGCGTAGCAGGCGCGCGGCTGGCTGTGCCCACCGAACCAGCGCTGCGCAATGCGACCGTCATCCAGGCGGCTGAAGACACAGCCCCAGTGCTCGTACTCATACAGGATCGAAGGCGCTTCGCTGACCAGGACCTCAATGGCATCCTGGTCGCCCAGCCAATCCGAGCCTTTGACGGTATCGGCGAAGTGCAGGTCAATCGAGTCCTGCCCGCCATCCTGCGACGCCACCGGGTTGTTTTCCTTATCCGGGACTGTGTTGCCCAGGGCGGCGGCGATGCCGCCCTGAGCCGCGCCGGAGTGCGACCGCAGGGGATGGACTTTGGACACGACGGCGACATCCTGGATGCCATTCTCCTTGGCGGCGATGGCCGCGCGCAGGCCCGCCAACCCCGCCCCAACGATGACGATGTCATGAGCTAAGATAGTGGTGTCAATCATGGCTCCTCTAATGCAATACCAGGGGCAACCTTTGTGGTTGCCCCGTGAGCCCGCGCAGCCCGGCTTCTGAGCGCAGAGCCGCAGCGACCGTTTCGAAGGGGATGCCGTTGGGACAGACCGGATAGCACACGCTGCACCCGGCGCAGACCCAGATGGTGCGGCAGGTCAGCGCCCGCTCGTCGTTTTCGCGGACCCAGCGCAGCACCTGGCTCGGCACGGCATCCCACTCGCGTGAGCGCGGGCAATCCTCTTCGCACGTATGGCAGGCAGTGCAGGCACATGCATCCAGCCCGGTGGCGTTCAACACGATGAAGCGCAGCGGGCCGCGTTTATTCACGAGCTATGCCCCCTTCGGCAGTATGCCGAACCAGCACGCGCACATGGGATGAGAGCCGTGGCAGAAGGCCGGAGAACGATGTGTGTGCGTTGCCATCAGCCAGCCTCAACTAATTGGAGTCTGGAGAGCAGCGGCCGCGGGTCGATCATATTCTTGTGCAGCGCGGCAGCCTGGGTCCCCAGGCCCAGCGCCAACGCCATCAGTTGCGTGAAATACAGCGCCGGCAGCGGCGTCTCCAGGTTCATCTGCGTCTGACGCTCGTCTAGATTGGTGTGGCACAGCGGGCAGGCCACCGCGATCGCGTCGGCGCCGGCGGCCCGGGCGTGCTCGATCAGGCGGCGGCTGAGATTCAGGACGATGTCGGTCCGTGTGATCGACAGGCTCGCGCCACAGCAGGTGGTCTTATCCGACCAGTCAATCGGTTGTGCCCCCAGTACGGCCATCAGCCGATCCATCTCTTGCGGATTCTCCGGATGCTGGGCGCCGGTGACCTGTGGCGGGCGCGACAGCAGGCAGCCGTAGTACGACACGACCTTCAGCCCGCTCAACGGGCGCGTCACCTTCCGGCCGATCTCGTCCAGGCCGACCCGATTGACCAGCATGTCCAGCAGCGAGCGCACCTGCACCTGATCCTGGTAGATGTAGCCGATGCGATCATCGGTGCGCCGCTTGAGTTCGGGATCGGCCCGTGTGTCATACAGCGCCGTGTGGAATCGGTTGAAGCAGGCGGCGCAGGGCAGAGCGGCTTCGGTCAACCCGCTCTGTTCGATCAGCGCCAGGTTGCGCAGCGGCAGTTCGACCGCCAGATCGGGGTCGGTCTTGTGGGCGGCGGTGCTGCCGCAGCATATCCAGCCCGGCGGCTCGATCAATTCCAGCCCCAGCGCCTGGCACACCGCACGGGCCGAGTGGTCGAACTCGCTCGCGGTCGAGTGCAGGGAGCAGCCGGGATAATAGGCGATCTGGTTCGGCTTGGGCTCGACTGCCTCCACCCGCCGGGGTGGGCGGCTAATGGAGGGGATGATCCTGATCTTGCCCTTGCGCAGCATCTCGATGCCCATCGGCACATCCTTGAACGGCTGGCCGGTGCGCAGGTTCATTTCCAGGATCAGGCCCAGCTCGTAGGCGCGGCCCCAGAGGTCCACCTCGCGCAGGAAAGCCTTGTTGAACAGGGCTGCCTCCGGCACCTTCGGCTCAACGCCGTCCTCGCGCGCGATCATCGTCAGGTGGTCCATGATCTTAGCGACGTCCAGGCCCTGGGGGCAGCGCGTGGTGCAGGTCATGCACGAAGCGCACAGCCAGGGTGTCTTGGCGTTCAACGCCAGCTCGCTCTGCCCCAGTTGAATCGCCCGCATCACCTGGTTCGGCTGGAGGTCGAAGAACTGGGCCAAGGGGCAGCCGCTGGTGCATTTGACGCACTGATAGCACAAGAAGACGTTCTGGCCGGTTTCGCGCTGGATGCGCCGGGCCAGATCGAGCGACAGCTCGGTGATCGCCATGGGATTATGCTCCTTCCGCAGCGCCGTTGAAGGCGGGCCTGGGCAGCAAGCCGGCCTTCTGTGCGATGATCGGCACCGCCTCTTCCCACTCAATCGCCATGATGTGCACGCCGGCCACGCCCTCGATTTCGCGGACCTGCTGGATCAGCTCGACGGCCAGGTCAATGCCGGCCTGTCGCCAGGCTTTGGCCCGCTCTTTCTTGTCCTCAATTCCCTTGCCGGCCGCCTCCATGCGCTCCACGATCTCATCCGGCACGTCGAGGCCGGGCACCTGGTCGCGCATATAGCGTGCCGCGCCGGGGCTTTTGATGGGTCCGATGCCGGCCAGGATGAAGGCCTGCTCGTGCAGGCCGAGGTCGCGCACTCTGGCCATGAACTCGCGGAAACGCGGCACGTTGTAGATCAATTGCGTCTGGATGAAGTCGGCTCCGGCCTTGATCTTCTTGCCCAGGCGCAGTGGGCGCCATTCGTAGGGCGGGGCAAAGGGGTTCTCCGCTGCGCCGATGAAGAAGGCTGGCGCACCGTCCTTGATCTCCTCGCCGCATTGGAACTTGTGCTCGTCGCGCAGGCCCTTGAGCACGGCGATCAGCCCCATTGAGTCCAGGTCGAACACGTTCTTGGCATCGGGGTGGTTGCCGAACTTCTGATGGTCGCCGCTCAGGCACAGGCAGTTGCGGATGCCCAGCGCATACGCGCCGAGCAGGTCGGCCTGCTGAGCCAGGCGATTGCGGTCACGGCAAGTCATCTGCATCACCGGCTCCAGCCCTTCACGCAGGGCCAGCGTTGCTGCGGCGATGCTCGACATGCGCACGATGGCGGTCTGGTTGTCGGTCACGTTGGCCGCGTCAACGTAGCCCTTGAGGATGGCCGCCTTCTGGCGAACCACCTCGGCATCGGCGCTCTTGGGCGGGCCGAGTTCGGCGGTCACCGCGAAGTGCCCGGCGCGCAGCACCTTCTCCAGCCTGGATCCGACTTTGTAGCCGTTGTTCTCAGCCATATTTCACCTCACACGCCCAACGTCCAACGTGAAACGTCATGACGTTTCCCTCACGGGATGCCTGCCGGCAGTGATGCTTGACGTTGGGCGGTTTACGCCTTATGTACCAACCTCAAGTCCTCGCGCACGATCTTGCGCTGGCCACCTTCGCGCGCGGTGGACCAGTTCTTGGGCGGGTGGACGTCGAGCAGCTTCTCCAGTTGGCCGGCGCGGCTGGCCCGGTCCACGATCAGCACCCAGGCGCAGTCGGTCTCCTTGTTCAGCTCGCACTTGCCAGCGCCGTCAACCATCTGCACGCCGCCGCACGGCCCATTAAGCAGTTGCTTGGCGCAGCGCGCGATCGGGCACACGCCGAACGTCTCGTCGAGGATGCAATCGCCGCAGCCGACACAACGTTCGGCCCAGACCCCTTGTTCGAGTGGCAGGCCCATGAATTCGGTGTTGAGGCCGGGCAAGACGCGCGCGTTGGGGAAGCGTTCGGCGATGGCCTGCACACCGACGCCGCAGCCCAGCGACAGCACCACATCCACCTCGCCGATGCGGTCGCGGATCGCATCGAGGTACTCCCACTCGCACTGACGTTGAACGGTGACATCGGTCACTTCTTTGGGGTCGCCGTCGAGCCTGGTCGCCATGCGCAAGGATGTAGCCAGGATGCCGGCCTCTTTCGCCCCACCGGCGAAACACACCGTCACGCACGTCCCGCAGCCGACGACGAGCACCTTGTGCGCCTCGCTCAGCATTGCCTTGATTTCATCCAGCGGTTTCTGTTCGGCAACGATCATGTCTTCACCTCCGACCTGTCCCCCTGGCCCCTTTCCTTGTCAAGGAAGGGGGAACTTCCCTCTCCGCTTTGGGGAGAGGTCTGCTTCAGTGGGCTTGGCCCCAGCGCCCTCACCCGTTCCGTCATCTCGGTCGCAGCCTCGGCGAACTGCCGTCCCATAGCCGACGACATTTGGTACATTTGCACACGCTCCGGTTCGAGCCCGATCTGCTCCAGCTTGCGGCGCGCGTAGGCTACGCGCCGCTTCGCGTTCAGGTTGCCCTCGCGGAAATGGCAATCGCCTTCGAGACAGCCCGCGACCATGACGCCATCCGCGCCGTCCTCGAACGCCTCCAGCACGAACATCAGGTCGAGTTTGCCGGTGCACGGGATGCGCACAATGTTCACATTGGCCGGATATTGAACGCGCAGATTGCCCGCCAGGTCTGCCGCGCCATAGGCGCAGTAATGGCAGCAGAAGGCCACGATCTCCGGCTCGAACCCCTCAGCGCTCATATTATCCGAACCTCTCCCCTCCCCTAAGAGGGGAGTCTATCTCCCCCTTCCCTATCAG
>CADDZL010000010.1 GCA_902812335.1 Chloroflexota bacterium | reverse complement strand
GGGCGCAAGTAGACAGCCCACAGCCCCACGAGGACAGCGATCAGGCCGGTGACCGCCACTACCTGCCCACCACGGCGTTCGGCCCACGGCTGGCGTAGGCTCCAGCGCGTGGTGATCCACCCACCTAGCCACCACAGGAGCAGGATGATCAAGGGCGGCCCCGACGCGCCGCCAGCAGTGGTACGGGCGATGACCACCACCAGCAACGCGCTCGACCATGCGGTGGTCATGGTCCCCAGCGCCAATGGCAGGAGCAAACCGAGCAGGCTACCGGCAGCAGTCATGACAGGCTTCCCGTGGCGGCCACGTCCAACGAACGCAGCCAGCGCCAGCGGTCACTTCCACCCAGGTAGATTGTGGCGATACCGGGCAGATCGGGCGCGGTGATCCGGTCCCCAAGTGTCAGTAAGGCCAGCGGGTGGCCGGCCTGGCGCAGGTCAAGTAGGGTCTCGGCTGTCGCTGTGGTGACGACTGGCGTGATCGCGACCACAGTCGCGCCATAGGGCAAATTGCCAGCCTCAGCCTGGAGCAATTCATCGAATTGAAGCAGGCGCACATAGGTCAGGCGGGCAAGCGTCTCGAGCAGGTCGGGCAGGCGTTCGGGCGAGCGGTCAGGCGGCAGTCTGACCGCCCGCAGGCTGTTGCCGACACCGGTGTTGGCATACAGCCCCACCTGGTAACCAACTTCTAGTGCATAGCTGGCGATGGAAGCCGCCGCGCTCACGGCGAACTCGAAGGCCTCGGCGTCGATCCCGTAGAACGCCAGTTCGGTCGTCTCTACGTTAAGGAAGATCAGGAGGGCCAGGGTTGTGGTCGGGTCGTAGACTTTGGTTTGGAGCTGGCCTGTGCGCGCGGTGGCTTTCCAGTGGATGTGGCGAAAGCTGTCGCCAGGAGCATAGGCGCGCACACCCATCAGGCGCAGCGGGTCCTCCATCAGGCGGCGCAAGGCCCGGGCATCGCCAAAGGGCTGCTGGGCAGGCAGGCCCAGCCGATCAATCGGCAGGATTTTCGGATAGACGATAATTTCGTCGTAACCGCCCATCTGCTCCTCGCGCACGGCGAAGCCGAAGATATCGCCGGAACGGACGGTGGCCGGGCCAAAGGTAAAGACGCCGCGCTGTGGGGCACGGATGCGGTAGCGACGCTGCACGCGCTCATACCAGCGCAGCGCCAGCAAATTGGTCAGGTAGGCCCGCCGTGCTATCGAGGAAGGGTGTAGGCGTCCGGTCAATAGCTCCACCTCTTCGGGGAACTCGTCTTCGACCTTGAGCCAGGCCAGCGGCAGCGGCTTACGGTTGACGATGTCTATGACCAGATCGGTCTCCTCGCCGAACTGCAACCGCGTCGCTCCGAAGCGACGGCGGTAGGTCACCTCAACCAGGCAGGCCTCGCGCCACAGCCGGGCGGCAGCAGCCACGAGCACGAGCAGCAGCCCCAAAAGGAAGAGCAACGGCTGGCGCAGGATGACGCTCAGCAGAAGGATCAGAGCAATCAAGGCATTCCAGGCATTACCCCTCACTCCAATTCTCCTCGACCGGCACCGGTATCCTTTCGACAATGGCGGCGATCAGCTCATCGCGGCTGCCGCCCTTGAGGCGCGACTGCGTCGCCGGGATCAGGCGGTGGGCCAACACCGGGGCTGCCAGCGCCTTGACATCATCGGGGATGACATAGTCACGGCCATGGATGGCGGCGAGGGCCTGGCTGGTGCGGTACAGCGCCAGGGTGCCCCGCGGACTGATACCCAGGCGTACCTCGGCGCTGTTACGCGAGGCGCGCGCCAGGTCCACTATGTAGCCTTCGACGACCTCGTGTACGAAGACCCGGCGACAGAGGGCCCCCACGGCCAGCACATCCTCAGCGCTCACAACCGGCTGAAGTGTCTCCAGCGGATCCTCCTGACGGAAGCGGCGCAAGATGGCGCGTTCCTCGGCTGCATCGGGGTAGCCCAGGCTGAGGCGCATCAGGAAGCGATCAATCTGCGCCTCGGGCAGAGGGAAAGTGCCCTCAAGCTCAATCGGGTTCTGTGTCGCCAGGACCAGGAAAGGTCGGGGCAAGGGGCGGGTGACACCGTCGGCGGTGACCTGGCGTTCCTGCATGGCTTCGAGCAGCGCCGACTGCGTGCGCGGGCCGGCGCGGTTGATCTCGTCCGCCAGGACGATTTGGGCCATGACCGGCCCGGGGCGAAACTCGAACTCGCCGGTTCTCTGGTTGAAGACATTGACACCGGTGATGTCCGAGGGCAGCAGGTCAGGCGTGAACTGAATGCGGCGGAAGGTGCAATCGAGCGAACGGGCCAGCGCCTTGGCCAGCGTGGTCTTGCCGATGCCCGGCACATCCTCGATGAGCACATGGCCCTCGCACAAGAGCGCCACTAGCAGCAGGTCCACGACGGCATCCTTGCCCACGATGACGCGGGCAACGTTGGCGCGGATCGCCTGGGCGAACTGGCTGACTGTGGAGATGTGTGCCTCAGCAGAGATGTAAGCCATATCGTCCCTTTGTATCATGTTCATTATCGCACTCATCACGGTAAAACAAAAAGCCTCTACCCCAGGTCTCAGGTAGAAGCTATCAGTCGAGCGGGCGACATTGGTGGACCGTGTCCACCGGCGAGCCTCATCGCGAAGCAAGATTATACCCCATCACTGATCAAGCAGCAAGCGGGGCTTGCTTGTTGAATCGCTCATGGGTATAATTGTGAATAATCGCGATGAGGCTCGCGGTGTCGCACCCGGTCGAAGGATCGGGTGAGGATTGAAACGCTGCCCAGAAGGCTGATAGCCTCTACCTGTGAAACGTCACCGGTAGAGGCTTTTTTCTTAATAAGGATGTAGCACAATGGCTCAACTGCCTAAAAGCGCGGCCTACTATAATCTGCGGGATGTTCTGGACACAGGCCCGGCAAATGGAAGCCGGACCTGCCCCGTTTGCCACCTGATCTCGAAATCGGTGACCAGGTATCTGGACAGTCTGTTATATGAGTTGGTGAATGACCCGGGCGTGCGCCAGGAGATCCGCGACGCGCGAGGGTTCTGCAACGAACATGCCTGGCAATTGCAGAAGCTCGGTGGGGCTCTGGGCATCGGCATCATCTATCGCGACGTCATTGAGACGGTAGTGAAGTTCATCCGACAAGGGAAATATCGGCGAACGCAGTTGCTCTCGCGGCAGCGCCTGCAAGAGGCCCTCAGCGGGGACCAGCCTGCGGCGGCCACCGCCGATCTGGTCGCCGTCCTGGAACCCCAGGGAACGTGCCCAGCCTGCCGCCAGCGGCACATTATGGAAAACGTCTATCTGGGCACCTTGCTTGAGCATCTGGACGACGAGCATCTGGCTTCGGCCCTTCGCACCTCGGCCGGCTTGTGCCTGCCTCACTTTCGCCAGGCCTTGCAGCTTGTGCAAGATGAGCCAACGTTCCAGCGACTGGTGGAGGTGCAATTGGCTTGCCTGGAACGCCTGGACGGCGAACTCAGCGAACTGGTCCGCAAGCACGATTATCGCTTCGCGGGAGAGGGCTTCGGCGCTGAGGGTGATTCATGGATCCGTGCCATCGCCCAGGTCTCCGGTCAAGAAGGCATCCGCTAGCCTATGGATATGGATCTGCTCACACTGGAACTCAAATTGGCCTTCAGAGAGACAGGCTGCCCGATCTGCCGCCTGCGGCATAAGGCAGCGCAACGCTATATCCACAGTATCCTGTGGGAGAACGTCAACGACGCAGACACCCGCGTCTATCTGGTGCGCGCTCTCGGCTTCTGCCATATCCACGCCTGGCAGTTTCAGAAGATGGAAGAGGCCGTGTGGGCAGATGGCCTGGGAACAGGCATCATCTATGAGGACCTGACCGGACGCGCGCTGGCCGGCTTGGAAAGCTACGTGGAGGAGCAGGAGAAGAGGGTGTCTCGGCGGCGTGCCCAATCCGGTTGGTGGCGTCGGTGGGTGGCACGCTTCAGCACCTGGTGGGGACAATGGTTCCCTCGGCCCATCACTCACTCTTATCAGAAGCTTCCGTCTGGGTTGATACCTCAGGCCCGCTGTCGCGTCTGCGAAATGAGCGAGCTCAGCGAAATCAGCTACCTGAGCTGGCTAGTCCGAGGATGCGCCGAGGCCGAGTTTCGGCAGTGGTATCAGGCCTCCGATGGGTTGTGTCTGCCTCATCTGCGCCGGGCGCTAGCAATGGCGGAAGAGGAAGAGCCAGAGGCGGCCCTCTTTCTCGCCCGCACCAGTCACGACAAGGTGGCACGGCTGAGGGCCGATCTTCAGGAGTATGTGCGCAAACATGCCTGGGAGTTCCGTGACGAGCCGAAGTTGCCTGGCGAGCAGTCATCTTGGGTGCGCGCCGTCGCTTTCTTCGCCGGAGAATGGCCTGAAGTGGCAGAGCATGAACGTCCAGCAAATTCATAAGATCATCAGTGCGCACGAGGTGCTGATCACGTTGCCCGCACCTATGCCTGAGAGCCTGCTACGCTGCCTGACCGACCGGCCCGGTGCCGCCGGACAGATTCAGGTTCTGTGCCATGAGTTCCAGGAAACGGCCTACCTGCTATCCCTGCTCAGGTTGGGCTTTCAGGTTTGCGACGCCGATATACCGGAAGAGATGCTCCTGATCCTCGACCGCCGCGTCGGCTACCGCCTGCCGGATTGGACAGCGCTCACTGCTCCCTTCGATCTGGCCTGCCGCCTGTTGTGGGGTCGCACGGGGGCCTATACCCGGCTGACAGGAACCGTGACCTCTGTGCAGCAGGGACGAGATCGTTCCTTCTGGCTACTGACTCTTACCGGCCACGAGCATGTCCGCATCGCATGGCATGACAGCCAGCGGCCAAAGGCTGGCGAGAGCATCACCGTTCTGGGTCGCCACAGCTTTATACTGGGTTCGTCGTTGCCTATGCTGATTGAAGGGATCGGCCTATGGCCGGGAGAGGAGCTATCGTGACAACATATATCCTCTATCTCCAGCAGGTCTTCTGGCGTTCGCCTATGACTGTCGCCAGATTGAGAGAGGTGCCTCGTGTCTGATCATATCCAGCCGGCTGCCCCGTCGGCAGCCCAAATAACTGAACCCGTAACGAAAGCATGGCTGAACCGCAACGTGCTGGGGATGGGGCTGACCAGCTTCCTCAGTGATCTGGGGCATGAGATGGCGACAGCGTTCCTGCCTCTGTTCCTGGCCAGCATCGGGGCCTCGCCAGCGGCATTGGGGGCTATTGAAGGGGTGGCCGATGCCGTATCCAGCTTCGTCAAGCTGGGCGCTGGCTGGTACACAGATCGCATCGGACGGCGCAAGCCTCTGGTGGTCCTGGGCTATAGCCTGACAGCCAGCACTGCACTGTTTGCCCTGGCCACAGCCTGGCCCCAGGTTCTGCTTGCCCGCGCCCTGGCCTGGCTGGGCCGGGGCATCCGCGGCCCTCTGCGCGATGCCGTACTGGCCGAGTCGGTACCAGCGGACGCACGCGGTCGGGCCTTTGGCTTCCACCGCGCAGGCGACACCCTGGGGGCCATCGCCGGGCCGCTGGTGGCCCTGGCATTGGTGGGCGCAGGCGCGAACTATCGCACGGTGTTCTGGATCAGTGCCGTGCCGGCCTTGCTGGCAGCACTAACCTTCGCCGCCCTGGTCCGGGAGCGGCGTCGGCTCCCCAATCACACCCTGCGCCTGTGGCAGACTATCGGTGGGCTGCCGTCCCGCTTCAAACTGTTTCTGGTAGGAGTGGGTCTGTTCGGGGTCGGCGACTTCGCTCACAGCCTCCTCACACTGCGGGCAGCGCAGGTGCTGACACCTGCGTTGGGGGCGGCCCAGGCTGGGACCCTGGCTGTCTCCCTCTACGTAGTGCACAATGTCCTGTACGCTGGGGCTTCCTTTCCCGTCGGCGCTCTAGCCGACCGTTTTGGCAAGCGCGGCCTGTTGGCCCTCGGCTATCTATTGGCCGTGGTCATGAACCTGGCTCTCATGGCGGCTGGGCCCAACCTGGCATCTCTGGGCCTGGCCTTCATACTGGGGGGTACGGTTATCGCCATCGAGGACGCGCTGGAGGGGGCCATCGCCGCCGACCTGCTGCCTGAGGAGGTGCGGGGCACGGGCTATGGGGTGCTGGCCACTGTGAACGGCCTGGGAGATTTTCTGTCCAGCCTTGTCGTCGGAGCATTATGGGCGGGCGTTTCGCCGGCAGCCGGGTTCGGCTATGCCGCCTTGCTCAGCCTGAGCGGAACGCTTGTCGTCTACCGCCTGCGCTAAGGGCAGGCGATTGCGTGCAGGAGCAGACGAAGAGCCTGTCGGGAGTGAAGCGAAAGGATGAGAATGGGCCTGAAGACCATTACCCCATCACAGCGCCTGGCTATCTCGGTGAGCCTGGGTCACCTGGAAGCGCAGTTGGATGCCATCGAGAGCTTGTTATCCAATGAGCGCGACGACCTGCTCCGCCGTTATGTCAGCGATCTGACAACGACGGAGGTGAGCCGCCTGCGGTCCTTGCTGGCCGAGACCCGCCGTGCTATCGCTGAGGCGGCGCTGGCCCTCGGCTTGCAGCCCCAGGTTACCGACGTCCGGCGCGCCATCGCTGCCAGACTGGGGCTGGTCTGGGAAACGCTCGAGGATACCCAACCGTTCAGACTTCGCCGTTATGGCAACGTAGATCCTTCCCTGGAAGCGTCCTTGGGGCCGCATATCCAGCACCTCATTGCACAGGTGCATATCATGGAGTCCATCATCAATGGTGCAGATACGGAGGAGAACAGAACATGATCCGCTACTGTCCGCGCTGCTGGGCCGAGGTTGACTGGGAAGCCACCGTGTGCCCTACCTGCAGAGCGCCGCTGTATGAGCAAGAGGAGGACTTCGTGGACAAACTCATCGCCGCTTTACGTCACCCCGAACCCACTCGTGCTGGTCTGGCGATTGACATCCTGGCGGGTTTCATGCACGACACACGTGCGGTTGAGCCGATTTGCGAGCTAATCGGCCGCAACAACGATATCGCCATTTTACGGCAGGCCGCCCGCGCCTTGGGTCGCCTGGGGGATCGGCGTGCCGTAGCTACACTGGCCCAACTGCTGGCCGACGAATCGCGCCCGTTTGTCGCCCGGCAGGCGGCTGCCGAGGCACTCGGCCAACTGGGTGGCGATGAGGCTCAGCAAGCGCTTATGGCTGCGCTTACGGATCCACTCGCTTCGGTCCGCGAAGCCACCTATAAGGCACTGGCCCAGTTGGCACACCAGAATTGAGAAACCTCATGGATTCCTTACGGTATCACATGAAAGCGACATACACCGCTAATGACTTTATCGAGGTGCACATCGTGGCCGCTGGTGACGACTGCGCCACGTACACTCACGACCCGTCCGCTGGTGGGTTGCGCTTGAGCGGCATACATCGGACAGCGACGCCGGCACCGTTCGATCTGGCCGAAGTCCCGGATAGCTCGCCGGACAACTCGGACAACATACCCGTGTGGTTGATCACACATCGTTCGGCGTTCCCGGGTGTGATCGCGATGGCCCGGCCGATCGGTCTACTGATCAGCCGGGATAGGGGGTCAGAATCGCGACGAGTGATCGCCGTGCCGGCGGTTGACCCTCAGTTTGAGATGATTGCAGCGCTAGACGATCTACCTGCCGAGTGTCGTAGTGCCTTGATTGAGTTCGCATGTCAGAATGGGATCGCCGCAGAACCGCATCAGGTGCAGTGGCAACCAGCCATGGCAGCACACCAGTGGATCCACCAAGCACGGCAGCAGGCACACCTGGCGCGCGCGGCCTGGAAGAAAGGTGCTATCCGACCGGCCTGGAAGCCGCTGGGGTATAAAGTCGCCGGAGCACGGCGGCCGAGTGAAGCTGAACCTAACAGCGATGCCGAATATGCTTACCATCAACTGCCCTTTCGGTTTCAGAAGTATGTGGATGAGTATCTAGCCCCAAGCGAGCGCATCCTGTATGCGGTCAACCGCCCGGCCATGAAGAGCGCGATCAAGCGCTTGTGGTCGCCACGCACCACGCTACAGGAGGGCATCCTGTTCTTGACCGATCAGCAGTTGACGCTGGTCACAGAGATAGTTCCGCCTGACTCAGCCAACATCCGTTATGGTTACATTGCTCATACTAGCCCACCCGAACGGATCGAATCCATTGATGTAGGTGCACTCTATCCTGAAACGATGATGCTGAATGTGACTTGGCACGCGGCCGGTGGCCGACAGACGATTGCGTGGGAGTTTCCGCGTGAAGCAGGCGACGAATTGCGCGAAGTTAGCAAGATCCTATCGGGTTGGCAACCCCGACCGAATGATCACCGGCTGCGCCGCGCGACACCGCCAGAGGCAGTTGATATTCCACTG
The DNA here is from genome assembly GCA_902812335.1 of Chloroflexota bacterium. GTDB lineage: Bacteria > Chloroflexota > Anaerolineae > DSLN01 > DSLN01 > DSLN01. The sequence goes on along the minus strand of CADDZL010000010.1, from coordinate 21,834 downwards.
CGCGATCCGGCTGCCAACGATCCGGGCGACATAGTGCCAGTCATCACGCGGCTGGCGGCAGCCATCAGGCGCGAGCTTCACGAAAACGAAAAGATCCTGGCCCACGCCCTATTGCCCGCATGGGTGGAACGCCGAGGATATGCGGAGGCGCTGGTGGTCACTGACCGTCGCGTATGGCGAGTGCCTGATCCGATCTCAGCCTCTGGCCCAGCCTATACCCTGTATATAGCAGATATCGCATCAGTAGAGTTCTCCATGTCAATCCTGGAGTCGTATCTGGCGATCTATCACATCCACGGCGGCCGGCTGCAGATCGAGCGCATTGTATTTCCCTTTACCGGCACCGGCTTCAAAGAGTGCTTCACCACACTTCGACGCCTGATGGCGATTTGCCTTGCCTGAGATAAGGAATAGATAGCGTTCTCGCCTCAACCTATTGACAAACAAGCCAAATCGTGGTAAGGTGGTCACAGATGTGAGTTAACATTTGTGAATCTATGAGCGCAAGACGAGAACGCACCCAACTTCTCACCGAGGTTGCCCAGGCGTACTACGAACAAGGGCGCACCCAGGAACAGATCGCCAGGGAACTGAACGTCTCACGCTCTCGCGTCTCTCACTACCTGGCTGAAGCACGGCAAATGGGCATCGTCCAGATTCGCGTGGTGGACCCGCGCGAGCGGGTGACCAGTGTGGAAGACAGGCTCAGGCAGCATTTCCCCCACCTCAAGGAAGTCCGGGTGGTACCGCTTTTTGGCGGCGGGCCGGAAGTGGCCCGCCGGCTGATCGGGCGGGCTGCGGCTGAGGTTCTGCGCGACGCTGTATTGCCAGGGCAATGGGTGTGCCTGGGGTGTGGGCGCACCTTGCGCGAAATGGTCCAGGCTCTCCACCCGCGTCCGGTCGAACATGTGACTCTGGTCCAGGCGATGGGGAGCATCGGTCACGAGGCACTGGAGATTGACTTCGGCGAACTGGTCCGCGACGCTGGTCGGGCCTTCGGCGCCCGAGTCTACACCATACCTGCGCCGGCCATCTTGGGGGCTGGCTCTGCCGCGCTACTGAGTGCCGCCAATCCTCCTATCGCCGAGGCGTTGAAGCTGGCCCGTTCTGCCGACATCTACATGGTCGGCCTGGGTTCGATGGAAAGCGACCTCCTCTACGCCCGGGCCGGCCTCATCCTGGAGTGTGAAATGCAGATGCTACAAGAATTACCCGTAGTCGGTGACATCTGCGGCCGCTTCTTCGATCTGCACGGGCGTTCCCACCCCTCTCCCTTTGAGGAGCGCGTCATGGGCATCGAACTGGATGACCTGAAGCGGGCCGTCCTTTCCATCGGGGTCGCCGGCGGGCCAGACAAAGTCGCGCCGCTCCTCGGGGCGTTACGGGGGCGCTACATCAATGGGCTCGTCACCGATGAACAGACAGCCCGCGCTCTCTTCCGCCTGGATGAGGAGACCTCGTAAGGGTCAGGCAAGTCAGCATAGCCCTTGTCGCTGAACGGGCTGTGGAAGGAGGTGACTCATCGAAAACGACGCATCGGCACATCGCGTAATGGTTCTTCATCAGTCATAAGGAGGGGGGAGATGAAACAGGCACTTCTGGGGGTGGCCCTGGCGGCCATCATGGTGAGTCTGGGTGCTTGCGCACCTGCTACGCCGAGTCCTGCGCCTGCAGCGCCCACAGCCGTGCCACCTGCGCCAACCACGGCGCCAGCCGTGACCACGCAGGTCAGTTGGGGTAAACCAACGATCGTGACGGACCGTATGGGAACGGCCGACGATTTGGCTGTGACGCCAGGGGAAATCGCCGCAGCCAAGGCACACCTCGGTGACAGCATTGTGGGGATCATCCCTTGCACTATGGGCACCGAGTATCACTTCACGGTAGCGGACTCGGCCCGCAAAGCGTTAGAGGGCTTCGGCATGAAGGTTCAGTTGGTGGACCCCGAGGCCAAGCCCGAAAAGCAGATATCGGCCATCGAGAACTTCACCGCTGCTGGGGCCAAGGCCATCATCATCTGCGTCCTGGACCCCAAAGTGTTGCAGTCTGCTCTGAAGGAAGCGGCGGATAAAGGCGTCTTCATCGTCCAGTTTGCCGGACGGGAATCGGCCTTCAATGGCATTGACATCTCAATTGAAGACGCCGATCTGGGCTACGCCGCGGGCCAGTACGCCGGCAAGCTCATCAAGGACGAACTGGGCGGTAAGGCGAACGTAGCTATCCTGGACTATCCAGACCTCCCCAACGTGGTCATCCGGGCAGACAATATCCAGAAAGCTGTCCTGGAGCAGGCGCCCGGGGCCACAATCGTGGGGCGCTTCCTGGGCGGCGTACAGGAGAACGGCTTGAAGTCCATGGAGACTGCTCTTCAGGCCCACCCGGACATCAATGTGGTGGTCAGCATCAACGACGCAGGTGCTTATGGTGCCCTGCAGGCTCTAGAGGCCGCCAAGAAAGACCCGCAGACGACCATCATTGTGGGCATTGATGCTGAGAAGAAGGCTCTGGACCTGATCAAGCAGGGCGGCATGTACCGGGGCACAGTAGATACCCAGCCGGCCAAGACCGGGGAGATGGTCGCCCAGGGAGTGGTGAAGCTACTGGCCGGTGCCACCGTCCCACGCGACATCAAGGTGCCGGTCAAAGTCGTCACCAAGGCAGACCTGCAATAAGCTACAGTTGCTAGCGGTCAGTGGTCAGCACCTGGTAAGCTGACCACTGGCCGCTGGCCTGCGTCTACTAACACTATGAATCTGACACAGAACCTCACCCGCCAGAGAAGCCTCGACTTCCTGAGCGAGAATGGCTTTATCCTCATTTTTCTCCTATGGTGTGTGTTCCTCTGGCTGAGCACATCCGCCTTCCTGACCCTCTCCAACCTGATGATTGTGCTGCGACAAGCTTCCATCGTCGGCATCGTGGCCATTGGCGAGACCCTCATCGTTCTGTCGGGATCAGGGATGGACGTCTCCCTGGCGTCTATCCTGGGGCTGGCGGGGGTGCTGGTAGCCAGTGGCATGGTGGATGCCGGGTTACCACCCGTGGTAGTGATCGGCATCGGGTTGGCAGTAGGCGCTGCCGTCGGCCTGATCAACGGCCTGCTGGTCACTAAAATGCGCATCAATGGCGTCATTGTGACACTGGGGATGATGTTTGGCCTGGAGGGGGTGGCCTTCGTCTACGCTAAAGGGCAAACGATTTTCGGGCCGGCCCTGCAAGAACTGGCCCCACTGTCGCGCGGATACCTGGGGCCGGTCCCCGCGCCGGTGCTGCTTCTCTTCATCTTCTATCTGATCGCTTACTATATCCTGAACTATACCGTGTTCGGGGCTCACCTCTATGCTGTCGGCAACAACGAACGGGCAAGCTGGCTGGCAGGTATCAATGTGGATCGCTTGCGCCTGGTCACGTATGTCGGGGCCGGGCTTATGGCCGGCATCGGCGGGGTGATGCAGGCGGCCCGCATGGGATCGGCCACCGGCAGCATGGGATCGGAGTTCCTTTTCCCGATCTTGACCGCCGTTATCTTAGGGGGTGTCAGCCTGAATGGAGGGCGAGGTAAGATCGAACGGGTCCTGATCGCCGCAGTCTTCCTTACAACCATCAACAATGGCCTGATTCTTTTGAACGTCTCTATCTACGCCCAGAAGATCATCTCCGGCGCGATTCTGATCGTGGCATTGTCGCTGGATCGCCTGAGAAGGACCGCCTGAGGTTAGCTACCGGCATATGAGCGTTAAGCTGGAGTTCCGCGAGATCAGTCGAGCCTTTCCCGGGGTGCAGGCGCTGGAGCGTGTCTCCTTTGCCCTGGAGGCCGGTGAGGTTCACGCTCTGGTGGGCGAGAACGGCGCAGGCAAGTCCACCCTGATCAAGATCGTCTCAGGTGCACTCCAGGCCGACAGCGGGGAAATGCTTCTGGACGGCCGGCCCTACCGCCCGCATACCCCCAGGGATGCTTTGGCTGCCGGCGTTTCCACGATCCACCAGGAGTTGAACTGGCTTCCGGGACGCAATGTCATGTTTAACATCCTGGTGGGCCGGGAGCCGGCTCTGCCGGGCGGAAGACTGGACTTCGTGCGCATGCGGCAGCAAGCGTCCCAGATCCTGCACACGCTTCACGCGGACCGCGCTCTCTCCCTTGAGGCTCTGGCGGAGACACTGAGGGCCGGCCAGAAGCAGATGCTGGAAATCGCCCGCGCCCTCCTACGAGATAGCACGCTGCTGGTGATGGACGAACCCACTGCGGCACTGAACTCAGAGGAGCAACAGGGCCTCTTTGAGATCATTCGGACACTTAAGGCACGCGGACTGACGGTCTTGTACGTTACCCATCGTCTGGAGGAGGTGTTCAGCCTGGCCGACCGGGTGACGGTATTACGCGACGGTCTTTGCGTGCGCACAGCCCCATTAAGCGAGACTGGCCGCGATGGGCTGATCGCGGATATGGTTGGCCGACCGTGGACGGGCGCTTTCCCGCCTCGTAACTCGCACCTGGGACCGGTCTTACTGGAAGTGCACGGACTCAGCGCCAGAAGGGCCTTCCGCAATGTCTCCTTCACGTTGCGCAGTGGAGAAGTGCTGGGGATCACCGGCTTGACGGGCTCCGGTAAGGAGGAGTTGGGGCAGGCGCTGTTTGGGGTGCGGCCAGTGGACAGCGGTGAAGTGCAGGTGGGGGCTGACGACGGCCACGCGCACCGCCCCTGTCCGCGGTCGCCAGCGATGGCTATCGGCGCTGGCATTGCCTACATCCCAGAGGACCGTAAGGTGGAAGGCATTATCCTGCCCCTGCCGGTGAGCCGAAATATCTCGCTGCCTTTATTGGGCAAGCTCGCCACCCGGGTGGGGCACATCCGCCAACGCGAGGAAGCGCACCTGGCGCAGACCTGGGTGAACCGCCTGGCGATCAGGACGCCCAGCCTTGGCCAACTCTGCCAGAACCTGAGTGGCGGCAACCAACAGAAAGTCGCCCTGGCCAAATGGCTGGCCTCGCAAGCTCATATTCTGATCCTGGCTCAGCCAACCCAGGGGATTGATGTGGGGGTCAAGTTCGAGTTATACCGATTGATCGCTGAACTCTCCCGGCAAGGCGTGGGGCTTATCCTGATCTCGTCTGAACTGCCCGAAGTTCTGGGACTGAGCCACACGATCCTGGTGATGCGGGATGGGGAGGTCGTGGCTCGCCTGGCCGCGGACGCCACCGACAGCGAGACGATCCTGCGTTATGCACTGGGCCAGGAGGTCCAGTCATCGAATAAGAACGCCAGCTAGCACAGAGAAGGACAGGAGAAATGAGCTATGACGCAAGAACCACCTGAGCAGAGGAAAGAAGTAGCAGGGGTGGAGCCGCGCAAGGATTGGAGTTGGTTGGACGAACGGGGCGAGCGATCTGTGGAGGCCACAGGTGAGTTGCCGGTCATGTACATCGCCCTGGGATCAGAGCCGAAAACAACCCATCCTTTTAACCTTTATCGCGACATTATGAGCATCCCTCAGGCCTTGCGGGATACTCTGAAGACCGTTCCCGACTCGGTGGCTGCCGTGGCCGAGCAGATCATCCGGCGGGGCCTCACCCGCGTCATCGGCGTCGGCCTGGGGACCTCGCAGTTTGTGGCCATGGGCGCAGCCACGGCACTGTGGAACCTGGCGGGTTGGGATGCGGAACAGGCCGACGCTGGCGAGTTCTTGATCAGCCGCCGCAACTGGGACCTTCCTCACTCGGCCTTCCTGGTCTTCTCAGGCAGTGGGCGGACAGTAGATTCCAACCGCGCTGCGGAAAAGGCCCGCGCTGATGGCGCGTACACCGTATCCGTAGTCTCGGTGCCTCACTCCCCCCTTACCCGAATCACCGATGCGACCATCGTTTGCCAGGGTGGTTTCGATACCGGCGGCTCCGATACGTTTCACTATGCAACCCGGCTGGCAGTGGCGATGCTGCTGGCTATCGAGTTGGGGGAACGGACGGACCCCAAGCGCTGCGACTTCGCCGCCCTGCGGGAGCAACTCTACAACGTCCCGGACTGGCTTGAGGCTCACATGCCGGAGTTGGATGGGCGCTGTCGCAGCATCGCCCGCCAGTACTGTCACGCTCGCAGCGTTCTCACGGTGGGGGGCGGACCCAACCTTGCCACTGCCGAGGAGGCTGCCCTGAAGTTCGATGAAATGGCCCACATCCCAGGGAAGGCCATGTGTCCTGGCCGCCATATCCACGGCGCTCTGGGCCTGACGGATGAGCACATCGTCACGCTTATCATCGCGCCGCCCGGACCGTCCTATCCCTGGTTGCACCAGGTGGCCCAGGCGACTGTTGGGCTCAAGACGCCTTCGATTGGATTTGTCTGCGAGGATGACAACGACATCGCTGCCATGATGGACTACGTGGTGCGGCTGCCTGTGGTAGATGAGACCATCTTTACCATACCGGCGACCGTGCCGGCGCAGCTTCTGCCCTACTACTGCGCCGTGGAGCAGGGCACCATCAATCCGGACTGCCAGCGTTCGAATATCCCGCGCTACGCGCGTGTCTGGATGCAACTCTTTCCGCCCGGGACACACTAGGATAATGGAGGACGAAGGACAGAGGACGGAGTCTAGTGGTCATCTGTCCCCGCCTTCAGTCCTTCAGGAGGGAAGGATGGAAAAGTCATTGGATGTTGTGGCCGTGGGCACACTCAATGTGGATCTCATCATTATTGGCGAAGCCCCCAGAGACATCGAGGTTCTGTCTCAGTGGATGAGCCCCGCCCTGGTTGAGCTCACTGCAGCCGGGTCGGTGGGCTATTGCGCTGTGGACCTTGCCCGGCTGGGCTTGCGGGTGAGCCTGGTTTCGTCGGTGGCCGATGATGTCTTCGGCCAATGGATGCTCCGGCAGTTTGAGGCCGAAGGCGTCAACACGCAGGCCGTCACCGTTGAGCGTGGAGCGAGTTCCGGCATAGGAATCTACATCCTTCTCTTTGGCAGCCGCAAGCGCCCTCTCACCGGTCGCCTGGCCACCCATACCCCCTGGCCGGAGGAGCTTTCGCCCGTCCAGGAGGAACACCTGCGCCAGGCCCGATTGCTCCACTGTGGTGGCTATCTGCACTACCCTCAGCGTTGGGGCTTGCCCACGGAGAAGCTCTACCGCAAGGCCAAAGAGCATGGCCTGGTCACCTCCGTGGACACACAGTTTCCGCTGGTTCCGGTCGAGGGCCCGTGGATGCCTCTGTTCGGGGACCTGCTGCAATATGTGGACATCCTCTTCTGCGATGAGCTGGAAGCACAGGCGATCACCGGCCTTTCCCATCTGGAGGACGCAGCCGATATGCTGATAAGCGCTGGCCCTGGCCTGGTGGTGATCAAGCAGGGCGCCCAAGGGGCCTTGATCGTAGCCAGGGGACAGACGATCCGTCAGCCAGCTTTCCCGATGGCGGAGGTCACCGATTCCATTGGGGCCGGAGATGCCTTTGACGCCGGAGTCCTTTATGGCACCCTGGCAGGCTGGGATCTGCAGCGGACGGCGCAATTCGCGGCCGCCACCGCCGCGCTCACCTTGAAAGGGGTAGGAGGGTCTCAGACAGCGCCCACCGTGGTGGAAGTAGACACATTCCTGGCTGAACGAAGCGGCCAGGCGACTGACCCTGGACCACCTCATGGTGGGAGATCAGGGGGTTAGCGCTGATTCGACCCCACCTCCTGATTCGTGGGAAGCGTCGGCAGGTCCCATTTCAGCTCAAGCACAGAGCGGACCTCCCCAACACGCGTTTCGCGATTGTTGAGGACCGGCAGGGTGGCGAAAGGGAGTAAGTCCGGCGGAATGCTGTCCTGCAGGAGCCCCAACTGGCGCAACAGGCCGACGGAGGCCGGACCCCGTGCCCGCGCGCTGTCGCCATCGGCGATTTTCATGGCGACGCCCAAAGCAGGCGATCCAGGGAAGAGGGCATCGGGCAGGATGCCCAGACCGAGGTAGCCTTCAGCCCCACCCTTTGAGATCAGACGGCCCGGCAAGGCCTGCATCACGCGCGTATCAAAACTGGCCTCGCCACCGACCATGTCAGGGTGTGTCTGCATGGCCTCGACAATACGCCGACATGCTGCCTGCCGTTCCGGCGACAGCCCGACCGGATCAACCAGGCGGGCAAAGGCCAGCGCGGCCGCCCGCAAGGGAACGGCGAAGGTGGGCGCACTGCAACCGTCCACTCCCACGACGACTGCGCCCGGCTCCAGGCCGGTCATCTCGGCGATATTGCGGAGGATCATCTGCTGGACAGGATGCCGAGGGTCCAGGTAGTCGGCTATGGAAAGCTGGCGGTGGATGGCCTGGGCGAGCATACCGGTATGTTTACCGGAGCAGTTGTGGCGCGCCGGGGTCGGCCCAACGCCCGCCGCCTCCAGCCGTAGAGCCGTCAGCTTATCAGCGGGGCGATGTACGCCGCAACGCAGTGCGGTCTCGTCCAGGCCGATGCGGGCGAGCATGGTCCGCACCACCTCGGCGTGGGTATCGCTGCCGCTGTGTGAACCACAGGTGATGGCGATCTCACGGGGGCCAAACTCAAAAGCGTCGGCAGCACCACTCTCGACCAACGCCAACGCCTGAATGGGCTTGGCTGTCGAGCGGAGGAAAGTCACCAGGTCCGGGTCTCCCAGGTGGGCGCGCAGGCGTCCGCTCACGTCCACCACGGCTATCGCGCCAACGTGAATGGACTCCACCTGCCCTCCCCGGATCGCTTCAACCAGCGGCTCTAGTCTCATCCTTTTTTGTCTTTTGTCCTCTTGCGATCTCAGCTTTGATTTCCTCGTACACCCGGTCCAGGCCGGTCTTGAGACGGCGCTGGGTGCGATCGCGGGTCTCCTCACTAATGGGAAACAGAGGCAGGAACTCCGACACCAGGCTCGAGGTCTCCGAGCGGGGGCGGCCGGCTTGGATGAGCGCCCGAATACGCGTTCGCATCTGGCGCAGATAGGCGGAGATGGGTTCGCTGGCGGCCTTGTCGGTGACCGGTCCGCGGCCGGGTACCACCACACGGGCGCGGAAGCGATCGCGGCGCAGTTCAACCAGGCTCTCCAGCCAGGGCTTGGTCTCGGCTTCGGTCAGATTGGGATGAGTGCCTGTGACGATACTGGCGCCTGTAAACAAGACGGCCTCTGCCGGGCAAGCCACCCAGATGCTACCCGGCGTGGGACCAGGCATGTGCATCAGCACTACGATCCTGCCGCCTAGATGCAACATCAGCCGACGGGTAAAGGTCACCTCGGGCGCAACGACACGCACATGCTCGAGATCACCGGCCGCCTCCGGGTCACGTGCAGTCAGTGCGTCAATGAACGCTTGGGGGAAAGCACCATTATACCCACGCAGCTTGTCCCCAACGGTCTCGTGGGCAATGACCGGTGCATCGAACCAGTGATCGCCCATGACGCGATCGCGGTGACCATCGGTGTTGATCACGAACAGCAGGCGGCTGGGGCTGAGCTGCGCCAGGCGCAGCCGCCAGCGTCGCGCGTCCGCCGGGAAGGGAGGTACATCCACGGCGATCAGCCCTTCATCGGTCACAATGACGCCCACGTTGACAGCACGGTAGCCGGTTTCGACGTAGATGTCAGGTGCGATCTGCTCCATAGCGTGATGCGTGAAGTAGGATGGGTTGTGTATCATGGGAAGTCTAACACAGGCGCAGCGAGGCGTCAACCGGGACTTAAACCCTATTCTCAAACTCAAGCCAGGGCAGTACAATCTCTTTTGATGAGAAGACTGCTCCTCTGCCTGGTGCTCCTCACGAGCCTGGGCGTGGCACCCATGAACGTGGAACGCGAAGTGCAGACCTGGAGCTCCACGCACATCGCAGCGCCGGTGCTCAAGTGGCAGCGAGGCGGTTGCACGTCCTGGTGCATGACGGGTTGGTATGCATCCCCGGCGGTGGCCGACCTGAACGGGGATGGATGGCCAGAGGTCATCTGGGCCAGCTACAACATCTGGGCACTTGACGGTCGCACTGGCAACGTGATCTGGAACGTCGCCACTGGCCACGACCGCAGTGAGCCGAACGCGGACAACGTCGGCCGCACCTGGCCGGGCATTGTCGTCGCCGACCTGGGTGGCAATGGTGACCTGGAGATCGTTACAGCTCACAGCGGGGGCTACCTTTCTGTATACAACCATGACGGCTATTTCTATCCCGGCTGGCCCCAACGCCCCGCTCCCTCCAGCGAACTGCGCACCCTGGCAGTCTATGATCTGGATGGCGATGGCGACCTGGAGATACTGACCGCCAGCACCAGCGACGGCACGGACGAGGAGTGGTTTGTCTACGAGCATGACGGAACGCTCCGCCCCGGCTGGCCTCAGCTCACGTCCGGCTGCTGTGCCGCCGGTTGTTACAACGAGAACCTGGCAGTGGGTGACATTGACGGCGATGGGCAGGCCGAGATCATCGCACCGTCAGACGTCCACTATACGTGTGCCTTTGAAGCGGACGGGTCCCGGATACAGGCTAATCCCATGTTTGGGGACAAGAACTGGTGTGAGGTCGGCATCTGGGTGGACCTGGCTGCAGAACAACGCGGGTGGGGCTACTGCGGCACCGAGCATCGGCCCAATTTCGCCGACAGTGCCCCAGCGATTTCCGATGTGAATGGCGATGGCACGGCTGACATCGTAATCGTGGGGAATGTCTACGACTGCAGCACGGATCCGTATACTTCACTCTACCACATGATCTTCCTGCGCGAGCCGGACCTGACGCGGTTTAATCAGGGCGGGCACGACTGGACCGTGCTGCCCATGCCTGACCCTCCCGGCTCCGGCGCGCCTTTGTCCGAGGACTACAACGTGATTGAGACCGCCGAGCCCAACGCTGTGGTGGCGGATCTGGATGGCGATGACCAACAGGAGATGCTCTTCGCCTCATATGATGGGCGGGTTCACGCCTATTGGCTGGATAAGACCGAGCACGGTAATTGGCCCTACTCGGTATATCATCAGGCCGAGGGCTTCATCCGCTTTGCCTCAGAGCCTGTCGTGGCAGACCTCGACAATGACGGTCAGGCCGAGGTTATCTTCGGCTCCTGGACACAGAAGCAATCCCGTGCCGCCGGTAAACTGCACATCCTGGATAGCAGCGGGAACCCGTTGTACGAGGTTGAGTTGCCGATCTCTGAGGACTGGGACGGCAGCCTGGGCGCGCCCACACTGGCCGATATTGACGGAGACCCCGATCTGGAGATCGTTATGGGAACAGCCCACAGTGGCGTCATCGCTTATGACTTGCCTGGGACGGCTAATGCCCGCATCCTCTGGGGCACAGGCCGGGGCAATTTCCAACGCTCCGGGTCGCCCTTGCGCGGCTCGCTCTCGACCTCGGTCAAGACCGTGGACCGAACCGTAGCGGCTCCGGGCGATCCACTCGCCTATCTCGTCCGCCTATCCAACCCCGCGGGTCCAACGCTGGTGGGCGCGCGGGTTACAGACACGTTGCCCGCTGGCGTGGTTTACGCCAACGACCTGTGGGCCTCAGCGGGCAGCTATGCCTATGCTGGCGGAGTGATCACCTGGACCGGGAGCGTGCAGGCGGGCATCCCCGTGACGATTACGTTTGGCGCGACAATCCACCAGCCGCTCCCAGACCCAATCGCCCTCATCAACGAGGCCATCATTGACGAGGGCGACGGGCGCACTTTCATGCGTCAGGCAGTGACGATTGTCAACGGCCGGACGATCTATCTGCCGGTGATCATGCACCTTCCTTGAGGCGTGTCTCTCACGGGTTGTTCACGATCACGGGCAGGTATATGTGATATGGCGTTGATATCAACACCAGCTTGGTCGCGAAGCCATCGGATAGGCCACCTGCGTAGGTTGTCTGGAAGGCCCCCGGTGTGGTCGGGAAGTCACTGGAATAGGTCCACCCGGCGATATAAGCCGCACCAGCCGGATCCAGGGTGAGATCATTGCCATAGTCGCTATTGGATCCGCCAAGGAAGCTGGAATAGAACAGGCCGGTGCCGTTTACGTTTAGCTGCGTGACAAAGGCATCGCTATACGTGGGACAGCCCCCACAACTTCCCTGGAAAGCCCCCGATGTGATCGGGAAGTTGGTCGAAGACGTAAAGCCGCTGACGTAAGCCAGGCCACTGCCATCTACGGCGATGGCATAACTCACATCATTGCTGATGCCACCCAGGAAAGTGGAGTACACCAGGCTGCTGCCATCTGCATTCAGCTTCGTCACGAAGGCATCAAAGTTGCCGCCCCCATAGGCGGTCTGAAGAGCCCCCGCCGTGGTGGGGAAATCGAGGGACTGGGTGTAGCCACTGATGAAGGCCATTCCACTCGTATCAACTGCGATGCTGTAAGCGTTGTCATTAGCGCTGCCGCCGAGGAAGGTAGAGTACACCAGCCCACTGCCGTTAGCAGCGAGCTTCGTCACAAAGCCGTCGAGTCCGCCGCTGTAGGTCGTGTCAAACGCGCCGGGAGTGGTCGGAAAGGTGGCCGAGGATGTCGAGCCCGCCACGTAAGCAGCGCCGGTGCTATCCACGGCGATGCCCTGGGCATAGTCGTCAACGGGACCGCCGAGATAGGTAGAGTAAACCAAGCTGCTGCCATCTGCATTCAACTTCGTCACAAAAGCATCGGGGCAGGGATAGTCATTGGGAGGTATGCCACAGGTGCCCGTCGCGTAGGTTGTTTGGAAGGCCCCCGGCGTCGTCGGGAAGTCAACTGAACTGGTGAAGCCGGCTACAAAGGCATTCCCATTTGCATCTACCGAGATGCCACCAATAGCCCCATCACTGCTGCGGCCTCCGAGGTAGGTTGAATAGACCAACGTGGTGCCATCCGCGCTCAGCTTCGTCACAAAGCCATCGTAGGGGCCAAGGCCGTAGACGGTTTGGACCGCGCCTGCGGTGATCGGGAAGTCGGTGGACGAGGTACGGCCGGCAACATAGGCTGCTCCGGTCGCATCCACTGTGATGCCATAAGGCGTATCCACGCCCGTGCCGCCCAGGAAGGTAGAGTAGATCAGCGCGTTACCGGCTGCGTTGAGCTTGGTCACGAAGCCATCGAACGTGCCTCCTGCCAGGGTGGTCTGGAACGCGCCCGGCGTAGTCGGGAAGTCAGTTGAACTCGTGAAGCCGGTGATATAGGCCGCGCCGCTGGCATCCACCATGATATGGCGACCGTAGTCATCGCCGCTACCGCCGAGGAAAGTGCTGTAAACAACGTCAGTGGGCGCTGCAGGCTGAGAAACGGCTACATCTTCGTCTGGACCAAAGGGAGCAGCGACCTCATTGCCCCTCACCGCCGGCCCCTGTCCCAAGGCAGGCGCAGCCCCGCCATCGCTTGACGTGACCAGAAGGAGTGGCAAGGAGTACGCGCCCAATGCCGTGCTAATCTGCAGTCGGCTGCCTCGCAGGGCAAGGGCCTCTGCTCCTTCGATACGCAGGCGCACCAGGCTGAGATCGGCACCGGCGTGCGCCACCAGGCGTGGCTGCCATACCCCAGCCGCACCGCTCAACTCCAGGTCTATCCCAGGATACAGGTCCACATAGCGTACCCCGCCCCAGGCCGGCACATTCGCCCGCCACCGCGCCGGATCGTTGCCCATGAAATACGAGACATGGGTGTCCAGCCGCTTGAACGGCTCCAGACGGGGGTGGCGGTTGGCCCCAACGAAGCTTAGCTTGAGGTTGACGCCTCGAACCTCTCCCCCAACCTCTTCCCTAACAGGGGAGAGAAGCGCCTCGCCTCCTCCCTTCTCAGAGAAGGAGGCCAGAGGGGCAGGTCCCTCCAGCAGCGTGAACCACAAGGCGTCATCCGTCAGCCACAGCGTCCCGTTGCCCCCACGCACCTGGAAACGGGCGCGGGCATCGAACTGGCCCGCGTTTTCAATAAACATCATGGGCGCGTTCTGAAGTCCCGCTACGCCTTGAGCACGGCTGGGGGCAGCGAACGCCGAGGAAGAGGCCGGCTGTGGTTGGGCCGACAGGGGTCGTAGCCCACCCGGCAGCAGGAGCGCCAGGGCTACCGTAAGACTCAATAGGGTGAATAATCGCGCTTTCATTTATCCCGCTCCTTTCATTGTCATCAGCAGGCGCAGCATACCGTTGATTGCCTGTCGGTAGGTTGGTGAAGATCGCAGTCCACGTCGGTCCATCTCCCTCATGGATTGTTCGCGGTCACGGGCAGGTAGAGCCAGTAGGTGGCGAGGATCAGTTTCGTCACGAAGGCATCGGAGTTGGGGCCACCGTAAGTCGGCTGGAACACGCCGGGCGTAGTAGGAAAGTCGCTTGAAGAGGTGAAACCGGCAACATAGCTCACCCCATTCGCGTCCACCCAAATGCTGTAGGCACCGTCATTGGCGCTGCCGCCCAGGTAGGTCGAATACGCCAGCGCAGTGCCGTCCGCGCTCAGCCTGGCTGCGAAGCCATCGGAGTAGGTGGTGCACCCCCCGCACGCAGTCTGGGAGGCGCCGCGGGTGACGGGGAAGTCAGACGACTGGGTGTATCCGGAGACGTAAGGTATATCACTCGCGTCTACAGTGATGCTCCAGCCCACGTCGTAATTACCACCGCCCAGGAAGGTCGAATACACCAGGCCGCTGCCGGCTGCGTTCAGCCTGGTCACGAAAGCATCAGGGCAGGCGTAGGTGTTAGGTGGCACGCCACAGGTCCCCCCTCCCACCGTCGTCTGGAACGCCCCGGGCGTCGTAGGGAAGTCGGACGAGCTGGCATAGCCGGTGACAAAAGCATCGCCAGCGCTGTTCACCGTGATAGCGTTGGCCCAATCATCGGTATTGCCGCCCAGGAAGGTGGAGTACACCAGCCCGCTGCCAGATGCGTTCAGCTTCGTGACAAAGGCGTCGGCGTATGTCGGGCAGCCTGCACAAGTCGTTTGAAACGCTCCCGCAGTCGTAGGGAATCGGGCCGAGAAAGTGGAGCCGGAGACATAAGCCACCCCGCTCCCGTCGAGTGCGATGCCCGTGCCGTAGTCGGCGCTGGCGGCGCCGAGGTAAGTGCTATACAGCAGCGCACTGCCATCGGAGCTTATTTTCGTCACGAACCCGTCAGATGTGCCACCTCCATAGGTTGTCTGGAACGCCCCCACCGTGGTGGGGAATTCAGTTGAAGCAGTGAGGCCGGTGACATAGGCCGATCCGCTGGCATCCACTGCCAGGTCCCAACCCTCATCCTCGTTCGTGCTGCCCAGGTAGGTGGAATACACCAGCGCCGTGCCGGTCGCATTCAGCTTTGTCACGAAGACATCAGCGCAGGGGTAGGTATTGGGCGGTTCGCCACACGTGCCGCCCGAATAGGTGGTTTGGTAAGCCCCGGCTGTGGTGGGGAAGTTGGACGAGGCCGTGAGGCCGGCCACATAGGCGGCCCCGCTGCTGTCAACCACGATGCCACCATAAGCCCTGTCAACGTCGTTCCCGCCGAGATAGGTCGAATACACCAGCGACGTGCCATCGGGACTCAGCTTTGACACGAAGGCATCGTAGTTGCCACCGCTAGTCGTCTGGAAAGCCCCAGGTGTAGTCGGGAAGCTGGCTGACCTCGTGTAACCGGTGACATAGACCGCGCCGGTCCCGTCCACTGCCATACCCCACCCCGCATCATAGTTACCACCACCCAGGAATGTCGAGAAGATGAGGAAATTGGCAGAGGTCTCGGAGGTAGGTCCAGATAGATTTTCGACTGTGAAGGGCGCTGAGATTTCGTTGTGGCTTACCTCCGGTCCCGTCTTCAAGCTCGCAGGATGCGAGCCATCAGCCATAACCGCCTGTGGCAGTGGCAATGAGAAGCTGCCAATAGTGGTGACCAGCCGCAGATTGCCGCCGTCCACAGCCAGATCATCTACCCCCTCGACCCGCAGGCGCACCAGGCTGAGATCGGCACCGGCGTGCGCCACCAGGCGTGGCTGCCATACCCCAGCCGCACCGCTCAACTCCAGGTCTATCCCAGGATACAGGTCCACATAGCGTACCCCGCCCCAGGCCGGCACGTTCGCCCGCCACCGCGCCGGATCGTTGCCCATGAAATACGAGACATGGGTGTCCAGCCGCTTGAACGGCTCCAGACGGGGGTGGCGGTTGGCCCCAACGAAGCTCAGTTTAAGGTTCACACCGACTGAGGAAGCAGAGGGCGAACCGGGCTGAAGCCCGATACCGGGCCTGTCGTCCGTCGTCGGTCCTCCGTCGTGCTTCAAAACCGTCAGCCACAGGGCATCATCCGCCAACCATAGCGTTCCACTGCGCCCTTGCACTTCAAAGCGCACACCTGCATCAAACTGGCCGACATTTTCGACGAACATCGCTGGCGCACTTTGTAGTCTCGCGGGCAGGCGAGCACTCCCAACGGCGGCTGGCGGGCCAACCGGCGGGGTAAACTGCGGCTGCGCTGACGAGGAGCGCAGCCCGCCTGGTATAAGAAGCGCCAGGGCTACCGTAAGACTCAATAGGGCGAATAATCGCGCTTTCATGATCGGCTCCTTTTCAGTTGAGAAGCAGCGCATATCCAGGGGCTAGACATCTGGCCCGGCCTACCAGACCGGATGCCCACCCTGCAGCATGAGGTCCAGTGTACGAGCAACAGTAACCTAAACAGAGTTCCGCCTGTGCCTTATCACTCGACCATTTACCTTCGGCTTGGGGGACCGCTAATCAGCACAAACAGCTTAACAATTATAGGGAGATCGGATCCGAGAATCAATACGATCTTTTACGTATCTTGCATACCTACTTTGGTCCAACGTCATTGCTTTGCACCGCCGGCAATAATGAAGAGGGCTGACGCGACTCAGCGCGGTTGCACTGCGATAACTGCGGGCACCGACGCGACAGAGTCTAGTTCGATGGTGAGCCCGCCTGCCTTCAGCCACAAGCCGGTGGATGTCCCTCCGTCAAGGTTCAGAGCGGTGTCCACATCCAGGTCTGAGTTGATCAGAAACGAGGCCAAATCGCGCAGCGTGAACATCGGGGTGGGGCTGATCAGCATCAGAACCCGTCCATCGCGATCCATGGCAATGGCAGTTCGCGGCGCAACCTCGTCTCCCCCGTCCGTGACACCGGGCACGCCGCCCGCTTTGACCAGCATAGGGAAGGATTGTACTGCTTGGTCAAGCGGCTGCGCCGGATCATAGGGTTGCTCGGCCAGCGACTGAAGCCAGACACGTTCTCCGGCAACGGCGAACATGCCGCCGAAGCCCCGGTAGGTTTGCTCCCAGCGTGCCCCGTCGCTCACCACCAGCGCTGTTGCTCGCCCCGCTTCTGTGAAGAACCCGGCGTTCACCACCAGTAGCGCCTCAGCCTGCTCGGCCCAACTCGCCACCCGCCGGGGCCGAGCCGGTGCGTAGAGCACTCGGAAGCGCACATGTTTGGGCTCCAACCGCACCAGAGTCAGAGGTGCTCTGCTCTGACCGAAACCGGGCACGCCGTTCTGATCGGTCAGGCGAAGCTGTCGTACTTCCACCCCCGGCACGGCCTGCTGCCAGCCGGTATCACGCGGTGGCGAAGGTGCTACGACAGGCGTAGCGAGGGGCAGGTTGGTCGCCCGCGGTGGGGAGGAAGGCGAGGGCAGCGGGACCGGTCCAAGGCTAAATGTGCAGGCCAACAAGGCAGCGGCCATGAGGCTAGAAACCTCGAAAGCTCTCCATTGCACCTGCATGGGCGCGATCATAAGCTCGAATAGGCCAACGCGCCAGCCGCGCTCTCCCTACTCGCTCATTTAGCCATCCTACAGTAAAATATGCGCGTGACTCATGCCCGCCAGGTAACCATTATCGGCCTCGATGGTGCCAGGCTTGACCTGATCGCGCCGTGGGCGGTCGCCGGCGACCTGCCCAACCATGGGCGCGTCCTGGCCAGCGGGCGCTTACGCTCGACGATTCAGCCAAATCAGGCTGGCCTCAGCCTGCGATCGCTTGAGCCCTTCTATCTGGTCACTACTAAGCCGGCATGGCAGGCGCGTGGCTGCCGTCAACGTGCCCATGATGTACCCGCCGGAGACCGTCAGGTGGAGGCGCGGCTGCGGGGCTTAGGGTATCCGGGATAGTGAAGGTCCTGCTGGTTAACAAGTTCCTTTATCCCGCCGGTGGGGCTGAAGCCGTCATGTTTCTCATGTGGCGCTACCTCGAGGCCGAGGGCCATGCAGTCATTCCCTTTGGCATGGCCCATCCGCGAAACGTGCTCACGGCTTATGACGATGCCCTTGTCCCCCCGATCAACTACGAGGGACAGGTCAGCTTACGTGCTCAGGTCGCCGCAGCCCGGGCCATCTGGTTCTCAGATGAAGCCCGGCGACGGTTGGCGCGCTTGCTGGCCGAAACCCATCCCGATGTGGCCCATTTGCACAACATTTATCACCAGCTTTCGCCTGCGATCCTTGATGCGCTGCGCCAGGCCGGGGTGCCTGCCGTGATGACGGTGCACGACTACAAACTGGCCTGTCCCAATTACCGCCTGTTCACCGAGGATGCACCCTGCACGCGCTGTGTCGGCGGCAGTTTCCACCACGCCGTGATCCACCGCTGTGTTAAAGGCTCCAGGTCCAAGAGCCTGGTCTGCGCGATTGAGAACAGCCTGCATCGGCGGACTGGAGCGTATGACAGTATTGCGCGTTTCATTGCCCCCAGCCGCTTCCTGCGCGACATCCTGCTCCGGGCAGGCCTCCCGGATAGCAAGCTACTCCATTGGCCCAATCCGGTGGATCTGCCGCCCGTGCCACGTTCCAGGGATGCTGGCTACATTCTCTTCTGCGGGCGACTGGCGGCGGAAAAGGGGCTATGGACGCTGGTTCGAGCAGCCGAACGCCTGCCGAAGGTTGAGTTTCGCCTGGCAGGTGAGGGACCTCTGCGGGCGGAACTGGAGACCTGGTGTCTTGAACGCAGCCTATATCACATCCGCTTTCTCGGCTTTGTCCCCCCTGAGGATATGCCGGCACTCATGCGGGGCGCGCGCTGCCTGGTCATGCCCTCCGAGTGGTACGAGAACAGCCCAATGGCACTGCTTGAGGCACTGGGACACGGTGTACCGGTGGTCGCTTCGGCCATCGGCGGCCTGCCTGAGCTCATCGAGCATGGCCAGGAGGGCCTGCTGGTACCGCCGGGCAACCATGAAGCGCTGGCTGAGGCGTTGGCACAGCTTGCCGCCGACCCGGCCCAGGCCGCCAGGATGGGTTGGGCCGCTCGCAAGCGGGCCGAGCGCGATCACGCGCCCCGGCCTTACCTGGAACGCCTACTTGAACTGTACGCCGAACTGGGAAGAGCCAGGTGAGAGCGCTGATCACTGGCGCGGACGGCATGCTGGGCGCTGCTCTACACAGCCTGCTGCTGCAGAAGCATCAGGTTGTCGCGCTCGGCCGGGGAGATGTGGATGTGTGCGATGAGTCTTCCGTGTATCGAGTCATCACAGAGCTACGCCCAGAGGTCGTCTTCCACCTGGCAGCGCTAACCGATGTGGATGCGTGCGAGCTTGCGCCGGCCGATGCCCGGCGCGTCAATGCTGAGGGGACACAGCACGTCGCCCGCGCCAGTCAGGCGATTGGTGCCTGGCTGGTGTACCCCAGTTCGATAGCCGTCTTCGACGGTGAGAAGGCTGACCCCTATACTGAAGACGACCCGCCTAACCCCGCCAACGTCTATGGGCACAGCAAGCTGGCCGGCGAGGAGGCAGCCAGGGCGAATGAGCGCCACATCGTCGCTCGCTCCGGCTGGCTCTTTGGCGGTTGCGAAGCCGATAAGAAGTTCGTGGGCAAGATCCTGCGATTGGCGCGGCGGAGCTGCGAGATTCCCGTGGTGGTTGACAGGTTTGGGTCCCCAACATACACGCGCGATTTCGCGCTCGGGATGATCCGTTTAGTTGAAGGGAGCTACATCGGCACGTACCATGTCATCAATAGCGGCGGCCCCGCCAGCCGCTTTGAGGTCGCTTGCGCTATTCTCGAGTATGCCCGGCTGACCGGCTGCACCCTGCTGCCAGTCACTTCAGATGCTTTTCCATTACCGGCACCGCGCCCGCGCATGGAGGCAGCGGCCAGCCTGCGCTGGCCCCTGGCTCCCCTGCGGAGTTGGCGCCAGGCCCTGCGCGAGTACATTGCAGCATGTATGTCGGCATCTTAGGCACGCGTGGCATCCCCGCACGGCACGGCGGCTTCGAGACCTGTGTGCAGGAGACCAGCACACGGCTGGCCGCGCGTGGTCATCACGTGCGCGTGTATTGCCGTCAGGAGAAGGGCGAACAGCCACCCAGTTATCGGGGCGTGGAACTGGCATATGTGCCACAGCCGGACAACAAATACCTGCATACATTGGTCCACACCTTCCGTGCTGTCCGCCACCTGACCCGCTATCCTTTGGGGGAGCACAGTCAAAAGCCATCTCCAGCGGTTGTCCACCTTTACAGTGTGGGCAATTCGATCCTCATCCCCCTGATCCATCACAGCGGATACCGGGTTGCCATCTCGGTGGATGCGCTCGACTGGACGCGCAGCAAGTGGAATCGCCTTGCTCGCGCCTATCTCCAGTTCGCCGAACGTTGCGCCGTTCGCTTCGCCGACTGCCTCATTGTGGACTCACGCGTGATCGCCGATTACTACCGCCGTCACTACAGGCGCGAGACGATCTATGTCGCCTATGGCGCTGAGACGCCGGAGAGAGTCGGAGATGATCTGGTGCGCGGCTACGGCCTGGAGCCGGGGCGGTACGTGCTGTTCGTGGGCCGGTTGAAGCCGGAGAAGCAGGTCCACCACCTGATCCAGGCCTATCGCGGGTTGCAGACCGATATACCGCTGGTGATCGTTGGCGATGATCCCTTCAGCCAGGCCTACGTGCAGCAACTCAAGCGCATGGCCGACAGCCGTGTTCGCTTCCTGGGCTATGCCTACGATGAGGCCTTTCGCCAGCTTTGTGCTCACACCGCTCTGTATGTCACACCGTCAGCCGTCGAGGGCACGTCGCCCGCGCTGCTGGGGGCCATGGGCCTGGGCGCTGGCGTGCTTGTTAACGGCATCCCGGAGAACCTGGAGACCATTGGGGACGCGGGTTTCAGCTACACTGCGAATGACCCCACCGACCTGCGGCGGCAGTTGGAGCGGCTCCTGGCCGACCCGGCCCTCGTACGCGAGCGAGGCCGCCGTGCGCGTGAACGTGTGCATACCACCTACAACTGGGACCGTGTCACCGATCAACTCGAACTGGTTTATCACCAATTACTGAATCTGAGATCGGGCACTTGAGCCGATGGAATGGACACCTATCCGTACTTCTCTTGGCTTCTTCCTGCTCCCACCTCAGGATGGGCAAGGGAAAGCGAAGGAGGGGTAGAGGCACCGCTATGAAACGCATCACGATTGAAGACTTTGAGAAGGTGGAGATGCGAGTGGGCCGGATCATCGCGGTCCAGGACTTTCCCAAGGCACGCAAGCCCTCTTATCGGCTGACCATTGATTTCGGCCCCTACGGCATCAAGCGTTCTTCCGCAGCCCTACGCCTCGATTACACCCCGGCGGAACTCCTTGGCCGGCAGATCGTCGCAGTCACCAACTTTCCACCGCGCCAGATCGCTGATTTCATGTCCGAGGTTCTCGTCCTGGGTGTGATCGAGCACGGCGGGGCCCGCGCTCAAGCGGAGGGGGGTGGCCGCATCGTTTTGCTCCAGCCGGACAAAGAGGCAGAGCTGGGGGCGCGGATTGGGTAGCTGTCACTCCGGATAGGGTGCCACCATGGGTTCATCATCGCGCACGGCAAGCACCGCCACAGGTGTGTTGGGATAGTACACCACGCCATGGTTGAAACCGATGACCCAGCCATCGTATTCCGTGCGCAGGACTCCCCCTTCAATGGGCCGGCCATAGATGTCACGCATCTCCGCT
>CADDZL010000009.1 GCA_902812335.1 Chloroflexota bacterium | reverse complement strand
ATCTCCTGCTCTGGTGGCCATCCGGCCCTGGTGTTAGGCCGTAGCGCGCCGCGCCCGCCGCCGGTGGGGCTAACCTCTCCCCCTGCCCCTCCCCTTATAGGGGGGGTTAGGTCTTCCTCGGCCCCGCAGGGGCTTCGCTCTCTCAGCGCAACGCTGAAGCGTCGCGCCCGTTGCCCCCAAGGGGGCGCATACATCCAGTTGGCGCGAAGAAGGGCCGCCACCAACATGGCGGCCCTTCTGACATCCCCTTCTCTTCCGCTCCCCCAGGCGGTATGTCCGCTGGTTACTGCAGGGCAATAGGCAGATACAAGGAATTCATCAGCGTGCCCCGTTTCGGCGTGAACAGGACCGCCCGTCCAGCCTCCAGCCTGGCCGAGTTAGCGTAAGAGTAGACGGTGGCGTAGCTACCATCGCTACTCTCAACACCCACGGTGGTGAAGTCGGGCCAGCTTACGGTCTCATATTGCACTTTGACCGTGTTGTCCGTCTGGTTCAGGATGATCTCGAACGTCTCCGGGAAGCCACTGGCCCAGTGCTGAACCTGATAGTATTCGATAACATACAGGTTCTGGTCAGAGAGATACTGGTAGTAGACCCGGCCCTGGGCGCCGTTACTCGCATTCAGGTCCTCGGACAGGCCGTAGATGGCGTTATTGGGAGGGCCCTCGAACGGGATCATCTTGTTACCACCGCCAATGAAGCTGGGCGGGGAGATGGCTGAGAATCCCACCCAGCCATTGGAGTTGATATACAGCGTGGCGTAGTTGGTGCCGTAGTAGGTGAAGCCGCCAGGGATGCTGACGGATAGTTGCCCATCGTCCGGCGCGTTCCACACAGTGCCGCTGCCGGTGATGTCAATCCATTCGTAGGTCGGCCCGCCGGGCTGGCGGCTGTCGCTCCAGACGTAATCGTCGCGCGGGGGCAGCCCAAAATTGACGCCGGTCAGGTTGCCGGTGACGGTGACCACCTGGGTCACGGGTGCATACCCCGGTTCACTCGATGCCCGTAGGGTATACGTGCCTGGTGCCAGCGCCAGGCTATACTGCCCGTCCGTCGGGTTGGTGATCGCCACCGCGCCGGGGACGTTGAGAGCCTCGACCTTGGCGGAGAGATAGATAGGGAGCGTGGCATCTCCCACCTGGCCGCTGACGGTGTAAACCGGCAGGGCGGTCAGGCTGAAGACCTGCGTCGTGGCCTGCCCCCAGGCCACGATGACGCCCGTGGTTGTCATCGCGTTATAGCCATAGGCATCCACGCGCACATTGTATGTGCCCTCGCCGGCGACGAAGCTGTAGTTGCCGTTGGCGTCGGTCGTCTGGGTCAGGGTAATCGTGCGCCCGCTGGTGAGTTGGCGGCTGATACTCACGGTTGCGCCTGCGACCGGCCGGCGTCGGTCACCTGACCGGAGAGCGTGCCGGCGTGCCAGACCATATCCACGGCGGCCTTGAGGTCAATGCGACCCCAACCGTAGGTGTTGTTGGGCACCTGGCTGCCGGGCACGCCGCCGCAGGTCTGGCTGGAGGTGAGCCCGACGGCCGTCCGCCGCAGCAATTCCTCAAGCTGATCGATCTTGCCGGCCATCATCGGCTCGGCCGAGATGATCAGCGCCACCGAGCCGGCGACATGGGGCGTAGCCATTGAGGTGCCACTTAGGACGGCATAGGTAGCGGGGGGCCAGGCGGAGCGGATGCTCACGCCAGGGGCGCTCACATCCGGCCCGATGCCGCCGAAAGGATTCGAGCCACGGCTGGAGAAGTAGGCAATGGCGTCGTTGCTATCGGTCGCACCGACGCTCAGACCTACCGCGGGGTTGTCGCCGGGCGAGCCCATCGTGCCACAGGCCGAGCCGCTGTTGGCGGCGGCGTAGGCCGGGAAGACACCGGCGGCGCGTTGCGCTTCGATGAGCCCGTTAAAGATCAGGCTGCCGCCGGGGCCGCCCCACGAATTGTTGACGACGTTGGGGCGCTTGCCGGGATCGGGGTTGTTGCCGTTGAGGTCCGTCGGCGCGATCATAAATTGCTCGGCCGAGAGCAGGGCATCGTTGTCGGGGCAGCAGCCATAAGCTGCGATCCACTTGGCCCCAGGGGCGACGCCGATCTGGTTCCCGGCACCATCATCGCCGACCTCCGTGCCCATGACATGGGTGCCGTGTCCATCCTCAATCGGGAAAGGATAGGTGTAGACGTGAGTTGGGTCCCACCAGTTGTAGTTGTGGTCGAAGTTGCCGCCACCCAGGTTGCCACGGTATTGGTTGACCAGGGCCGGATGGTCGTACTGCACGCCTGTATCCACATTGGCGACAACCGTGCCGGTCCCGGTCACATTGTAGGTGGCCCACACGTCCGGTGCCCCGATCTTGCTGATGTTCCACTCAATCGTGCCAGGTGAGCCTGGCCCGGCGCTGACCGGCTGGGGCTTGGGCGCTTCGATTTTCAGCTCCGGGTAGATGCGAGCCACCTCCGGGCGCGCGGCCAGCCAGCGCAAGGTATCGGCGTCAGCGCGAACGGTCACCAGGTTGACGATCCAGTAGCTGTGATAGTCAGCGACCGCGCCGTCGGTCTTGCGGGCCGCCAGCCCGGCCAGAACGTCTTTTTGGGTCCGGTCGGCCACACCTTTGAGCGCACGATATACGGCCCAGCCGCGTGCATTCCAGTCGTTCATATGCCTGGCGAAGGACAGATCGGCCTGCTCCTTAAAGAACACCAGGGCATAAGCCTGGCCGTCAGGGGATTTCGCCGCGGCTGCGAGCACCGCCGGATCGATCTTGTCCGAGAACGCGGCCAGTGAGCCGACGGTTCCGCTCGTCCTGCCTGCGCTGGGGGCACCCAGGGGAATCAGAAGCAATCCGCTCAGGACGACCAGGTGAACCGCCCACCGCAAGGGGCGGGCCAGCGAGAAGATGGTCATAGTAGTCTCCCTCCCATAGAATATCTCTGCCCTGTTTCCCTCTTCACCGCCGGAGAAGAAGCCAAGGGAAAGGTGGAGATGGGGATCGCCCGCGTGCGGCTCAGTATACTTCGTGGTAGGTAGAAATGCAAACGGCACGATTGCCACAAGGCCAAAGCGTGATATAATCACATCTGATGCCGGCCAAGGGGTGAGGCTCGATCAGATGCCTTCCTTCAGCGATTCCCTATTGACGCTTACCGATCCAACAGGCAGCCTGTACTACCACTGGGTCCTCAACCTATCGCTGCTGGTTGCGCTCCTGGCGGCCTATAGTGCCGCCCGACGGGGCACGGCCAGCCGTCGCCTGGTGCTCGCCACGGGAGGTCTGCTTCTCATCCGCGCTGTTTACGCCCTGGCCGTGCTCATCGTATTCCTGCGCGGCCCGACGGTTGCGGCCAACACAGTGTTGGCGGTCGTTGAGAACAGCGTCGAAGCCATTGGGGTGGCCTTGATCGTCTGGGCACTGGTGGTAAGTGATCAGCTATTTATATCGGCTGTAGTGCTCTTCGGCGCGAGCATGGCGGCCCTGGTCCTTCTGAAGCCAGATGTGCCCTTTGCCCTCCAGACCGTCTGGTGGTCTGGCTGGCAGGTCCTCTTGCTGGGGTGGGCGGTATTGGCGCTGCTCTCGCGCCGGCCGGCCGACTGGGTTCTCGGCCTCGGTCTCATCCTGGTGTTGCTGGCAGCGCATCTGGTCCGCCTGTTGACGCCACCGGCATCACCCCAACCGGTCGCGGTCTTGCGCCTGGCCCAATTGATTGCGCTGCCCCTGCTGGCTCTCATCGCCATCCGCCGGGCGGTCGCCGTGCCCCTACCACCAGCCGCCACTGCGCCTCAGGCAGAACTTACGATCCCCGCGGCGGTCGAGTTATTGGAGGCGGCTGGCCGGATCGGTGCCTGGCTTGATCCGGAACGGGTATTGCAAGAGGCCACCGTAACCGGGGCGCGTGTGCTGCGGGCAGGTGTATGTGCCGTGATCTTGCCCGGCGAACCGCCGCAAGTCGTGGCGGCAGTGTATGAGGCTGAGGCCGGCACCTGGCGCAACCGTGGCCCCCTGACCGTCCCTTTCGGGCAGGGAGAAGAAGGGGAGAGCCTGGCACCACTTTGGCAGGCGCTGGAGCGGAAAGAAACGCTGATATTCAAGGCCGGTGACGGGAACGAAGGGGCGGAATCGCTTGCGCCCGTGCTGGACGCGCTGGCGGAGGCTCTCAATATGGGCAACCTGGCCCCGGCCCTGATCACACCTCTGACGGTCGAGGACGCCCCGCCAGGTGCTCTGTTGGTCGGCGCGCCGCGCGCTTCCCAGGAATGGACGCCGGCTCAGCGTAGTCTGGTGGAAACGTTGGCCGGGCAGATAGCGGTCGCGCTCAACGCCGCGCGCCAGGTTCAGGTGGCCCTACACCAGGTGCCATTGGAGGCCGCGGAACGCACCGCCCAGCTTGAAGCGGAACTGGAACGAGCCCGTGCTGAAGTGCGCGATCTGGCCACGCACCTGCATGAACTCGATGAACGCGCTAACCGTGACCGCCAGCTTCTGCTGGAAATGGGGACGCTGCTGGAAACGCAACTGTCCCTGCCCCCTGCCCAGGCCGAGAGCGAACTGGCCCAACTGCGGGAGCGCCTGGCACAGCGCGAGGTCGAGCTGGCTCAATTGCGCGAACGGCTGGCGCAATATGATCGCCAGCGCGAAGGGAGTCCGGCGGGCGAGGCCCCGCCACCCGGCCCCCCCAACCTGCTGGCGGTGGCGCAAATGGCGCAGCAGTTGCGCCAGCCGCTCGCCGTCATCGCCGGCTATACCCACCTGATGGCAAATGAGAGCCTGGGGTCGCTCGACCCCCGCCAGAAGCGCTTTCTCGAGCGGACTGAAGAGAGCGTGGCACGGCTGACCTCTTTGCTCGACGATCTGATACGGGTGGTGACACCGGCGAGTGCAGCGGCAGAGCCGGCGAGCGGGCCTGCCAGCGCCGTCGAGGCTATCGAGACCGCCATCAGCCGTGCTGGGCCGGATATGCGTGAGAAGCGCCTGACACTCAAGATGGAGATCGCGGACAGCCTGCCTATGCCTCAGGCCGATCATCAGGTGTTGTCGGAGATCGTTGCCCAGCTTCTCAGCCATGCCTGTGCCGCTTCTCCTGCTAACGGCGAGGTTGGGCTGATAGCCCGCCCGGAACACCGGGCCGCTGAGCAGAACGATGGTGAGTCCATCGGCCTGCTGATCCGGGTCCGCTCCCAAGTGGAGGTCGAGCACGACCTGTCTGCCGTTCGAGAACTGGTCGAGCAACATGGCGGGCGCATGTGGCTGGAGGATGAGGCCGGCGCGCGGGTGGCCAGCGTCTTGCTCCCATTGAATGGTTCCCATCAAGCCACCGAGGTTCCCAATTCGTCTCTGGCGCTATAGGGTGCTCGTTCAGCGGGAGGCCCTGTGATGAGATCCTCCGGCCAGTGGCAAACGGTTCTCGCCGGCGCCGTGATTGCCCTGGCAGTGATCCTCAGTGTGCTGGCCGCAGTGGTGCTAGCCGCGTGGGACCGGCTGGCAACCGGTCCGCAGCCCAGGCCTGCCCCTTCGCTTACCGCCACCGCTGCCGTTATCGCCGTGGCATCGCCCACGTCCCGAGCCCCGACGGCTACCCCGACTCCGACCCCATCGCCGAGTGCGATGCCCAGCCCAAGTGTCACCCGGACGCCTGGCCCCACGTCCTCGCCCACGGCAACGGCCAGCGTCACGCCCACACCAACGGCGACACCAGCCCGCACCCCGCGAGCCTGCGGCCCACCGGCCAATTGGGTCCAGGTGAGGCTATTGCCGGGCGAGACGCTGTACCGGCTGGCGGTGCGCTATGGCACAACAATTGCACGGCTTCAGCAGGCCAACTGTATGGGCAGCTCAACGATTCTCCTTGACTATCAGTTGTTCTGGGTGCCACCGGTGATGGTGATCTCACCGACGCCGACGCCGGATCGATGATGGATCACAGAGGGCGAAAAGGTACGCGCCAGAAACACTTCGGCTGGGTGGCTCTGGCTGCTCTGGGGGTCGCCGTTCTGGCATTGGCCTGGGCGAGCGCAGCCCCGGCGGTACAGAGCTGGTCCGACCCTGGCGATAAGCCGACGCCCCAGTTTGTACCATCGCCGACGGGGACACCGCTGCCCACCTGGCCGGCCTTGCCGAGTCGCCCGCCCGTGGCGGTATGGCCTACGCCTGTTGCTGTGCCCATCACAGGGACGCCCGGCCTCGAGGGTTCGGTGACTCCCACGCCGACGATACCGATTCCCACGCCGGTGCCCGATATCAGAGCATCGGTCAGGACGATCAACCTGTTGCTCCTGGGCAGTGACCGGCGTGAGGATGAGCATAGCGGCCGGGCTGACGCCATTATCCTGGCGATCATTTTTCCCGACGTGCCCGCCGTGAGCCTGCTGAGTATCCCGCGAGACCTGTTCGTTTTCGTGCCCGGCAGGGGCATGAGCCGCATCAACACGGCGGACGCTTATGGCGGGGCCGAACTGCTCAAAGCAACGCTGCGCTACAACCTGGGTCTGCGTGTAGACTATTACATCCGGACGGACTTCGATGGCTTCAAACGCATTGTAGATGCCCTCGGTGGCATTGATGTGTCGGTGGATTGTCATCTGGAAGACTGGCGCGCCGACCCACAGGCCCCCGGCGGCTATGCGCCTTTCGCCCTGGAGCCGGGAATACGCCATATGGACGGCGACCTGGCGCTATGGTATGTGCGCTCGCGTTACACCACCACGGCCTTCGACCGCGACCGACGGCAACGGAAGGTCTTGCGAGCCGCCTGGCAACAGGCGCTGCGGCTTGACGTCATCCCCAAGGTCCCCGAATTATGGAATGCCCTGCATGACGCCGTACAGACTGACCTGGGCCTGACTGATGTCATCCGGCTGGCGGCTATTGGGGCACGGTTGGATAGTGGCCGCATCAAGAGCCGGGCGATCAGCGAAAGCGACGGCACCGTCTGGACCACGCCCGATCACCAATGGGTGCTCCTGCCGAACTGGGAACGCATCGAGCCCGTCCTGCGCGATGCTTTCACGCCGGCACCGCCTGTCGAGCGGGTCTCAGTGCCGGTGGAGGTGTGGAACGGCACGCAGGTGGCCGATTGGCCCCTGGTGGCTGCCGACCGGCTGGCCGAGGAGGGCTTTGCCGCCATCCTGAGCGATGCCGACCGCCGGGACTATGCTCAGACGATCATCATAGACTTCAGCAGCAACAACGCCTGGCTTCAGCGGTTGCGCCAGCTATTCCATGTGGCTCCTGGGCAGGTCATTCGCCAGCCAGCGCCAGGAAGCCCGATCCCTTACCGGGTGATCATCGGCCGCGACTTCAACGTCTGCGCCAGCTCCAGCGTCCCACTCCTGCTGACACCGACTCCAACGGCAACGCCCTGATGATGGCATCTGTGTCTGTCAGCATCCTCTTAAAGCCGGTCAGCGTGGTGCCAGGTAGCCCAACGCCAGACGGATGCGCTCTTCGAGGGGCAGAGCCGGGTCGCGGGGCAGTGATTGCAGTGCGGATTGGGCCTCGATGAGGCTATAGCCCAGCCCGGTCAGTGCGGCGATCACGTCGGCGTCGGTGTCGCTGATCGTGCCCAACGCCGCAGGCACGGCAGCGCGCTTCAACCGATCTTTCAGATGAAAGATGATGCGCTCAGCCGTCTTCCGCCCAATGCCCGGCACCCGCTGGAGTACCTCCGGCTCGTCGTGAATGACGGCGCGGTGGAGCAGTTCAGGTGAGAGGGTGGATACCATGGAGAGCGCCGTGCGCGGCCCGACGCCGTTTACGCCCAGGAGCATCTCAAACAGCGCCCGCCCCTCTTCGCTGGCAAACCCATAGAGCGCCAGCTCGTTCTCGCGCACATGCAGGTAGGTGTAGAGGTGCACCGGCCGGCCGACGCCTGGATTTCCCAGTTCGTCGCCCAGGGTGCTCGGGACATTGACGCGCAGCCCGACGCCGCCGACTTCGATGATCCAATGGTCCGGCCCGATAGCTTGAATGAGGCCCTTGAGGCTGGCGATCACGGCGTTATCCCAACAGCGTTTTCATGCGGATGGAGTGCAGGTGGCAGATGGCAATCGCCAGGGCGTCGGCGGCATCGTCCGGTTGGGGGACGTCGGACAGATTGAGCAATAGCCGCACCATCTCTTGAACCTGTTCCTTGCTGGCGTTGCCATAACCGGCCACAGCCTGCTTGACCTCACGCGGGGTGTACTCGTCCACCGGGATATGGGCGTGCACCAGGGCCAGGAGGGCGACGCCCCGCGCCTGGCCGACGGCCATGGCTGTGCGCACGTTGCGGCTGAAAAAGAGTTCCTCGACGGCCGCGGCGGCGGGGTTATACGTGCGTACCAGCTCGCTGAGTTGCGCATAGAGCGTCCCCAGGCGTTCTGCCAGCGGTTCCCCGGCCTCGGTGCGGATCACACCGAAGGCGACGGCCTGCAACGTATCGCCCTCCTCGCGGACCAGACCGTAGCCGGTTGTGGCTGTGCCGGGATCGATCCCCAGGACCAAAACCATCGGATGAATCCGACGGCGACTATGCGGCAGCCGCTTCGTACTGGGCCATCGCCTCGTCGGTGATGTTCAGGTTGGAGAACACCTGCTGCACATCGTCGAGTTCTTCGATGGCCTCGATGACCCCCATGACCTGCAAGGCATCTTTGGGGTCGAGTTCAATCGTGGTGGTCGGGACCATAGTCAGGTCGGCCTCGCTGGGCTCAATGCCCGCCTCCAGCAGCTTCTGGCGCACTGCCTGGAAGCTCTCCATCGGGGTATAGATCTCGATGGAGTCATCGCCGATGATGACATCATCGGCGCCGGCCTCGACAGCCGTCTCGAACAAAGTGTCAGGGTCCACGTTGTCACTGGGCACACTGAGGTAGCCCTTGCGCTGGAATTGCCAGGATACGGCTCCACTCTCGGCCATGTTGCCGCCGGCGCGGGTCAGGGCGCGGCGCACTTCCGAGATGGTGCGGTTGCGGTTATCGGTCAGCGCCTGGATCATTAGGGCCACGCCATGTGGAGCATAGCCCTCATACCAGACCTCGGCCAGGTCCTCGCCTTTAAGCCCGCCGGTGCCGCGCAGAATAGCGCGTTCGATGTTTTCCTTGGGCATGTTATTGGCGCGGGCTTTGTCCACCGCCAGGCGCAGCTTGAAGTTGGATTCGGGGTCGCCACCCCCCTCACGGGCCGCGATGGCGATCTCGCGTCCCAGACGGGTAAAGAGCTGGCCGCGCTTGGCGTCGGCGGCACCCTTCTTGCGCTTGATGGTTGACCACTTACTATGTCCGGACATACCTCCACTCCTGGCAGCCGCCCTCAGCGGGGCTTGCTGGCTGCTCAACCCCCATTATACCATAACTTCTAAGGAAGTGACGTGGGTCAGGGCGGTGTCAGGTTGACGATCTAATGTCCATCACATGGACTACGTTGCCGATGGCCACTGGCAACATCCCCCAGATGTATACCCCCACCGGCCATGTTGGAGGCAATTTTCTGGAAAGGATCGCTGGTTGTCCCATCGTAGCATCGTCTTCCAGCTAAGGGGTCAGGGCTTGGGGCAGCCTCGTTGAGGTCCTTGTACACCACATAGACCTTGCTATCACTGACACTGGTGCCGAGTGGGACCATATATCCACCAGGGAGCAGGATATCGCCATCGTCCACAACGGCGGGCAGCCTGCGCTCCGGGTCGTCGCGGAGCCATGCCTGGCCACTCGCGCCAATCGTCTTGCGCACGACGTAAACGCCCTCTCCTTGCGCTTCGACCTCGAAGCGGACGCCATCGTTAACCTGGGCAGGCTCATTCAACTCATAGAGGACCGGTCGAGGAATGGTGAACAGCACAGTGTAGGCTTCTACCTGGCTATCCGGCCTGTCCGGGCCGATAGCCAGGTAGAGGGCGACGGCCAGCAAGCCAGATGCCGCAACTTGAAATCGCCCTGGCGCGGGTCAGGCGAGCGGGCCCACAACCTGTGCCACCAGCCGAGGCAAGATGTCGGCCACGTCGGCGTGGAAGACGGCGTCGGCCAGCGGGTCGAGCAGCGTCGGCTCCAGGTTGACCAGGATCAGGCGTGCGCCGTTGCTGTGCGCCAGCAGGGGGAGATCGCCCGCCGGGGCGACTTCGAGCGAGGAACCGGCGATGAGCATCAGATCGCAGCGATATGCTTCCTGTCGTGCCTGGTATAACGCCTGCACCGGCAGTTGCTCACCGAACAGGATGATGTCGGGCTTGAGCACGCCACCACAGGCCGGGCAGTGCGGCACCTCGCCATCGCGGATGAACTGCTCGATGACCGGGCGGGCCGGGATGCGCCGGTAGCACTGCAAACAGGTCGCCTGGCGCAGACTGCCATGCACCTCGATGACATGCTTTGATCCCGCTGCCTGATGCAGACCATCAATATTCTGGGTGATGACGGCCATGAGATGGCCACGCGCTTCCAGGTCGGCCAGCGCGCGGTGAGCCGGGTTGGGCTGCGCCAGGGTCATCAACCCGGCCAGGGGGCGGATCCAGTCATAGAAGCGCTGCGGTTCACGTCGGAAGCTGTAAATGGAGGCGACCTCCATCGGATCGACCCGTTCCCATAGGCCGGAGCCGGGGCTGCGGAAATCGGGTACGCCGGAGGGCGTGCTGATGCCAGCGCCGGTCAGGGCGATGACGTAGTGCGCTTCCCGCAACAGTTGCGCGGCCCGGCTGAGTGGCTCATCATCCATCGCTACCGGCCTGAGTATCCGTTTGCTCCTCCCAGAAGCCATCTCATAGCCAGGGGCCATCATCCGGTCATTCTGAACAAAGCGAAGCCTCTCAGCCTCATCAGGCCGAGACCCTTCGCTTCGCTCAGGGTGACAGGCATTGATGAGATGACTTTCGCAGAGTTCGTAGAGAACGCTGAGATACTGATATGATAGTGAAGATCAGAATCTGCGCAAAACGGTGGTATTTTTCCGCGTTCCTTGCAGTGAGAAAGAGCTACAGCGGATCAAAAAGCGAAGGTTGTTCAGCGGTGGGAACGACATGCTCGCCGGCGGCAGCCTGGTGTGCCAGGCGCGTCGGCTCCGGCAGCCTGTACCCCTTCAGGCATGTCAGGACGAGGTGCACGGCCGAGTCCAGGTCAATCCGGTGGCCGATGGAGACATACAGCGGCTTGGTCCCCGGCCGGGTGCGCACGACAGCGCCGATAACATCGTGGTCCGCAGTCAGCGGAACCCAGTCCCCGGTGTTCGGCCCGGGCTCACTGTGGTAGCCGTACAGCCGCGACTTGGCACAGCCGATGGTCGGCCGGTCCAACCACAGGCCGACATGGCAGGCGATGCCGAAGCGGCGCGGGTGTGCCCGCCCCTGACCATCAATGATCAGCACGTCCGGCTGTCGCTTAAGTCGGGCGACCGCGCCCAGGATGACCGGCGTTTCGCGGAAAGCCAGCAGGCCGGGGATATAGGGGAAAGTTACGGGTGCCTCATAGGTAGCCTGCTCGATTGGGCGGAGGTCAGGATGGGTGAGGACGACTACGGCGGCGCGGGCTACCTCCCCCTGGATGCCGACGTCCACACCGGCGACGAGCAGGGGCACAGCACGCTGTGCCCCTACTTCTAGAGGCGGTCCTTCAATGATGCGGGCTGCCAGCGTGCGCTGGAGCGCCTGGGCCTCTGCGGGTGAGAGGTCCCAGCGGTGCAATGGCGGCCGCGCCGGCCCCGTCACACCGGCGCAGCTCCATCGCCCGTGCGCGCTCTATCGTAGTTGGCGACAGATGGGTCCAGAGCCAGGTCGTGGAACTGCTGCTCGGTGGCGCTCTTGGGCTGGACAACAGCCAGGCTCAGGGCCAGATCGCGGAACTGTTGCGCGGTCGCGCTCTCCGGCTGAACCAGGATCATGGGCATGCCTTGCTCAACGGCCTGATCGGCCAGCTCAGCCGCCGGTGAGATGATCTGGGTGATCTGATGCCGCAGTGCGTCCTCGACGACCGGGGTAGCCAGGGCCGTGCCCGCGGCCGACCGGTTGACCAGAACCAGGCGCACGCGCGGCAGCGCCACCCCGAGCTGCTCCAGTTCGGCCAGGAGGGCTTGAGCCAGGCTGACGGAGACCCGCTCCGGCTCCAGGCAGACCACGATCTCATCGGCGGCCATAAGCACGCGGCGGTTCGCTTCGGGCAGGCCGGTGCCGATATCCACGACGACAATATCGCTCAGCTTGCTGAGCGACTTCAAAATGGCCTCCGCGTACTCCGGTGACAGGCTCAGCGCGGTTTGCAGCGGCTGGTGTGAGGCGAGCAGGAGGCGCAGATGGCTGGTATGGGTGGCCAGTTCGCTTTCGACCGTGGCCGAGTGCAAGTCCATGAGGGGCTTGCCCATCAGCGCGGTCAGGCCATACGTCTTATTGAGTCCAAGCTGGAGTGCGGCGGTGCCTGCGCCGGGTCGGAATTCGGCGAAGATGACTTCCTGGCCGCTCTGCAAGAGGGCTGTTGCCAGGTTGAGCGCAACGGTAGTTGTTCCCAGGCCACCGCGCACGCCCATGACAGCGACGACGCTGGCGCGGCGGCTGGCTGTGGCTATCGTCGCTGTCGGCTGCGGCTGGCTTTTCGCCCGGCTGAGCATGGCCTTCACACGCGACGCCAGTTCCTGGGGATGGGTAGGTTTGGTGAGATAGTCGTCGGCGCCGGCCTCAAAGCCGGCCACCTTGTCCTCGACCAATGTCTTGGCGGTGAACATAATCACCGGGATTTGCGCCAGGCGCGGCATGGTGCGTAGCCGGCGACACACTTCAAACCCGTCCATGTCAGGCATCATCACGTCCAGCAGAATCAGGTCGGGCGGATGGATGTCGGCCATCTGCAGCGCCTGGCTACCGCTCTGGGCTGAGGCGATCTCGTACCCCTGGCGCTGCAACATCAGACCGATCAAGGTCAGGCTATCGCGGTCATCGTCTACAATCAGGATTCTTTCGGCCATGCATGCTCCCTGTGGGCCTATCTCAGATTCCTACTGTAGCACAATCCAGGGCGCTTCGCAAGGCCGATTAGTACTAACCGCAGGGGACAGTGGGCAGTTTACGAGCGGCCGCTCGTGCGTTGGTCCCAGTCATGCCGCATTGGCCTGGATAGGCTCTACACGCAAGCTATAAATCAGCAGACAATGCACTGAATAGGTTCTGCCCTTGTTCCTGTAGCCGTTGGCTGTTCTCGTCCCCGAACGCCAGGATCTCATTTTTGCTCATCCGCTTTACAACAATGCTTTTGCTCTTATACGCAGTTCGATCAACTCATTGCGTTTGCCTTCAGAAACCAGAACGTCGTCAATAAGCGGAATATAACCACTCTTGCTTTGCCCAATTACCAAAGCAACAACAATCACCGTACGCAAATAATCGAGTATTAGCTCTGCAAGCTTGCTTAAACTAGAGTGCTGAGTAGTCACTCGAAAGAGTTTAGACCGGCGGTCGAATCGTGGTAAACCGGGGACATGGCCGCGAAGCTCGAACGGACAAAGGAACAACAGGCAGGCCCGGAACGAGCGAGCCGCACCGGTAAGCGACCCGAAGTGCACCAACGCGCCACTGCCATCCGCTTGCTCCATCTGGGTAAACGTCCAGAAGAGGTGGCGGAAGTCATGGCTGTCAGTCCAGCGACGGTGTACAACTGGCGTAGCGACAGCGTCACCTGGAGTAGGGGCGCATCCGCCTTAGAGGAGTGAAGGAGTAGAAGATGGAAATCATTCGTGGTCTCGCCCTGTTCGTTGCCGCGAGCCTGGCGGAGATGGGTGGTGGGCACCTCGTGTGGCAATGACTGCGCGAGGGTAGGGGAATTTTACTCGGCATCCTGGGCGGTGCGGTTCTGTTTCTCTACGGTGTGATTCCCACATTCCAAAGTGAAGCCGCATTCGGGCACATCTACGCGGCCTATGGCGGCATTTTCGTCGTGTTTTCGATCTTGTGGGGAATGGTATTCGAGCGCTGGCGCCTTGACCGCTTTGATCTGATGGGCGCGACCATCGCACTCGTGGGCGTGGGCGTAATCATGTGAGGACGCCATTGGTTCTGATGGATAATATAGTATATAATCCCGATCAGGAGCCTACGATGCACCTCCGTGCCTTTCGCCTAAACCAACACGGCCTCTCGCGGCTCTTCGGTGAACTCGAAGCCAGGGTCATGAACGCAATCTGGGCCCTGGACGAACCGACTGTGCAAGACGTGGTGGATCACCTGGGCGGCCACGCCAACTACAAAACGGTGATGACCGTGATGAACCGCCTCGTGACCAAGGGCTTCCTCGAACGCCGCAAGGTCTCACGCGCCTTCGTCTATAAGGCGCGCTTCACTCGCGAAGAACTGTTCGAGCACCTGTCACGGCAGGTGCTCAATGGCCTGATCGCCGATTTCGGTCCGGCGGTGATCGCGCAGTTTGTGGACGCCGTCGCCGAAAGCGACCGTGCCCGCTTGAGCGACCTGGCGACACTGGTCGAACGCAAACTGGTCGAAGGTAAAAGTCGCCGTGCCTGACCCTTCGACAGTTCAGGGCGCGCCCCTTCCTTCGCAAGCTCAGGGCAAGCTCTGGCGTCGCGCCGATGTGGCGTTGGCGCTGCTCACCGCACTGGCGACGCTGGCCGTCGTCCTCGGGTTGGCTTTATCGGAACGGGGGTCGGAAGCGACGCTGGCGCTGGTTGTGACGGTTTGCCGCCGGACGCTGGATGAGATGGTAGCGCACGGTGGGGACTTAGGCCGCCTGTCGTTCCTCCTGCCGCTGGGCCTTGGTCTTATCTTAGCAGTTGGCGAGGCTCTACGCCTCACGCTGATGACGCGGCGGTGGATGGCGCCGCTTGCAGTCACCCGCTGTGCACCGACGCCGCGCCTGCGCCGTCTGGCACAGAAGTGCGGTCTGACCGAAAGCGTGGTCCTCACCTGCGCCGGCCGCCCACTGGTCTTCACGCATGGTCTATTTAGGCCGAAAGTCTGGCTCTCGACCGAACTACTGCGCGTATTAACGGATGAAGAACTGGAGGCCGTGCTGCGGCACGAAGCGCATCACCTGGGTGCGTATGACCCGCTGAAGATCCTGGTAGTGCGCTGTCTGAGCCGGGCATTGTTCTTCGTTCCGGTGGCGCGCGATCTGGGGGGGGGCTATTGCGTCGCCAAAGAGATCGCGGCCGATGACCACGCGGTGCACACTATGGGCGACGCCCTGCCGCTGGCACGCGCGCTACGCAAGTTGCTCGCTGTCCATCCAGCTCCCCTGCCGGAGTTCACCCTCATAGGCCAACTCAGTGTGACTGAGGCGCGGCTGCTGGCGCTCCTCGATCCCGCACGCCCCCAGCCCCTCTTTCCCCTGCCGAGGCTGGGGGTAAGCCTGACCTGGCTCATCGTCCTGCTGGTCATCGCCTTCGCGCCAGCGGCCGGGCACCTGCCATCGTTCGACGAGTGCGCCAGGCGGACGATGGCCGGGACCGCCCTGCTACTGGGATGGTAGGGACGCCGACCCTTTATTTGCGTGGGGGTCTTACATGTGGTAAGATATGAATGTGGACCGTCGCCAGAGGCTGATCTCTGTCTCCGTCATCGCGCTGGTTGTCTTAGTAGCAGTGGGCTGGGCAGTTCTGCCGGGCATCCTACGCGCATTGCCGCCGCGTTATGTTGCCCGCCTGCCTGAGCCGATCCAGGTGCTTGTGCGTGAGCCGGCAGGCACCCTGGTGCCGACTCCGGTTGTCCTCGCCGCCGACACTCATTCCTCGGTCCTCGACGACGGGGGCAGAGAGCGCGAACGGCGACCCGCAGGACGTGAGGCCGCCAGCACTGTGGACCGTGCGGCCCGTTTTGTGCGCCGCTTTCGCCGTCACCTGCGCACGTCGGAGAGGATCAGCGGGCTGTTCCTGATCGTCATTGGCCTGATGATGCTGACGAATCAGATGGCGCTGATCGCGATCTGGGCGCAGCGCAACCGTCTATACTTCGACCTGCCGTTCGGTGGGACGGCGACGCCGACCTATCTGATTGCGATGGCGGCCGGGCTGCTCTCGTTTCTCTCCCTTTGTGTGCTGCCGCTCGTCCCGGCCTATATCAGCTATCTCAGCGGGCACGCCATCGGCGGGTTGAGGCACGTGGAGAATTGACCGATGACTGAGGCGACGCTCCTGCCATCCTCCCGCCGCTGGACGATATTGACGATCATCGTCCTTGCCCTGGGTGTGGGCTGGACATTGCTCTCGCGCGTCCCGCCAGCGGCCACTTCCGGCGGCGCGCCGCCCCCCAGCCCGCGCGAAGGCTTCTCGGCCCCGGACTTCACACTCGACGTACTGGGCGGCGGCCAGGTGACGCTCTCCGACCTGCGCGGCAAGGTGGTGGTAGTCAATCTGTGGGCCTCTTGGTGCCCGCCCTGCCGGGCCGAGATGCCGGCGATTGAGAACGTGTACCGGGTGTACAAAGACCAGGGGCTGGTAGTGCTCGGCGTCAACACTACCTTTCAAGACAGCGAGGCGGACGCAGCCGCCTTCGTTCAGAACTTCGGCCTGACCTTCCCTGTTCCGCTCGACCGCACCGGTGCGGTGAGTGCGCGCTACCTGCTGCGCGGCCTGCCCACCACGTTCTTTGTGGACCGTCGAGGCGTCATCCGCACGGTCGTCGTGGGCGGGCCGATGAACGAGGCCACGATCCAGTCCAAAGTCGAAGACCTGCTTCAGGAGTCGCCGTAATGTTGCCTTTTGTGCGCCTCGGACCCTTCCTGGTACAACTACCCGGTCTGGCCTTGCTCGCCGGCCTCTGGATCGGATCGTCCCTGGCCGAAAAAGAAGCCGCCCGCCTCAGACTCGACGTTGCCGCCATCTATAACCTGATCTTCTACGGTCTGGTCGCCGGGATTATTGGCGCGCGTCTGGCCTATGCCGCTCGATACCTGAGCGTTTACCTGGGGAACCCGCTCAGCCTGTTCGCGCTCACGCCCGGCACGCTTTCACCCGACGCCGGTCTGGCCATCGGCATTGCCGCCGCTGCGTTGGTTGGCTGGCGCAAGCAGCTTCCGCTCCGCCCCACGCTCGACGCACTCGCACCGGGGCTGGCGGTGTTCATGGTGGCTCTTGGGGCCGCACACATCCTGAGCGGCGATGCCTTCGGCGCGCCGGCGCAACTGCCCTGGGCCATCTATCTCTGGGACGATTACCGCCATCCATCGCAAATCTATGAGACACTGATGGCCCTAGCGGCGTTGGTCGTCGTATGGAAGCGGCCCCTGGGCCGGCCGGGGGCAGGGCTGAATTTCCTTTTGGCAGTCGCTCTTTCCGCCGCCGCGCGCATCTTTCTCGAAGCCTTCCGCGGCGATAGCGTGATCTGGGTCGGAGGCTTCCGTGCTGCGCAAGTCATCGGCCTCCTGATCCTGGCGGCCGCTTTATGGTTGATGAGGATCTGGTCACGGCCCGCTGCAGCGCCGGTCGAAGCGGAAATGGAAGGCATCCCCATTGTAGAGACTGCACCATGACGGCTGCGCACCCCAAGCACAAACCCCTCTGGCTGCTGTACCTGGTTGTCAGCGGGGCCATACTCGCCTTGATGGTTTCGGGCACGCGGGCAATCATTCAAAACGCCCCCAACCGCGACGCCGTTGCCGACCTCGGCTCATATGGCCTGGTCACCGTGCGCTTCTCTACCAATCCGGACCCGCCCCTGCCCACCGGTGTAGTGGGTTTGAGCTTCATGACGATGAGTACCACGCGGCAACGCCCGGTGACGCTCGACAGTCTGCGGTTCGAGTATGGCCGGAAAGGCGACGACCGGCCGGTTGGCTCCGGCCAGGGAGAGCCGATGTCCGACAGCAGCGGCATGGCGATATTCATGGGGAACGCGCGCTTTCCCGATGTCGGCGACTGGTGGATGCGTGTCCGATTGAGCAAGGGTGGCGAGCAGGCCGAAGTGCGCTTCACCTTCTACGTGAAGCCAGCACAGTAGGCGCCGGGAATTGAGGAAACTCAAGAGTAAAGAGATGGCTGACACATTGACTGAGAGACCGGAGGTGCAGCATGAGCAAATATCGGATCATCAAACCCGCAAGCGCCCATGACAAGTCCAGAGACAAGTCGCAAGGGATGGCGATCATTGAACTTTTATGGACAGCAGGCATGACAATCGGGACTTATCTCGTCGCCGAGGCGACCCTGATCGCGCGTCCGCATTTCGTGCACTGGTTGGCTGCACTCGGCGGCGCGATCGGAGGCTACGTCATCGGGTGGACGTGGAAGCGCAGCCGGGGTGACGTGCTCTAGTTCTGGTCCCCATGCATCCGGTCGCGCATCCTGGCATCTCTCGACTATCGTGGCGCCGCGTATCCGTTTTCGCCCTCAGTCTTGCCAGCCTCCTGGCGATTGTGTGGATCGCGACTACGCTTCGCGACCGGGCCAGCGCCTCGCCCGCCAACCCGGAGGATCCGGCGCAGGTGGCCTTGGGGCAGCAGGTGTACACCGCGCAATGTGCCCGTTGCCACGGCGCAAACCTGGAGGGCCAGCCGGACTGGAAGAAGCCGCTGCCTTCCGGCGCTATGCCTGCTCCACCTCACGATGCCTCCGGGCATACCTGGCACCACGCCGATGGGCTGCTGTTTGAGATCGTCACGAAGGGCAGCCAGGCGTATGCGCCCGATGCGCCGAACACCATGCCCGCTTTTGGGGATGTCCTGAGCAATGAAGAGATCTGGGCAGTACTGGCCTATATCAAGAGCACCTGGCCAGCCGAGACGCGCGCGATCCAGGCCGGGATCAGCCAGAACGAGAAATGAGCAGAAGGAGGCCCATCCCTTTTAGATGAAACGGCATCGTGTAGGCTCCCATAGCCCAGAGGAGATGCGCCGCCTCTCCGACCTGGGTCACCGGCTGGAGGGTATTCTGTTAGCATTTGGCAGTGAGATATAAATTGTGATAGTCTTCTGTCAGATGCCGAGCATATCACGAGAGACGCAATACACCGCATGTCTGCCAGCAGGCATCCTGTGAGGGAAGGAGGGAATCCCCCGTGCAGCGTATCCTGGTGATTGACGACGATCCCGCTGTGACCAGCTTGCTCAAGCGCGGCCTGTCTTATGAGGGCTTTACGGTTGACACAGCGGGATCGGGTGAGGCCGGGCTGGCGATCGCCCGCGAACGCCCCCCAGACCTCGTCATCCTGGACATCATGATGCCAGGGCTGAGCGGCCTGGACGTGCTTAAGCGCCTGCGTACCGCCGACCTACGGCTGCCCGTGCTTCTATTGACGGCGAAGGATGCCCCAGCCGACCAGGTGCAGGGGCTGGAGTCCGGCGCAGATGATTACGTTGTCAAGCCCTTCACCTTTGAGGTCCTCCTGGCGCGCGTGCGCGCTCTCCTGCGGCGGCGAGACGCCGAGCAGCCGCCGGTGCTGCGCTTCTCCGACCTCACACTTGATACCGGCAGCCATACCGTCCGTCGTGGTGGGCGCGACATCCCTCTGACGAGCCTGGAGTTCAAGCTGCTTCAAGAGTTCCTCTTACACCCCCGGCAGGTGCTCTCGAAGGAGGTCTTGCTCGACCGGATCTGGGGCTATGACTTCGGCGGCAACGCGAACGTCGTGGAGGTGTATGTGAAGCAGTTGCGCCAGAAGCTTGAGGCGGAAGGTGAACCACGACTGCTTCACACGATCCGGGGCGCGGGCTACGCGCTGCGCGAGGAATAAGGGACTCGACGGATTATTCAGAGGGATCAAGGTAACCAGTGTCAATCCGCCTGCGCCTGGCCCTGTGGTATGGGGGCCTCTTTGCCTTGGTGCTCCTGCTCGTTGGGCTGCTGAGCTATGCCTTCCACGCCCGCGGGCATTACGATGACCTCGACCGCGCGCTCGTGACGAGCGCCAGCCACGCCGTTGCCGAGACCGCCCTCCTGACCGCCGAGCCTCACCTCGTTGAAGGGAGTGGCGGCCTTGAGGTCGCTTTGCGCCTCTACGACCCCACGGGCGTCTTACGAGAAGCCTCACCTGGTGCGGGGATACTACCACCTATTGACCCTCAGGCCGTGCTCAGGACGCCAGCCGGCCCGGCCTTCGACGCCCTGGCCGGGCTCGTACCGCCGCTGACCGGCCCCCCACCCGCGCCCGGTAGCGGGGCTTTTGGCCTGCTGAGCACGGCTGAACAGCGTTGGCGTGTCTACATCCTGCCCCTCCAGCGTGATGGGATCGTCGCCGGGTATATCGAGGCACTGGCCCCCCTGGGTCGGCTGGATGCCTCGATGGCGCGGCTGCGCGCCATCTTGCTCCTGATGGGAGTGGCCGGCTTGGCCGCAGCACTCGTCGGGAGCTGGGCAGTCGCTAAGCGGGCGCTCGGGCCGATCAGCCGGATGATCCAGACGGCACGGGCCATTGCGTTGTCACGCGATTTCTCACGCCGTATCGAAGCACCACCCTCCCGTGATGAACTCGGTCGCCTGGCCGAGACGTTCAATGAAATGCTGGCGAGCCTTGAAACGGCCTACCGCCTGCAGCAGCGTTTTGTCTCGGATGCCTCCCACGAACTGCGCGCCCCCTTGACCGCCATCCAGGGCAACCTGGAACTCTTGCGCCGCCAGCAGGACATGTCGGAAGCGGATCGAGCCGAGGCGCTGGCTGAGGCGGAACGCGAGGCCGGCCGTCTGACCCGCCTCGTCGCCGACCTGCTGGCGTTGGCGCGGGCCGATGCCGGCCTTCACCTTAAGCGTCGGCCCGTTGACCTTGACGCAGTTGTGTTGGATGCCTTCCGCGAGGCACGCCAGCTTGCCCAGGGGCAGACGCTTATCCTCGAGCCATTCGAGCCGGTCAAGGTTATGGCCGATGAGGACCGTCTCAAGCAACTGGTGCTGATCCTCCTGGACAACGCGCTCAAATACACCCCTGCTGGAGGACAAGTGACGCTCGGGCTGCAGCGCCACGATGGCAGCGCCGAAATCATCGTCCGCGACACCGGCGTTGGCATCCCCCCGGAAGACCTGCCGCATGTCTTCGAGCGCTTCTATCGTGCCGACCCGGCTCGCAGCCGTGATCCGGGCGGCACAGGACTCGGTCTATCCATCGCCCACTGGATTGTCGAGGAGCACGGCGGTCACATCAGTCTCACCAGCGAGCCGGGCCGTGGCACGACCGCCGTAGTTTCGCTCCCAGTCAACGCCTGAACTCACTACTGAGCTTCCCAGTTCGGCTCCAAATCCTCAGCTAATCCTCAAGTGAGCCTCAGCTCGCCCTCAGGAAAGGGCATAGATCCTGCAGCATGTCGGCAAGTGGTTGGCGAGGATCAGCCCTATGTACAGCCACAACCCGTGCCTGAGCTCCATTAAGGGTTAGGCAGGCTCACCATTGGGATTATCCAACGTTGGTAACAGGCAATGAGGAGAACCGACATGAACATTGGCGTCATTTCAGATGATCCTAAATTGCTCAGCCGCCGCGACTTCTTGCGCATCGCCGCTGGGGCGGCAGTCGCGACAGGGATCCCTATCCTTCTGCCTTATTACGGCCTGATCATGCGTTCAGAGAAGGCCTCTTCTGAAATCATCGCCGGCATAGCAGACGCCTCGAAGTTGAAGGAAGGCCCGCCGGGGAACGTCAGGCAGGGCGGGGGAGGGGACATGAGAGCCTGGTCCGCCCCAACTTTCCTGAGTCTATCTCCCACTGCTCTGGCCGTGCGCCTGGATGCCGATATTCCGCAAGACACCGATCTGGTGATCGAAGTGCGCAGCGGGGCGGACACCGAACACTGGTCGCCCTGGGCACCCTTGTATACGCCGGGACTCGACGGCGATGGCCGCCGGTCCTTTGAGAACCTGATCACCGCCGCACCGGGCGAACGCTGGGCACAGGCCCGCGTCCGTTTCAGAGGCCCAAACAATCACCTACCGACGCTCAGAGCACTCAGCCTCGTCCCCATTGATGCCTCACGCGGACCGAGCACCGCTCAGATCATGGGATCGGCACAGACCCGCCAGTCGAGGTCTGCTCGTAGTGCGGGTCTCAGTGCACCGATAGAAGCTCAGAACGTCCCCCAGCCAACCATCATTTCGCGAGCAGAGTGGGGCGCGAACGAGGATTGGATGACCTGGCCGCCGGAGTACAGCCCGGTGCGGAAGATTATCATCCACCATACCGTTACCGGCAATGATGAGGCCGATCCAGCCGCGATAGTCCGCGCGATTTACTACTACCATGCCGTCGTCCGCGGCTGGGGCGACATCGCCTATAACTACCTGGTAGACCGCTACGGCAACATCTACGAAGGACGCGCTGGCGGTGCTAATGTCGTCGGCGGCCACACGACCTCCTACAACGTCGGTAGTGTCGGCATCGGCGTGCTGGGCACCTTCGGCAATGCTTCCGGTAGTACGGACCCCTCATCCACACTCGTCAACGCCATCGCGAAGCTCTGCGCCTGGGTGGCGGCGCGCAACGGCATTGACCCGCTGGGCCAGAGCCTCTTCATAGATGTGACGGCGCCCAATATCGCCGGGCACCGTGACTATGACATCACCTCCTGCCCCGGCGATTATCTCTATGTCGATCTCGACCCAATTCGCCAGGCGACGCGGCAGCTCATGCAGCAGGGCACGCTGCCAGCGCGGCGCGCCCAGTTCGGCGCGCACACTACCCCCATGACCATCGCTCCTCACCAGACCGTCCGGGTCAATGTCACGGTCCGCAACACCGGCTCGATGACCTGGCCCGCCAGCGGCGATCACCCTGTTCACCTGGGCTACCGTTGGTATGACCAGAATAGCCAGCAGGTCATCCAGCCGCCAGAGGACGACCACCGCAAAGCATTGCCGCGTGATCTGGGCCCCTCTGAGGAGGTCAGCCTTAATATCCGGCTCACGGCGCCAGGCAAGCCAGGCGTCTATATGCTCAAATGGGATATGGTCCAGGAGAACGTCACCTGGTTCGCGGATC
The DNA here is from genome assembly GCA_902812335.1 of Chloroflexota bacterium. Taxonomy (GTDB): domain Bacteria; phylum Chloroflexota; class Anaerolineae; order DSLN01; family DSLN01; genus DSLN01. Next base: position 9,304 of record CADDZL010000009.1, on the reverse strand, counting down.
GGGGCAGCCCGACGCTGGATGTAACGGTGACGGTCGGGCAGGGTGCATCACCCACGCCTGCACCACCTACTCCCAAGCCGGGGACCACCCCCGATTCGGGCGCGACGCCGCCCCCGAGCGCTTGCCAGGAGTTATTCACCAATGGCGATTTCGAGAGCGATGGCGGCTGGACCATCAACGTCACCGAACGCGTGGCTACATACACCGACCTGCGCCACGACGGTGGCCGTCGGTCTATACTCACCGGCGTCCCGCCCGGTGGCTGGAACATGGACAGCTATTCATCCATCGAGCAGAGCGTGAGCATCCCCGCCCAGGCGACCAGCGCTATTCTGCGCTTTGGGTGGCTGCCTCTCACCGATGACCCAGTAAATGACTCACAGTATGTCGTGATGCGGGACGAGAGTGGGACGTGGCATACGCTCCTCATGGAGCATAGCAATGCCGGGACATGGCAGCAGGCTGAGTTTGACCTCACCGCGTTTGCCGGGCAAACGGTCACTATCCGCTTTGGCTCATATAACAACGGTCGCGACGGCGTCACCTCGCTTTGGATCGATGACGCCTCCCTAACAGTCTGTCTGTCCTCATAGTTCCCCAATCCACCCTAGCCGATACTTTGGTATCGGCTAGGGTGGATTCCATGCGCAGCACACCTTCGATTATGGATATGCGGCAAAACAGGGCGTGCTCTACGATGAGCCTTCATAATCGCCAGCGTGAAGAGCCCTGTGATCAGTCTGACTACTGACCACTGGCTGCTGCCGACTGATTTCGTAAATCCTCAGCAAACCTTCAGATTTGCCTCAGTTGTGCCTCAGGGAATGGGGCTATTCTAGAACTACAGAGGTGGGTACCTGCTGGGATAGGAGGTAGCGATGAACACACGACCTGAAATGGAAACGAGCGTGAAGAACCAACGCATTACGCTGCCCATCTACGATCTTGCCTGTGGCGGGGGGCTGATTATCGAGCGCGTTCTGACACGCGCTCCCGGGGTGGTGCGGGTTTACGTCAATCCGGTCATCGAGATGGCGTACATCGAGTATGACCCCAGACGGACGAATCCGGACCAACTCGTCGCCGTGGTCGAACGCGCCGGCTTCAAAGCCGGCCCGCCCAGTGTGCGGTAAGATCGGGCCGCTGACCGATTGATGCATGGCTAATGGAACCCACCCCCAGACAGCAGCTTCGTATTCTGATCGTCTGCCCACACAAGCTGGCCCTTGAAGGGCTGCGACTGCTGCTGGCCCGAGACGAGGACCTGTACATCGTGGGGCTGACCGCAGATGTAGACCAGGCGCTGGCACTGCTGTTACGACTTCAACCGGATGTGGTGATCAGCAGCGATAGCACGGCGAGCCAGGATTGTGCCTCTGGAGTGCAGCGCCTGAGGTCTGCCCGGCCAGACATCCCCGTGCTGGTCGTGTCGCCGGATACCCGCCCGGAGCGCGTTCAGGCCGCACTGGCCGCCGGCGCCATTGGCTACCTGCCCCTCGATGCCGACCCAGACGAACTGGTGCGCGCAGTGCATACCGTTGGCCGGGGTGAGTTAACCCTGCACCCGGCGATTGTTCCAGGCCTCGTCGCCCGTCTGGCTGGCCACGCTACCAAGGAGCCCGGCCCGAGCCTTAAGGATTTTACAGCCCGAGAACGGGAAGTGCTGACCTATCTGGCACGCGGCCTGAGCGACCGGGACATCGCCCAGGCGCTTTTCATCAGCGTCCGCACCGTGCAGAGCCATCTGGCCAATATCTACGAAAAACTGGGCATTCATTCGCGCACCGAGGCCGCCGTGATCGCTGTGCGAGAGGGCTGGCTGTCCTCATAGCTGACCGACGACGGACGATCATCCATCTTGTATCGTTCATCCTCTTCTCCTTTTCACAGAGAAATCCGTAATCTTACGGATATGCAAATGCGTAGCTTTACGCTTGTGACGGCATGAGGGAGGGCCTACAGTATGAGCATGACCGACGCTGAAGAAACACCTGGAGTCAGGACTCGGATTGCGGTATTGGGCACGCTGGCCGAACTGCACCAGGAGCCGATCAAATACGACCTGAAAACGCTGCGCCGCCTGGTCAAAGACCTGCAGCCGGACCTGCTGTGCGCGGAGATCCGCCCGGAGGATTGGCAGTCGGGCGACCTGAGCACAGCGTTGCCCGAATACCGTGAGGTGTTGGTGCCCTTATCGCGACAGACGGATATTGTGATTGTTCCGGTGCGTAGCTCAAAAGGCAGTGAACTCATCGCCCCCAAGGGCGGAACCCTGCTCGGTCTACGTCGCCTCATAGTTCGCCTGCTGAACAGCCTGTTACGACGGATACAGCGACTGGCCAGTGGACCACGAGCGATCAACTCCGCGCTCTTTGGAGTCACATGCCACAGCATCTGCACCCTGATCGCCTGGTTGAGCGGTCCAGAGGCACAACAAGCCTGGAGTGAAGCCAACCGGGCGCTCTTAGACAACATCCTGGCTGCAGTCCGGCGTGACCCTGGACGACGGGTGCTGGTGACGGTAGACTGCCGTCGCAGCCACTGGCTGATCCACGACCTGCGTCGTGCGCCTGATGTGGAACTGGTGGATTACCGTCATCTGTGACCGGTGGATGCGCTGGGGAACTCTATGGTCGACATCGTGATCGCAACACAGAAATTGGCGAAGACCTACGGCAACCGCTGGAAGAAAGTCGAAGCCGTGCGCGGCATTGACCTGGCGGTCCAGCAGGGCGAACTCTTCGGCCTGGTCGGGCCCGATGGCGCGGGCAAGACGACGACGATGCAGATGCTCTGTGGCATCTTACGCCCCAGCGCCGGCCACGCCATGGTCGCCGGGGTGGACGTGGTGGCGCACCCCTCTGCCCTCGGCGGGCGTATCGGCTACATGTCCGAGGGCTTTACATTGTACGGCTCGCTCAGCGTTCGAGAAAACCTCGACTTCTTTGCCGACCTGTATCGCATTCCGCCCGATAAACGGGAGCGCCGCATCGGCGATTTGCTCCGCTTCGCTCGGCTCGACCGCGCCGCCGACCGTCGCGCCGAGCATCTCTCCGGTGGGATGAAGAAGAAACTCGCCCTGGCCTGTGCCCTGGTGTATGCGCCGCAGGTGCTGTTCCTCGACGAGCCGACGACCGGGGTTGACCCGGTGAGCCGCCGCGACTTCTGGCTGCTGCTGAAGGACTTCCTGGCGCAGGGGATCACCATTTTTGTTTCGACGCCATACATGGACGAAGCGGAACGGTTTCACCGCGTGGCCCTCATGCACCAGGGCGAGATCGTCGCCTGCGACCCGCCGGCCGCGCTCAGAGCCAGCCTGCAGGGTGAGATGCTTGACCTGCTGGCCGAACCCCAACGCCAAGCGGTGACCCAACTGCGCGCTCAGCCAGGGGTTTCGCACGTGCAGGTATTCGGCGAGCGCGTGCATCTGCTCGTCCAGCCGCCGGATACCTCTGGTGGCGACCGCGATTTGTCTGCGCTTGAAAACGACATGCGCACCAGCGGCATCCGGCTGTCCGACGTGCGCCGCACCACGCCGGGGCTGGAGGATGTCTTCGTGGCGATGCTGGAAAAGACAACGGACGACGGACGCCTGCTCTTGAGCGAAGCGAAGGGACGGATGACGGACACCTCAGTCCTCAGTTCTCCGTCCTCCGTCCTCCGTCGTGACTCTCTTGTCGTCTCTGTCGCCGGCCTCACCAAGAAGTTCGGGGACTTTACGGCGGTGGATAACCTCTCGTTCAGTGTGCGCGAAGGCGAGGTCTTTGGCTTTCTCGGCCCAAACGGCAGCGGCAAGACGACGACGATCCGCATATTGTGCGGCCTGCTGCCGCCGACAGCGGGAACAGGCACGGTAGCCGGGTACGACATTCTGCGTGAGCAGAGCCGCATCAAGCCCCACATTGGCTACATGTCGCAGAAGTTCTCGCTCTATCACGATCTGACGGTCGAAGAGAATCTGGACTTTTACGCCGGCGTGTATAAGGTGCCGCAGGCCAAACGCGCTGACCGTAAACGCTGGGTGTTGGAGATGGCCGGGCTTGTGGGCCGGGAACGGATATTAACCCGCGCCCTCTCCGGAGGCTGGAAGCAGCGCCTCGCGCTTGGCTGTGCCATTCTGCACGAGCCGCGCGTGCTATTCCTCGATGAGCCAACCTCTGGCGTGGACCCAATTTCGCGGCGGGCCTTCTGGGACTTGATCTACAACCTGGCCGGGCAGGGCGTGACGTGTTCGTGACGACCCACTATATGGACGAGGCCGAACACTGCAATACGCTTGGGCTGATCTACAACGGTCGGTTGATCGCGTTCGGCAGTCCGACAGAGCTACGCGCGAACATGCGCGCTGGCGAGATGCTGGAAGTGGTTTGCCCGGAGCCTGTGCGCGCGCTGCGCCGGGTGCAGGGAATGGACGGCGTGCTCAGCGCCGGCCTGTTCGGCGACCGAGTCCATGTGCTCGTCGAAGACGTGCCTCGCCAGGCGCCCGATATCCGGGCAGCCTTCGCCGCCGAAGGCCTCGCGGCATACCGCGTCGAGCCGATCCCCTTCTCGCTCGAAGACCTGTTCGTGACATTCATCGAGATGGAAGAGCAAGGGAAGCGTGCCCGGGAACTGGGAGGCCAGCTATGACACTTGAGACCATTCGCCAGACCTTTACGGATTGGGCGCCGCACTACGATGCGACGCATAGCTGGAGTTTGCCAAACCGCCGCGAGGCACGGCTGGCGCTTGGTGTACAGCCCGGCGACCGGGTGCTCGACATCGCCTGTGGTACCGGCGCGAATTTCAAACACCTGTCCGAACTCGTCGGCGAGGCCGGGCGAGTCACGGGTGTGGACCTGACCCCTGCCATGCTCAACATCGCACGGGCGAAGATCGTGCGGCATGGGTGGGAGAACGTCGAAGTGCACACAGCGGACGCCGCGCAGTTGCCCTTCCCCGCTGCGTCCTTTGATCGCGCTATCTGCGCGTTCGCGATGAACATTATCCCTGATTATGCCGAGGCCATCGTAGAGGCCTGGCGTGTGCTCGTCCCCGGTGGACGGCTGGTCGTGCTCGATCTGAACCTGCCGGGCAACAGATTCGCACGACGACTCAGCCGGTTCGCACGCACCTGCGCTGTCGAGTTAGGACATGACTCTATCACGGAACTGCGCCGCACGTTTGCCGACGTCGAGGTGCGCTGGCGCTGGGTTGGGTTGATCTACATCGCAGTGGCGGTGAAGGGATAGCTGATGGGCACGCGCATCATCCCCGTGCTGCGCAAAGAGACGCGCGAGATCCTGCGTGACCCCTACACGTTGGGCATCGCGCTGATCCTGCCACTCGTCATGCTCTTCCTGTTTGCCTATGCGCTCAATACGGATGTGAAGAACATCGAGATGATCGTGCTCGATCTCGACCGGACGGCGGCCAGCCGGGACTACGTGCAGGCCTTCGTCAGTTCCGGCTATTTCCGCTTCGTCGGCGCGGTAAACAACTATGACGAGATCGAGGATGACCTCGACCGCGACATTGCCGAGGTCGCGCTCATCATTCCGAACGGTTTCGGCGAGGCGCTGAGCGCGGGCCGGACGGCGCAAGTCCAGACCCTGCTCGATGGTTCCTACACGCCCTTCGCTCAGGTCACAATCTCCTACGTCAACGCGATCAACGCTGCCTACAGCGGGCAGGAGTTGGCTGGCTTCCTCGAGCAGCGGACCGGGCAATCACTGGAAGGCGCTATCGCCCTCACGGTCAGTTCGCGCGTCTTCTACAACCCAGGCCTCAAGAGCGTGAATTCCATCGTTCCCGGGCTATTTGGCGTGATCCTCATGGCTTTCCCGCCGCTCCTGTCGGCGATGGCCATTGTCCGTGAGAAGGAGCGCGGCTCGATCCAGCAGATCTTCATTTCGCCTATCCGCCCGGCGGAACTAATGCTCGGCAAGTTGATTCCATACGCCGTCATTGCCTATATCGAGATGCTGATCATCCTGGTGGGCGGCGTGGTCTGGTTTGGCGTGCCTTTCCGGGGCAGCCTGCCGCTGTTCCTCGCCGCCTCGGCGCTGTACGTCGCCTGTACCGTCGGCATCGGACTGTTGGTTTCGACCGTCACGCGCACGCAAGTGGCGGCCATGCTCCTGGCCTTTGTGCTGACGCTCATGCCCGCGATGCTGTTCTCCGGTTTCCTCTTCCCAGTTCATACCATGCCGACGGCGATGCAGACATATGCCAACTCGTTCCCAACCCGCTATTTCGCCGATCTGTCGCGGGCGATTACCTTGAAGGGACAGGGGCTAGAGACCGTCGGCCCGGCGATGGCCTTTCTGGCGGCCTATGCAGTGGGACTCATTCTCCTGTCGGCGTTGCGCTTTAAGAAGCGGATCGGATAAACCATGATCACCCGGCTGCGCTCACTTATCCGCAAGGAGTTCATCCAGACCCTCCGCGACATTCCGATCGTCGTCCTGGTGCTGTACACCTTCGCTGAGATTGTCCTGTGCGGCTGGGCGTTGACGATGGACGTCAAGCACATCCCAACGGCGGTGCTCGACCGTGACCAGTCGCCTGCGAGTCGCACCCTCCTGGATCGCTTTCGCCAGGCGGACTCGTTCAACGTGGAATACTATCCGGCGGATGAGGCCGCGCTCAACCGCCTGCTTGACTCGGGGCAGGCGACGCTCGGCCTGGTCATCCCACCAGGGCTGGGCCGTGACCTGGCGCGGGGCGAATCGGCGACGATTCAGGCTATCGCCGACGGGACACAGTCGAACGCGGCGCTGCTCTCGCTTAGCTACGTGACGCAGATCGCGCGCCGCTACTCGTCCGAGATCGAGGTCGCCCGCCTGGATGGCTCGGGTCTAGTGCAAGTGGCAGGGAGCTTCCCAGCAGTGATCAATCGCATTCGGGCGTGGTACCTGCCCGAACTCACCTATGTGCATTTCAACATGGTGGCGATGGTGACGATCGCCGTCGTGATGCTGGGCGTATTGCTGGCCGCGGCGGCCATCGTGCGCGAGAAGGAGGCCGGCACACTTGAGCAACTGATGGTCACGCCCATCCGTCCATTTGAGTTGATCATCGCCAAGATCACGCCGATGGTCATGCTGGAGATCATCGGCCTGGCGCTGGGCCTGGCGCTCTCGTATTTCATCTTCGGCCTGGTGCCGCGCGGCGACCTGGTCTTGTTCTTCGCGCTCTCCACGCTCGCCTTTCTCGCCAGCGCGGGTGTGGGCATCTGGATCGCGACCGTCGCCCACAACCTGCAGCAGACGCTCTTGCTCGCGTTCTTTATTCTCTTCCCGGTCACGTACCTCTCCGGCACCATCGTGCCGGTGACGTCTATGCCAGAGTGGCTACAGACGATCTCGTTCGCCAGCCCGGTGCGGCACTACCTGACGATTGCACTGAACGTGGTGCTGAAAGGGGGAGGCATGAGCGTGGTCTGGCCGCACGTCGCGGTGCTCACCGCGTTTACCGGAGCGATTCTGTGGGTCGGACTGGCGCGGTTTCGTCGCACGCTGGCGTAGTGATGGACATCATGGAGATTTTAGCACCCTACTGGGTGAATAGGAGAAGATGATGAACACCAGAAAGCTCATCATTGGCGCTGTGCTCCTTCTGATGGTGATCGGAGGAGGCGCGTGGACATGGTTATCACAAACCCAACGAACGTCGAGCGAACCGGCGCTCGAAGCCACAGGCACGATCGAGGCGCGCCAGGTCAGCCTTGCGCCCGAAATCGGTGGCAAGATCATCGAAGTTCTGGTTGAGGAAGGTGAGCGTGTCACCGTCGGGCAGCCTCTGGTGCGGCTGGACGATGCGCTGCTCGTCGCCCAGCGCGCGCAGGCTGAAGCGGACCTACGGCTGGCTCAGGCCCGCCTGGATGAACTCAAGGCCGGCGCCCGCCCGCAGGAGATCGAAGCGGCGCAAGCTGCGGTCGAGGCCGCCAGGGCGCAGTTGGCTAAAGCCCGGCGGGGCGCTCAGCCGGAGGAGATCGCCGTCGCCGAGGCCACCGTCGAGAGCGCGCGTGCGGGTGTGCAGACGGCGAACGGGGGCGTGGCTGCCGCCCAGGCCAGCCTGGCCCGCGCCAGAGCAGGCGCCCCAGCGGAGGATATCGCCATCGCACAGCGGCGGGTGGAACAGGCGAAGAATGTGCTGTGGGGCGCGCAAGCCCAGCGGGATGGCGTCTGTGGGCTGGTGGGGAGAGGCGCGACCGAGGCCGACTGCGACGCCGCGAAGGCTGCGGTCCAGAGCGCAGACGAAGAGGTACGGATCGCAGAACTGGCGTTACAGCATATGCAACGCGGTGCGCATGAGGAGGATGTCGCGGCAGCCCAAGCGCAAGTGCAGCAGGCCCTCGGCCAGTTGGCGACTGCTCAGGCGCAGTTGCGCCAGGCAGAAGCCGCGCTCACCCAGATTAAGAAGGGAGCATCCGCCGAGGACATCACCGCCGCCGAAGCGGAGGTGCGGCGCGCTCAGGCCCAGCTCGACCTGACCAGGGCCGGGGCGCGTCCGGAAGAAATCGCCGCGGCCCAGGCCCAGGTAGACGCCGCACAGGCCCAGTTGGATGCGCTCGACCTTCAGCTACAGAAGCTGACGATCACCGCGCCCTGGGATGGGGTCGTCCTGATCCGGAGCGCCGAGCCTGGCCAGACGGCGTTGCCCGGCGGGACGCTGTTGAAGATCGGCCGGCTGGACCGGCTGGAACTGACCGTCTATCTGCCGGAAGAGCGTTTCGGGCTTATCACCCAGGGTCAGACGGCGCGTATCCAGGTGGATGCTTACCCCAATCGCGCCTTTTCAGGGACGGTTCTACGCCTAGCTGAGCAGGCCGAATTTACACCGACCAATGTGCAAACCAAGGAAGATCGGACGCGGCTGGTGTATGCAGTGGTCATCGGTCTGGACAATCCCGACCTGGCACTCAAGCCGGGAATGATCGCGGATGTGGAGTTCGGGCAATGAATGTATTGCTGGGCTTTCAACCCTTCCCTCGGCCTGAGCTTTCGCTCCGATGAGGTGGTGACCGAGTGGGTGGACAACGAACGCATCGCCTACCGGGCCATCTCCGGCTGGGAGACGCAGGCGACGGTCGTGCTTACGCCAGAACGCGGCAGCACCCGCTTCCACTTCGCCTTGCGCTGCCGATTGCCGGGCTTATGGAAGTTGACTCCCCGTTGGCTCATACAACTGGGATGTCGGCAGGGGCTGGCAAACCGGCTGAGGATGACTGAGGCCAAGTCAAAGAGTCTGGCTGCCAGCGCGTAAGTAGAGGGTTAGGCGAAGCGTTCACTACGGTTCGTTGGACAATTCGGAGGAAGAA
>CADDZL010000008.1 GCA_902812335.1 Chloroflexota bacterium | reverse complement strand
ACACCCACCGAAACGCCGACACCGACCGAGACGTCTACGCCGGTGCAGACGCCTACGCCCGGCATCACCCAGACGCTGGGTGCTCGCATCACCGGCGGTGGCAATATTGCCACCGCTAGTGGGCGTGTGACATTTGGCTTCGAGCTGCACTGCGATGCCAGCCAGGAGCCCAATCACCTCGAAGTGAATTGGGGGCAGGGGGAGAAGTTCCATCTGGAGAGGCTCACCGAAGCTGCCTGCACCGACGATCCTGGGATCATACCCAACCCACCGGACGCGTCGTTTGACACCTATCGGGGTGCCGGCACGGGACGCTATGATAGTGTGTCGGGGGCTACTGCCGAGTGGACCTTCACCGATGCCAGTGAGCCGGGCACGGGCGACTTTATCCAAATCGTGATACGAGATGCGGGGGGCAACGTGGTTCTATCTGTCTCAGGCTATCTCACGGGCGGAAACTACCAGTCCCATGGAGAGGCCAATGAGGTGACCACAGCCGAACCCAGCCATACCCCAAAGCCGACCAAGACGCCGAAGCCCACGCATACCCCGCGTCCAACCCATGCGCCCTGAGCGGCAATAGCCGGGGCAGGCCGGACGGATGCAGCAGATCGCCTGAGGTTGTGAATGGGACCGGAATGGACCCATTAACGATCATCCACGATTACCACGACCTGTGCACCGGCCGACTGGCCGAGGACAGTTGGGCTCAGCTTCAGGCCCAGGTCCGCGTCCGCCGCCTGACCTTTGGCGGCCGCCCCCTATGCACGGTGTTGCGACCTTACTTCATCACGCCGGAGGGCTATGGTCATGTCCGGCGCGAGGCTGGGCTCGTAGCCGGGGCGCTGGCGCGCGCCTTTGACATCATGATGGCCGAGTCGCGGCTGCGAGCACAGATGGACCTGACCGCCGAAGAGGATTACCTGCTACGGCTCGACCCTGGTTTTCCCTCACCTGACGGTCTGTCGCGGCTGGACGCCTTCTTTAACCCGGCGCGGGCCCAACTCCGCTTCATCGAATACAATGCCGAGAGCCCCGGTGGGTTGGGCTTCGGCGATGCGTTGGCTGAGGTCTTCCTTGACCTGCCGATCATGCGCCTGTTTCGCCGCCGCTACGATGTGCAGGCGCTGCCGGTAAGTACACGGGTCCTTGATGCGCTCTTAATGACCTGGCAGGCGTGGGGCGGTCAGGGCATTCCACGCATCGCCATCGTGGACTGGCGCGATGTGCCCACTTATAACGAGTTTCTGCTCTTCCAGGAGAGTTTCGGGCGAGCGGGTGTGCCGGCGGTCATCGCCGACCCCGCTGAATTGGAGCTGCGCCATGGCCGGCTGTGGGCGGCGGGCGCGCCGGTGGACCTGGTCTACCGGCGGGTGGTGACGAGCGAGTTGATCGCGCGCGGCGGATTGAATCACCCCCTGATCCGGGCGGTGGCTGAGCGCGCCGCCTGTGTGGTCAACTCGTTCCGGATGAAGCTGCTCTTCAAGAAGAGCATAATGGCTGTGCTCAGCGATGAAGCCAATCGGGATTGGTTCACGCTGGAGCAGCAGGCGGCCATCGCCCGTTGCATTCCGTGGACGCGCCGGCTGCGCGAGGGCTACACTACCTACCGTGGCCGACGGATTGACCTGTTGCCGTTTGCGCTAACCGCACGCGAGCGGCTGGTGCTCAAGCCAAACGATGACTACGGCGGTCGGGGCGTTATCATCGGCTGGGAAACAGAGGCAAGCGCGTGGGAGCAGGCGGTCATGGCGGCGCTGAGCACCTCGACCGTCGTGCAGGAGCGCGTGGACGCACCCGGCGAGGATTACCCGACCTTCGAGGATGGCCGGATCGACATCAGCAAGCGGCTGCTGGACCTGAATCCATACCTGTACGGTGGCGGGCTGGTCGAGGGCTGCGGCGTGCGGCTGGGCACGGGGGCTATGCTCAACGTCTCGGCCGGCAGTGGCTCGGCGGTCCCGATGTTCATTGTGTCTCCCTTGGTTTGATAGAGTGGCCCTGCCGCCTACACGCGGGCGAGGGTCAGTCATTGGCCTCACGGATTCTTGAAGATAAGCGGCAGGTAGAGCCGATAGGACGGATTGAAAGCCGGATTGCTGGGCTGCCAGTTCGTCAGGTCCGTGTCGATCCAGGCGACGTTGCAGACCTGAACGTCACGAGGGCAGCCGGCTAAAGGTGTCGGCGTTGGCGTCCGTGTCGGAGGCTGCGTGCCCGTGGGGCTCGGCCCAGGCGTTGGCGTCAGGGTCGGAAGCGCGACAGAGAAGGCTACCCGGTTGCTCGCTCCTGGCGCTAACGTCGGCAGTGTTGACCACAGAATCGTCGGTGGGGTACCAGCGACGACGATGGCTGGCGGGTTGATGGAGCTTTGATCCAGGACTGTGTTCCAGGGGACCGTGTCCGTGATGACAATGCCGCTGAGGGCCAGGTCACCGATGTTGCTGTAGCTGATAGTGTATGTGATCCGTCCGCCGGGTTGGACGGTCCCAAAGGGGTTGTTAACTTTGACAAGGGATACGCCCGGGGTGCGCGTGGGCGTGTGGGTTGGTGTAGGTGTGTTCGTAGGTGTAGCGGTCTGGGTCGGCGTTGGCGTGAGAGCCACGACAATGCGGTCCATAAACATGTCGGGTTGCTGGATGTCGTTCTCCAGATTGCGGTTATCGCTCCACTGAATGTAGGCGTTGTTGGCATCTATGGCGACCGCGTCGTAGTCGCCCATGTAGCAGTCAAGCACGTAGGGGTCGAAGTTCGGGTTGAGCGGTGGCACGGGTGAGAGAATGTCGCCCACCGCCACATTGGGCTGCCAGGTGTTGCCGTTGTCATAAGAGAGCGCGGCATAGCGCCTGAACAGCATATTGCCGGGGTCCTCACGCCGATCGTACCACGAGATCACCACCGTGCCATTGGCATTCACTGCAATGGTCGAGAACCACTGGTCGTTGGTGGTGCTGTCGTCGTTAATACGCACCGGTGCGCTCCAGCTCATGCCGCTGGTGTCCGAGTATTGGTAGTAGATATTGCCCCGGTCGCTGCCGTCCTTGCGTGTGTAGGTCACATGGATCCGGCCACTGGGCGCGATGGCCACCTGGGGCATGGCCCAGGTACGGATGTCGCCGTTCATGGTCGGGCGGAAGCTGTTGTAGCAAAACACACTGACACCTGGCTCGGTGATGTCGGTGGCGACGTTCGCGGTTGCGAAGAAGCTGGCGCCGCCGTTGGTTGAGCGAGCCATCTGGATATTGTTGATGCCGGTGGTGTAGCCCTGGATGTAGACGACGTACACATCCCCATTGGGAGCCACTCCCGGCCAGCAGCCTTGCACGTTATTGCCTGTGCTGGCCGTGACCGGTGCGGACCAAGTTGTGCCGCCGTTGGATGACCAGGTTACCTGAATGGGGAAGCCGCCGATGTTGAAGTTAGTGAAGCACACGTACATGCGACCGTAGAAAGGGCTGGAGACGTTGTTGTCTACGCGCATCATAGGTTTGTCGTCATTGATGCCACTGTGGATGGTGGTGGGCGCGCTGAACGTCTGGCAGTTGTCGGTGGACTTGTATAAGAATAAGCCGCCCGGGTTGCCGAGGGAGGAGGCGTAGAAGAAACCGTCAGCCTGGCGGTAGATCATGCCCGGGTCGCCGAAGGATGAGGCCAGCGGACTGACACGGCTGCGGTCGCTGAAGCTCGCGCCGCCGTCGGTGGAGACGCTGAAGCCCATGAAGGTCGTATTCGTGGCGTAAGTGCCCGAGTCATTGTAGTTGGAGCAGATAGTGTTGGCGTTTACGGCCAGGTCGCTCTCGTCCTGGTGGTAGTGTGGGTAGGGGTCAAGAAGGTAGTTGTTCTCCTGCACGTCCGTGCCCAGTGGGGCGAGTGGGGCGAATGGAAGCCGGCCAGCGGGACTGGGGGGCGCGGGTGGCTGCTTCCCCAGGCGCCCACATAGTGCCATCAGTTTCCGCTCCAGCCCCAGCATGGTCGAAGCGATTTCGGGTCTGTCCAGCAAGCCGCAGTCAGGCGCATCACCGTCAGGTGCTGACGGCTGATGGGCAGCAGCGGCCGGCTCCGCTGGCTGCACCGGTGACGAGCCAATCGCAATCAGGACGCCAGCCAGGATGAGCCCCGCGATCACGATGGGAACCGACCAGACAGGCTTACGAACTGTCTCCATGGGGCGACCTCCGTTCAGGCGATTATAGCATGGGCTGGTCCGGGGACAAACCCAGGTCGCTCCTAAAGGGCCGTCAATTTGACACATCGTGTCCATATCGCGTATTATACCGTTTCATTTCCATCCGCCGGTCGCTGGGAGAGAGGAGTTGATGCCTATTGAGACGATCAAGAGCCTCAAGATGAGACAGTGTCCGTGACTACCTTGTGGAAGGAGGAGACCATGACCGAATCAACCAAAATCCTTCTCAGCGAGAAGGATATTCCTCAAGCGTGGTATAACATTCAAGCCGACCTGCCGCGCCCGCTGCCGCCGGTACTGCATCCGGTGACACTCCAACCGATGGGGCCGGACGACCTGGCGCCGCTCTTCCCAATGGCGCTGATCATGCAAGAGGTCAGTCGGGAGCGGTATATTGAGATCCCTGCGCCGATCCGCGACATCTATCGGCTGTGGCGCCCGACGCCGCTCATTCGCGCCCGCCGGCTGGAAAAGGCACTCGATACGCCTGCTCACATTTATTACAAGTACGAGGGTGTCAGCCCGGTGGGCTCACACAAGCCTAATACTGCCGTTGCTCAGGCCTTCTACAATAAGGAGGAGGGAGTCCAGGGCCTGACGACTGAGACCGGTGCTGGTCAGTGGGGCAGCGCACTCGCGATGGCCTGCAACTTCTTCAATATGGAGTGCCACGTCTATATGGTCAAGGTCTCCTATTATCAGAAGCCCTATCGTCGTATTCTGATGGAGACCTTCGGCGCCGATGTCACGCCCAGTCCATCGGAGAAGACTAACTCCGGGCGCGCGGTCCTGGCCGAGAACCCTGACTCACCGGGTTCGCTCGGCATAGCCATCAGTGAGGCAGTTGAGGCGGCCGCAACCAGTGGCGGCAAGTATAAGTATAGCCTGGGAAGCGTGCTCAATCACGTGCTCATGCACCAGACGGTCATTGGGCAGGAAGCGATGCAGCAACTGGAACTGGTCGGCGAGTATCCCGACATTCTGGTCGGCTGCATCGGCGGCGGCTCAAACTTCGGTGGCTTCATCCTGCCCTTCGCCCGCGCGAAGATCGTCGAGGGCAAGCCGACGCGTATCATTGCCGTCGAGCCGGCGGCCTGTCCCAGCCTGACCAAAGGGGTGTATGCGTATGACTATGGCGACACGGTGGGCATCGGACCGGTGGCCAAGATGTATACCCTCGGCCATACCTTCGTCCCGGCGGGGATCCACGCCGGGGGCCTGCGCTATCATGGGATGGCTCCAATCGTTGACGAGCTTTACGACCAGGGCTTCATCGAGGCGGTCGCCGTGCACCAGCGGCCGGTATTCCAGGCAGCGGTGGACTTTGCTCGCGCTGAGGGCATTATCCCCGCGCCGGAATCGGCCCACGCCGTGAAGGTGGTGATTGATGAAGCGCTCAAAGCGAAGCAGGAGGGCAGGCAGAAGGTCATCGCCTTCAATCTAAGTGGTCACGGCCACTTCGATCTGCAGGCCTATGATGAGTTTCTCCACGGTCGGTTAGAGGATTATGAATATCCGGTTGAGAGGGTGCGCGAAGCCATGCAGCACCTGCCTCAAGTGACCCTGACGGCGTAATGGGGCGACGGAGGACGGAAGACCGACGAGAGCGCCTCTGTCCTCGGTCTTCTGTCCTCTGTCCTTCCCCTGATAGGGGGGAGACAGGGGAGAGGTCTGATATGCGATTGTCTTGTGGCCACGAAGTGGCCGATCCGGATCAAATCCACTACTGCGATTACCTGCGCCTGGCTGAGCTATTGCGATTGCAGCCGCCGGCCGATGAACTGCGCCATCCTGACGAACTCCTGTTCATTATCACTCATCAGACTTTCGAGCTATGGTTCAAACTCGTCGTGTTCGAACTCGACCGGGTCATCGCAGCTCTCCAGCGCGATCAGGTGGAGCACGCAACCGGGTTGGTGCGGCGTATCGCCACCATTGTGCGCCTGTTCATCTCCCAGATCACTGTCCTGGAGACGATGTCGCCGGCAGATTTCTTCGAATTTCGCGGTGAGCTTGCCCCAGCCAGCGGCACCGAATCACAAGCTTTCCGGGAGATCGAAATCACCTCTGGCCTGCGCGACCCGAACTACCGCCACTTCCTGGAACTGCCTCCCGACCCCGATCCGGATATGCCTAAGACACTGCTCTGGAGCGAACGACTGGCGCGGCGCTGGAACAGCCCAAGTGTGCGCGATGCCTTCCTTGACCTGTTGGGGCGACGCGATGTGGGCATCACAGATTTGTACCAGCCTGCGGGCCGGCCCCAGCCGTACCCCGATCTGTTCAGCCTGGCCGAGGCGCTCCTGGACTACGATGAAGCCTTTGTCATCTGGCGCTTCGTGCATGCCCGTATGGCCGAGCGTGCGCTGGGGGCGCAAATCCCCGGCACCGGCTACACATCCGGCGTGGCCTATCTGGACTCAACCGTGCGGCGGTCGCATTTCTTTCCGGAGTTATGGGATGCCCGCTCGCGCTTGTGGGAACTGCGCCAGGAGTAGTGCCCGACACAGGGGGTGTTGATTGAGATGATTGTGGACTTCCATATCCATGTGGCGCGCTACGAAGACATCTTACCCTCAACGCTTGAGTGGTTTAAACGCACGTACTCCGCTGAGGAGATCAAGGCTTACCTGGACGCGATGATCACGCCGGCGGGGTTGCGGGGGCTACTGCGCGAAAACGGTGTGGATTATGCTGTGGCGCTGGGCGAGCTTAACCCGCTGGCCACGAGCGTAGTTACCAATGAAGCTGTGGCTGCCCTTTGCCGCGAGGAGCCACACCTGATCCCCTTTGCCTCGATTAACCCCTTCCTCACCGCTGACCTGGCCGCTGAACTCGACCGACTGGTCGGCGACCTGGGATTTCGGGGGATCAAGCTGTATCCACCCTACCAGCACTTTTACCCTAACGATAACCGGTTATACCCTTTATATGCGCGGGCGCAGGCGTTGGGCATACCGGTCATGTTCCATACGGGCTCTTCAGTATTCAAGGGCACCCGTCTCAAGTACGCCGACCCACTGCTTCTTGACGATGTGGCGGCCGACTTTCCAGGCCTCAAGATTGTGATGGCTCATTCGGGCCGGGGAGTCTGGTATGCCCAGGCCTTTCTGCTGGCCCGGTTGCACCCGAACGTGTATATGGAGGTTGCCGGCCTGCCGCCGCACAAGTTGCTTGACTATTTCCCGGACCTGGAACGAGTCGCTGATAAGGTCATTTTCGGCTCAGACTGGCCGGAAGTGCGGGATATCCGCCGCAACATTGATGCCGTGCGGGCGCTTCCCCTACGTGATGTGACTAAAGACAAGATACTTGGCCTGAACGCGGCCCGTGTACTGGGCCTGGCGCATTGATCGGCGTATGGGATCGCAGACGCAATCTCCAGTTCCTCTGCCCGAGCATGGTGAACAATTCCTCCAGGAACTCGCCGCCAGCCCGCGCACCGTCGAACGTTACCGCCTGGCGCTGCGCAAGTTCGTTCAGTTTCTCACTAGCACACACTACGCCGAGGTAGAACCGACGCAAGGCGCCGATAGCGAAGCGCGCCCTCCGGCTGAAACGCAAGGTCGCCCCTATCCGGTGTCGGTCCTCCGCGATGATGTGCTGGCACGCTTCTACGGCTGGCTGGTTCAGGGAGACCTGGCGGGGTCGGCCGGCGTGTGCCTGGCAGCAGCGCGACGCTTCCTGGTCTGGCTGGATGCGCTCGACCGGCTACCGCCTGGCTTCCAGCTCGGCAAGGCAGAGAGCCGGCTGCGCGCAGCGCGTGGCCGTGTCCGCCGTCGATCGCGGGCAGCACCGCCCACCGACCCGCGCTTGCCGCAGATTGTCGCTTATTATGACCACTTACCCCTGCCGGTGGGGGCCGCCGGGCGTATACGCCGACTGGAGATCCTGCGCGATCGGGCGGTAGTGCACACTCTGTACGCCTCGGCCGGCCGGGTCAGCGAGGTGGCGGCACTCACGCGACGGCTGGTCGTGGCCGGGGAGAGTCCAGATGGACAGCTCCTGATTCGGGACGAGGTACGGGTGACCGGTAAGGGCGGCAAGGCGCGGTTGATCCTGCTCGACGACGAGGCCCGGGCGGCCATCGCCGCCTACCTGGCCGAGCGTGGCGCCGATGGCCGTGACGCCCTGTTTGTGTCGCACCGGCGCGGGAGGAGCCAGCATGACGGCAAACGCAGCCCTGGCTTGACCCGTGCCAGCCTGTGGAATATCATTAAGCGGGCTGTCAGGGCACTCGGCCTGGCTGAAGATATTTCGCCGCATGACTTCCGTCACTACCGCGCTCAGCAGCTTCTTCACGAGGGGATGGATATTGAAGTGCTCCAGGCCTATCTGGGCCATGCCTCGGTTGCGACGACGCGCGGTATCTACGCGCCCGAAACTCAAGTGGCCAAGATCAAGGATCAGCTTGCGACGTTTGGCCGGCCGGCAGCCGAGGCGGCGGCCAGCACTGCCAGCGGATCATAAATCACCAGGAGGGAGAAGTCACGATGTTATCACGCCAGATCGCGTTCGTCGGCCTGATTCTGGCTGCCTTAGTGCTGGGTGCGTGCGGCGGCGGCGCGCCCGGCGGGACTACAGCTACTCAAGCGCCCCAGGCGGATGTGGCGCTGGGCAAGGCTAAGTTCGAGGATGTGTGCGCTGCCTGTCATGGCAAGGACGCCAGAGGCATCGCCGGGTTGGGCAAGGACCTGACGACCAGTCAGTTTGTTAAGAGCCAGACGGATGATCAGCTTCTCGCATTTGTGAACAAGGGGCGGGACACAAGCGACCCGGCCAACACCACTGGCGTGGCGATGCCGCCCAAAGGAGGCCGGCCCGACCTGACTGATGATCAAATCCGGGCAATCATCGCCTACATCCGCACGCTTAGCAAGTAGGTCGCAGCCCGCACAGCTTACAAGGGGACAATCCTTGTGATGGCCCCGCTTATTTCAACTCGCGCACCCTTTCCAGCCCGGCGCGGTCGAGGATGACGATGCCATCGGGCCGCTGGCTGATGAGCCCCTGTTCCTCCAGCCGCTTGAGTGCGCGCACGACGACCTCGCGGGCAGTGCCCACCAGTGCCGCCAGGTCTCTCTTGGTAAACTGGCGGCCTAATGGGTCGCCACCCGGCGCAACGGCTCCATCAGGCCCGGCGTAAGTCAGAAGCACACCAGCCAGCCGGGCCGGCACCTGCTTGAAGGCCAGATCGTTGATATGCGTGGCGTACTGGCGCAATTGCCCTGCTGCCAGACGGAGCGCGGTAGCGCGCAGGGCAGGGCTGTGTTCCATTACTGCCTGGGCCACCGCCAGTTCAACCTCAATGAGCACTACCGGCGTCACTGCCCGGGCGGTGACCATATGGGGGCCGCCATCCAGAAGAGGGGTGGGGTCGAGTATGCTGCCGGCGCCCAGAAGCTCCAGGATGTGTATCTTAGTTGCGTCGGCCTGGACGATTTTCACCCGGCCTGAGTGGACCAGGTGCAGGTGAGTGCATGGATCGCCAGCCTGAAAAATGACCGCCCGTGTGCGGTAACTGCACTCGTGTGCGGCTCGGGCCAGAGCCTCCAACTCACTGCTGCTGAGAGCCCGGAAAAGCGGAACCCCGTGCAGGGATTCTCTGCCAATTGCCATCGCATACCTTTAACGCAACCACTGTAGTGGTTAGAACGACCTGGAGCTAGGACTTAGGTCACACTAGAGCAGGCGTTCTAGCCGGGCCCGGTCTATGATCAGAATGCGGCGGCCTTGGGCTTCGATCGCGCCGGTCCGTTCCAGGCGTAGCAGGGCACGGGTGACCACCTCGCGTACGGTGCCCAGCACAGCGGCCAGCTCGCTCTGGCTCATGTCCAGCCTGATCTCGATACCGCCGTCGGCAGGGATGCCACGTTCGTCGGCGTAGGTCAGCAGCGTCTCGGCTAAGCGCGATGTAACGCACTTGAAGGATAAGCCTTCTGCCAGGGCGGCCAGGTGGCGCAGCCGGCCGGCAAAAACCTTGAGCAGCGCCTGGGCCGCCTCCGGCCGGCGCTCAGACAGTGCCAGTGCGTCAGTTCTGCCCAGAAAGTAGAGCGTCACCTGGTCTATGGCCTGGGCCGTGGCCGGGTTGGTCTCGCCGTCGAAAATGGGGCAGGCGCCGAAGCAGGTGCGCGGATGCATCAGGCAGAGGACCTGCTCCTTACCTTGTGGTGACATCTTGTAGATTTTGACCCGACCGCTGCGGACGAAGAACAGGCCGGGATTGGCTTCTCCCTCAAGGAAGATGATTGAGCCGGGTGGATAGGTATGCTCGACCATCAGGCCGGCGATCTCGCCCAGCTCGGCCCGGCTGAAATTGGCGAAAAAGGGGATGGATTCGAGCGCACTAGACGCTATCATCTGAGTGTTCAGCCTGTAATCATAATGCCGACCGGTTCTCTCGTCAAATGAAAAATGTGACTTTGGTCCACGCTGGTGAGGCGGAAATGCTTTATGATTCGCTGTAGAGAATTACGGTCCAGATAGTTAGCTTTTACGGGAGGTGCACCATGCAATTGAGCCGACGCGGGGACTACGGTCTGCGGTTGATCCTGGAACTGGCCTTGTTGCCACCGGGGGAGGTCGCCCCGGCTGCGACCGTCGCGGAGAAGCAGAACATCCCGCTGCCCTTTCTAAACAAGATCATCGGTCAACTCGTTGTCGCTGGCCTGGTGCGGACGTATCGTGGTGCCAGCGGTGGCGTTGCCCTGGCCCGCCCTGCCGCCAAAATCTCCATTCTGGACGTAGTCGAGGCTCTCGATGGGCCGGTTTTGCTGAATTACTGCTTGCGGGCAGCGGGGGACTGCGACCGCGACTATATCTGCCCCATTTACCTGGCCTGGGGGCAGGCTCAGGCCAACCTGATCCAGTTCTTGCGCAGCACAACCTTCGATCACCTGGCTCTTCAGGCCCGGCAACTGATGGCCGCTCAAGGCGAGCGGAACGATGGTCAGCAGGCCGTATCCACGGCCGTCTAGTCGCCGCCGCGAATTCAGAATTTTAAGCTCGATTTGGTAGCTTGGGTATTGACAAACGCGATTTCTGTGCTATACTGATATATGTCATTCATAAAACGCTATTGTCATCCAATGACATACGTCATTGGGGCGGCAACCATCAGCTTGAGGGCTACAGGGAATGGGGTCACGCACCCAGGATCTAATCTTCACCCTCTACGGCGACTACATCCACCCGCGGGGGGGTGAGGCCCCCACGGCGGGCCTGATTAAGCTGATGGATTGCCTGGGCGTTTCGGAGCAGGCAGTACGCTCAACACTCTCCCGTATGGCCCGCCGTGGCTGGTTCACCGTCCGCCACGACGGTCGCTTCAGCTTCTACTCGCTCACCCCACGCGGTCGCAAGCTCATGATCGAAGGCGAACAGCACATCTTCCACCCGCGCCAGGAGCCCTGGGATGGTTGCTGGCGCATCCTGACCTACTCCATTCCGGAGTCCAAGCGCCACCTGCGTGACAGGCTGCGCCGGCGGCTCATCTGGCTGGGGTTCGGCATGTTGAACACCGCCACCTGGATTTCGCCACGCGACTTGCGCCCGGAGGTGGAGGATCTGCTTGAGAGCCTGCGCATCCGGTCTTATGTGGAGATATTCACAGGTCGGCGCGAGAGCTTAGGGGATGACCGCGAGCTTGTCGCCCGCTGCTGGAACCTGAAAGGGCTCAATCGGGCCTATGCCGACTTCATCCGTCGCTACACCCCATTCCCGTCGCACCTTCGTTTCCAGCGGGCCGATGGTAGCGAGTGCACCGAGGGTGCCGCCTTCGCCCGCCGTTTTCGTGTAGTTCACGACTACCGTTCATTGCCCTATGTAGACCCCAATCTGCCGCCTGAACTCCTGCCTGACGACTGGCTGGGCGAACAGGCGGCCCAATTGCTACACGAGTATCACGACCTCCTGGCCGGTCCGGCCAATGAGTTCGTGGACCGTGCTCTCGACCGGCAGTTGCTAATGCGAGAGGAGAATCACCGCTATGTGGCGGTCGCCACCTGAGTGCAGCAGGAGAGCGTGTGCAAGCGGCGATAGGGAGCCCGCTCCATGCAACGCCAGCCTGAATCAGGGCTGGCG
The DNA here is from genome assembly GCA_902812335.1 of Chloroflexota bacterium. GTDB lineage: Bacteria > Chloroflexota > Anaerolineae > DSLN01 > DSLN01 > DSLN01. Next base: position 20,574 of record CADDZL010000008.1, on the reverse strand, counting down.
TTTTTATTTGATTAACTGGACCGTATTGGTCCAACTTCAGGAGGTATATGATGGGCATCTTTGGGCCCCGCCCGGCTGAGAGCCACAACTTCAAAGACATCCTCTATCACAAGGGTGACTGGGTGGCGCGCATTACGATCAACCGTCCCCACGCCTACAATGCCTATGCCACCCCGACGTTGGTTGAACTGGCCACCGCCTTCCAGGACGCTGCCTTCGACGACAGCGTGGCTGTGGTGGTCTTCACAGGCGCTGGTGATCGCGCCTTCTGCACCGGTGGCGATGTCAAGGAGTACGCAGCCGAGTACACGACAGCCCCCCGCCATTATTGGAAGTACATGGGCCTGTTCAAGGCTTATATCGAAAGCATCCTGAACTGTGGCAAGCCGGTGATCGCGCGGCTTAACGGCATGGCTGTTGGCGGCGGCAATGAGTCGCATCTGGCTTGTGATCTCTCCATCATGGCTGAGCACGCCTACATCGGCCAGGTGGGAACCGGGGTGGGGAGCGTAGCCTGCGGCGGCGCGACCCAATGGCTGCCGATCTTCGTCGGCGACCGGCGGGCACGGCAGATGTTGCTGCTCAATGAACGCATCTCCGCTTATCAGGCCCTCGATTGGGGCCTGGTCAATCAGGTGGTGCCTTCGGTCGTCAGGGAAGGGAGCTTCATCGAACGCGCCACGCCGGAGCAGATCGCCTGGGCCCAGAAGGGCGAGAACGGCTACCGCATTGACCTGAGCCGGCTGGACCAGGCAGTGGATGCGATGTGTGAGCGGCTGGTGAACAAGTTTGCCGAGTGTAGCCGCTATACCAAGCAGCACGCCAATTTCTGGAAAGACCTGGCCTGGCATCAGACCATCGGCCACGCCCGCGACTGGCTGGCGGTGCATTACACATCCTGGGAGCCGTTGGAGGGTATGCGTGCCTTCGTCCAGAAGCGGCCCGCCGATTATGTTGGTCTGCGCCGGCGCGCTGCGGAGGGCGATTCGAGCGAGTTTGTCTGGGGGCCCTACACCCAAACCTGCCCAGCCTGTGGCGCTGAGGCGTTGCCGGCAGGATTCGTCTATTGCGGTGTGTGCGGCAAGCCGCTGAACGGGACTGAACCAGCATGAGGGCGCTTGAATTCATCCAGTGGCGGATCGAGGGCGGCATCGCCCGGCTGACGCTTAATCGGCCACCGCTCAACATCCTCCACATTGCCATGATGGAGGAGATCAGTGCTGCGCTTTCGGACCTCTCCTCTCTCTCGCCTCCCCTGAAAGGGGAGAGGTCTCCGGCCAAACTGCTGGTCGTCGGTGCGCAAGGGCGGGCCTTCTCGGCCGGGGTGGATGTGGCGGATCACACAGCGGAGCGGGTTGTGAGATGGTGCGAGCCTTCGATCGGATCTTTCGACAACTTGAGGCGCTGGCGATCCCAACGGTGGCGGCTGTCCAGGGGGCAGCGCTGGGCGGTGGCTGCGAACTGGCGCTGGCCTGTGATCTGGTTGTGGCCTCGGACGCAGCGACCTTTGGGCAGCCGGAGATCAAATTGGGGGTGATCGCGCCTTATGCCTGCATCCGCCTGCCAGCCCTCATCGGCCCGAAGAAGGCCAATGAACTTCTGCTCATGGGTGAGGTCATCTCCGCTGCCGAAGCCGCTCAACTGGGGTTGGTCAACCGGATAGTGCCGGCGGCCGGGTTCCCGGCCGCCGTCGAGCAGTTGGTCGGCCAATTGAGCGGGCTGAGCCGCGCGGCGCTGGTGCTGACCAAGCAGGCCATGCGCATTGCTGCCAGGCCCCTGGATGAGGCGCTGGCCACGGTAGAGCGGCTGTACCTTGAAGACCTGATGGCGACAGCCGACGCGCATGAGGGGCTGGCGGCCTTCCTTGAGAAGCGCCGGCCGGTGTGGAGGGATCAATAGTCAAACGTCAAGCGTAAGGTGTCATTGGTATCTGACGCTTGACGTTTGATGCCAGGAGAAGACTATGGACCTTGAGGCAGTCATTGAGAACTGCAAGCAGATGTTTCAGGACCCGACGTTTGGGGCGGTGCGGCGCTGGAAAGAGGCGCATCCCGGCCGCAAGGTTGTCGGCTGCTTCCCGGTGTATGTGCCAGAGGAGATCATCCATGCTGCCGGCATGTTGCCAGTGGCGCTCCACGGCGGTGGCCCTTCAATCGAGATTGACCACGCCGATTCGCGCATCCAATCGTTCATCTGCTCGATCTCGCGTTCAACGCTCGAACTGGGGCTGACCGGCCGGCTGGATGCCTTCGATGGCCTGATATTCCCCTCGATCTGCGATGTCGCCCGCAACCTGTCCGGCGTCTGGCAGCGCAATTTCCCCAGCCAGTTGTCGTTCTTTATTCACTTTGCCCAGAATATCTACTCAGCCAACGCCGTGCCCTACTTGCGCTCGGAATATGAGCGGCTGCGCCAGGCCCTCGAAGCCCTGGGTGGTGTGCCCGTCACCGAGGAGGCGCTACGACATTCCATTGCGGTCTACAACGAGAATCGGGCGCTCCTGGGGCAACTCTACCAGCTCAAGCGCCGGGCGCCGGAGAAGGTCAGTATGACCGAGACCTACGCACTAGTCCGCGCCGGTGGCGTGATGCCTAAAGAGGAGCATAACGCCTTGCTGCGCCAGGTTCTGCCTGAACTGGAGGCACGCGACGCCAGGCCGATGGACCGCATCCGCGTGATCTTGGATGGTGCATTCTGCGAGCAGCCGCCCATTGAGGTCATCATGGGCATTGAGCAGGCCGGCTGCTATATCCTGGATGATGATCTCGCTATCGGCCGGCGCTGGTTGGAGATGCCTGTGTCTTTGAACGGCAGCTTGCCCGACGCTTTGACGGCGCTGGCGGCCACGTTCATCGGGCATAGCGTCCCCTCAGCCATTCGCTACGATGGGCCGAAGGTGCGCACACGGCGCTTCCTTGAGAAGTGTCATGCGCTCAACGTGGATGGGGTGATCTTTACCTGGGCCAAGTTCTGCGATCCGGCCCAATTTGACTACGTTCTGTTGAAGGATGCCCTGGACCGCGAACACCTCCCTCACCTGGCGCTGGAGTTTGAGGAGAAGATGAGCGTCTTTGAGTTGGTGCGGAGCCAGGTCGAAACCTTTGTGGAATCGATCCTCTTCTACTCATGATGAGGATACTGTCAGTGGGTTCGGGGAACAGATTGAATGGATAAGACCTTGCAGGTCGGATGGCAGAAGAGCGGAGGGTGCTATGGATAACCAGGACGGGAAAACGCTGCCGGAATTGAAGCACCAGGGCGCAGGGCGCTGGTTGCAGAAGGAAATGATGACCGATTACTATCGCGCGCTGTCCGAAGCGCCACAGAAGGGCGAGCCGGTCGCCTATCTGTTCATCAGCGGCAACGTCGGCGAGTTGATGCGAGCCTTCGGCTTCCACGTGTGCTTTCCAGAGGTTAACGCGCTACAGTGTGGCATCAAGCACGTTTCGCCTCAGTACCTGCTGCGTTCAGAGGACGCCGGCTATAGCGCCGACGTGTGTGGCTACGTTAAGAACGATATCGGCTTACTCCTATCGGGCAACAAAACCTCCTTCGCCCAGATACCACCGCCCAGCTTGCTGGTGTGCAATTACGCCGGCTGTACCACCTACATCAAGTGGTGGGAAGCGCTGGCGGAGTATTATGGCTGCCCTATCTTCGTCCTGGACTCGCCTTATAACCGGCTGGACCACATCCGCCGCGAGGATATTGCCTACGTTGTCGGCCAATTGAAGGAACTTATCACTGTGTGCGAGGAGGTGACCGGAACGAAGTTCGACCCCGACCGGCTGCGCGAGACGCTGGAACTGGCCCGGCAGGCAGAGGAGTTATGGGTCAAAATCCTGCACGCCTGCAAGCACAGCCCATCGCCACTCGATGCCTACTTCGAGGCGGTTTTCTTGATGGCCCCGATCTACACGTTGCGCGGCACGCCCCAAGCCATGCAGTATTTCCAGGCAGTCTGGGAGGAGATTCAGGAGCGGCTGATATACGGCTTGGGGCCGGTGCCTCAGGAGAAGTTTCGCATTGTCTTGGAAGGGCCGCCGCCCTGGCCCAAGTTCCGCACCTTCTGGGATATGTTCAAGAGTTGGGGTGCCGTCACAGTGGCCTCGACCTACTCGAAGGTCGGCGGGTTGTGGGATGTGACCGGGCGCTATCATGACCCCGACAACCCGCTGGAGAGCATCGCCGAATATACACTGAACTGCTATGTGAATTGGAGCCTGCCACGACGGCGGCAGTTACTCCTGGATTACGCCAGGGACTACAACGCTGACGGCATCGTGATCCACTCGGTCAAGTCGTGTCGCTCCTTCGCTGCTGGTGAAGCCGACTTCCGTGAGGAGTTCAGTAAGGAGCTTGACATTCCCACATTGCTGATCGAGTCCGACCTGATCGACCCGCGCTACTTCTCCGATGCGCAGATGAAGAACCGGATAGACGCTTTCTTTGAATCGTTGGAGCACCGCAAGTACGTCGCAGCGCGGGCTGCGTAAGGAGAGCTGTTAACGGATTATGGGACCGGATTGAACGGATAGGAGACAGACCATGTACTATGTCGCTGGCGTGGATGTAGGCTCCACGCAAACCAAGGCTGTGCTGATTGATGACAACAAGCGTATCGTCGGGCGATCCCTGACCCACACCGGAGCCAACATCGTCAAGGCAGCCGAGCGCGCCTTCGACCTGTTGTTGGAGGAGACCGGCGTCCAACGGAACGATGTCGTCTATATCGTCGGCACGGGGTACGGCCGCTATAAGGTCACCTTCGGCGACACGCAGATCACTGAGATCTCGTGTCATGCCAAAGGCGCAAACTTTGCTTTCCCCGGTACCCAGACTGTGCTCGACATCGGCGGGCAAGATACGAAAGGCATCAAGGTGGATAGCCGGGGCGAGGTGCTTGACTTCGCCATGAACGACAAGTGCGCCGCCGGTACGGGCCGCTTCCTGGAGGCCGCTGCCACGACGATGGGGTTGACGCTGGAAGAGATCGGCGACGTCAGTCTGCGCGGCCAGGACGGCATCCACATCACCAATGTGTGCACGGTTTTCGTGGAGTCTGAGATCCTGTCGCATTTGGCGTGGGGACGCAAGCGCGAGGACGTTCTCAGGGCGGTGCACTACTCCATCGCCCGGCGCAGTGTCGGCCTGCTGCGTCGGGTGGGCCTGGACGCTGAGATTACCTTCACCGGCGGGGTCAGCCGCAACAAGGGCATGGTTGCAGCGCTACAGGACGTGTTGAATATGCCACTTAACGTGAGTGACGATTCGCACTTCATGGGTGCGATAGGCGCGGCCGTCTTCGCCTATGAGCGGGCTGGTATGCTCAGCGAGCAGGCCCTGGCGGCAGCAGATATCAGGGGGCAGGCATGAGCATCGTAGCCGGAATAGATGTGGGCTCGCGCTCGACGAAGGCCATCCTGGTTGACCAGAGCGGCCGTATTGTGGGGAGTAGCGAGACCGAAACAGGGGCGTTTCTGGCCGAGGCCGCCGAGCGTGCCTTTGATCAGGCACTGTCCAATGCCGGCATGGAGCGTGATGACGTAGCGTATGTGGCCAGCACCGGTTGGGGCCGCTATCAGGTGGCCTTCCGCCATATCCAGATCACCGACATCACCTGTCACGCGCGTGGCGCGATCCACCTGTTCCCCGGCACGCGCACCGTGCTCGACATCGGCGCTCAAAATACCCGTGCCATCCGCGTCGAGGCCAACGGACGGGTTAAGTCCTTCCGCATGAACAACCGCTGCGCTGCCGGGGCCGGCCGCTTCCTGGAACGGGTTGCCAGGGCAATGGAGTTGGACCTGGAAAGCATTGGGCCAGTGGCACTGCGTTCGCAGGCGAAGACGCCGATCAGCAGCGTCTGCGCTGTGTTGGCCGAGTCTGAGGTGATCAACCTGGTGAGCCATGAGGCGCGGGTCGAGGACATTCTGGCCGGCGTACATGACTCGTTGACGGACCGCATCGTCAGCCTGGTGCGGCAGATGGGTACGGTTGAGCCGGAGATCACGCTGACGGGCGGGGTGAGCCGCAATGTGGGCATGGTGCACTCGTTGGAGGCGCGCCTGGATGTCCGGCTGAACATCTCGCCGGAGGCCGAGTACGCTGGAGCCCTGGGAGCGGCGCTCCTGGGACATTTGCGCATGGCGAAGCGGGCCGTAGGGGCGGGCTTTGTGCCTGCCCTGGGGCAACCGCAAGGGTGGCCCCTACAACAGGCGGGCTGAGGGTGGGGCAGGATGCTACATGAGAGCGAAGACCGCGCTCAGGCGCTGGCCGTGGCTGGCTGGACCCGACGCTTCATTGCCGACCCGGACCGCTGTGCCGAGGCAGAAGAAGTCTATCGGTCGCTGGGGCTTGAGGTCCATCTGGAGTCCCTTGTGCCGGAGACGGCCTATCCGGAGTGCGCCGACTGCCATTTCGCGGCGTGTATGACGTATCGGGTTATCTACACGCGGCTTAAAGCAGCGGGCGATGAGGGTATCTGACATTATGAGGAGCGGACGGACGGAGGTGTTGCTGGGCAATGGAGCCATCGCTCGCGGGCTGGTGGAAAACGGCGTGCGGGTGGTGACGTCGTATCCTGGCACGCCGGCGAGTGAGGTGCTGGCCGAGGTTATCCGTTTCCGCGCCGCTATGGGGCTGGACCCTTCGCACGACTCAGGGCAGGCTCTATATACCGAGTGGTCCACAAACGAGAAGGTAGCTCTGGAGGTTGCGCTGGCGGCCAGCATGACCGGCCTGCGCGCAGCCGTAGCGATGAAACAGGCCGGGCTGAACGTCGCCGCCGATGCGCTGCTTAACGCGGCCTATACCGGCGTGGTCGGCGGTCTGGTCATTGTGGTGGGCGACGACCCCGGCCCACACTCCTCGCAGACCGAGGCCGACACGCGCCTGTTCGCACTGTTCGCCAAGTTGCCCGTTCTCGACCCCAGCACGCCGCGTGAGGCCAGGGAGATGGTCGGCGAAGCGTTCCGCCTGTCGGAGCAATTCCGCCTACCTGTGCTGCTACGGCCCACGACGCGAGTATGCCATGCGGTTCAGAACATTGAGTTGGGCACGCTAGAAACCCTGGGGCGTTCACCGCACTTCAAGCGCGAGCCAGCCCGCTGGGCAGCCACACCACGCTTCCGCTATGGTCTGCATGTGGAACTGAATGAAAAGCTGAAGGCGGTCGAGGGGGTCTTTGAAGCCTCGCCGCTGAACAGCACGACACGGATGTCGAACGCGGCTACACGCATCGGTATCATCGCCAGCGGCGTGCCGTTTGTCACTGTCCTCGATCTGCTGGATGAGTTGGGGTTGGACATGCCGGTGCTCAAGATCGGCACGCCCTACCCGCTGCCGCGCCGCCTGGTCGCCGACTTCATTGCCCGTTACGAGCGGGTCTTGGTGCTGGAGGAGCCCGACGCCGCCATCGAATTGCAGATCGCCGACCGGCGTAAGGTTTCCGGCCGGCTGAACGGGACTGTGCCGGGTGCAGGCGAGCTGTCGCCGGAGGTCATTTATAGCCTTCTGGCGCGCGTTCTGGCCGATGGTGGCCTGGCGAAGCTGCCGCCGGCTCCGACTGAGGCGCTGGATGCAGCCGTGGCCGCGCTTAAGCTGCCGCCGCGCGGACCGCGCTTGTGCCCCGGCTGCCCGCATCGTTCGTCCTTTTATGCGATCAAGCGTGTCTTCGGACCGCAGGCCATTCTGCCTTCGGACATAGGCTGTTATACCCTTGGGCTGAATCTGCGGGGAGTGGACACTTGCCTGGATATGGGCGCGGCCATTAGCATGGCCGACGGCTTCTACCAGGCCTATCACCTGGACGGCGACAGGCGTCCGATCGTTGCCACCATCGGCGATTCGACCTTTGTGCACGCCGGCCTGCCGGCTCTTGCCAACGCTGTACACACCGGCGCGCGTTTTGTCCTGGTCATCCTCGATAATGGCACGACTGCGATGACCGGTATGCAACCGACGGCTGAGTCGGCGCTGCTGGCGGACGGCCGAGCGGCACAACCGCTGTCGCTGGAGGAACTGGCGAAAGCCTGTGGTGTGCGCTTTGTCCGCCGCATGGACCCCTATCAGCTTGGGGCTTTCCAGGCGCTTCTAGAGGAGGCTGGCCGCTATGTTCGCGCCGAGGAAGGTGGGATAGCAGTTGTCATCGCCGAGCGAGCCTGTGTGCTTTATGACCCGCTGCCGGTATGCCAGCATCCCGTCCCGGTCACGGTGACGGAGGCCTGCGATGGGTGCAAGTATTGTCTGGTAGCATTCGAGTGCCCGGCGCTGGTCCTCAATGTCGCCGCTGGTAAGGTCGAGATTGATCGGCGCACGTGCATTGACTGTGGCCAATGCATCGAGGCTTGCTACAAAGGGGCGATTGTGCCGCTGGCAGACGAGGCCCTGGCCAGGGCCCACGGCCCGGCAGAGGTAGTTCTCTAATGAATGCCCGGGTGATTGTGGCTGGCTTGGGTGGGCAGGGCGTGTTATTCGCCAGCAGGGTCCTGGCGCAGGTTGCGCTGGCGATGGGCGATGACGTGATCGGGTCGGAGACGCATGGCATGAGCCAGCGCGGCGGCCAGGTTGTGGCGCACCTCAAGATCGGACCCTACCGCAGCCCGCTGGTGCGCAAAGGCACCGCCGATCTGGTCCTGGGGCTCGACGCAACTGAGGCCACCCGTCATCTGGCCTTTGCCCGGCCAGGCGGGCTGTGCTGTGTGAATGTCCCCTCTGGAGGTTGGATGGCAGGAGAGGAGGTCAGCGCACTGCTCGATACCCTGGGTATCAGCTTGCTCCAGGTGGACGCCGACCGCATCGCGCTGGAGTGCGGTGGGCCGGCGGTAGCTAATGTCGTCCTGCTGGGCTTCGCGACAGCGCATCCGGCCAGCCTGTTCCCGGCCGAAGCCGTTGCCGCTACGCTCCAGCGTATCAGCCCACCTCGCTTCCGCGATCTGAACCGGCGGGCATTCGAGCGCGGTGCTGAGGCAGCGCAGCGACATGAAACCCTTTGACTACTATGCTCCGCTAAGCCTGGATGAAGCCCTCGGCCTGTTGGCCGGGCAACCAGTACCGGGCTTTAACCCGGTTGGCTGCGCCCGCGCCCTGGCGGGGGGCACCGACCTGTTGCTGAAGATGCGAACGGGCCGGCTGGCACCCGGCTGCCTCATCAATATCAAGCGCATCCCGGAGCTGCATGGGCTGAGCTACGATGAGAGCAGGGGACTGCGCCTGGGCGCGTTGGTGACGGTGTCTGAGGTCATGGCGTCACCGGATGTGCGGGCCCACTACCCGGCTCTAGCTCAGGCCGCGGCGATGATGGCCAGTGTGCAAATTCGGAACCTGGCAACGGTCGGGGGCAACCTGTGCAACGCTGCGCCCTCGGCCGACCTGGCGCCACCCCTGATCGCGCTGAGCGGGCAGGCGCATATCGCCGGTCCGCATGGCCGGCGGACGGTGGCGTTGGAAGACTTCTTCTCCGGCCCCGGCCAGACCGTTCTGGCGAGTGATGAACTGCTGCTCGAGGTGAGGGTGCCCCCTCCTGAACACGGCGCGACAGCCATCTACCTCAAGCACACGCCGCGTGAGGCTATGGACATCGCCATCGTCGGTGTGGCTGCTGCCGTCACCTTTAGCTATGGTCTGTGCTCTTCGGCGAAGATTGTCCTGGGCGCGGTCGCGCCGACGCCACTGCGGGCACAGTCAGCAGAGAGGGCCATCGGTGGTGGACCGCTGGATGAAAGGCGAATCATGGAGGCGGCCCGCCTGGCCGCAGACGAAGCGCGCCCGATTGACGATGTGCGCGCTTCGGCCTGGTACCGGCGCGAGATGGTCGAGGTGCTGACACGGCGGGCACTGCTGGCTTTAGACAGGGCAAGCACAAGGCTTGCCTCTACGGGGAACTGAGGTGAGATACCCGATCCGGCTGAGGGTGAATGGCGACCTTTACGAGCTGAGCGTAGACCCGCGCTGGTCACTGCTGGATATGGTGCGCAACCACATCGGGTTGCGCGGGGTACACCGGGGCTGTGACAGCGGCGACTGCGGCGCGTGTACGGTCTTGCTGGATGGCCGCCCGGTGGCTGCCTGTCTGGTTTTGGCGGTGGACGCCGATGGTGCGACGGTCACCACGATTGAGGGGCTGGCGCAGGGCAACACGCCCCATCCGATCCAGCAAGCCTTTGTGACACACGGGGCAATTCAGTGCGGCTTCTGTACGCCGGGGATGATCATGGCCGTTGCTGCGCTCCTGGCCGAGCATCCGCATCCGACCGAGGCCCAGGTCCGCGGCGGGCTGGCCGGGAACCTGTGCCGCTGCACGGGGTATGCCAAGATTGTGGAGGCGGTGCTGTCAGTGGCGCTGTCAACAGATTCTGGGAACGGATAGGGCGGTGGATCACTTCGAGGTCATAGGCAAGCGAGCGCCGAAGCTGGATGCGCTGGACAAGGCGTTAGGCCGGGTGGTGTATGGCCATGACCTGCGGCCGTCGGGCATGTTGTGGGGCAAGATTTCGTATAGTCAATATGCTCATGCCCGCCTCACGCACATAGACACCAGCCGCGCCGAACGCCTGCCCGGGGTGAAAGCCGTTATCACCGCGGCCGATAATCCACCTCATCGCTTCGGCTACGGCCACGATAACACACCCCTCAAGGGTGAGGTCGTGCGTTGGTATGGCGATGCCGTGGCAGCAGTGGCGGCAATTGACGAAGATACGGCGCTTGAAGCGCTAGAGCTGATCCGCGCCGACTACGAACCCCTGCCGGCGGTCTTTGACCCGATCGTAGCTCTAGCGCCGGATGCGCCTCGTGTCCATGCCGAACGGCCTGATAACCTGTTCACCCGCTACAGCTACCAACATGGTGATGTCCGTGCTGCCCTGGCTGACGCCGATGGTGTCGTCGAGGACACCTTTATCCTGCCTTACGTGGCTCATAGCTGCCTGGAAACCAGCTTCTGCCTGGCCAGCTTCAGCCCCGACGGCCGCCTGACACTGTGGAGCACAACGCAGATTCCCTTCCTGCTCCGGCGCGACCTGGCCGAAGCCCTGGGTATCCCCGGGCGGGACATCCGTGTTATCCAGACGGCGGTCGGCGGCGCTTTCGGGCGCGGATTGGACATCTATCCTTTCGAACCGATCGCGGCGCTGTTGGCACGCAAGGCCGGCCGGCCTGTGCGCATTGCCTTCAGCCGTGAGGAGGAATTTCGCGTCGCACCGGTGCGCCAGCCGCTGCGCGTGACCATCCGCTCTGGTGCCCGTCGCGATGGCACGCTCCTCGTCCGCGACGTGCAGGCTATCCTCGACACCGGCGCGTATATCTCCTGGGGGGCGGTCACGCCGCTGGTGATGATGGAAACGGTGGCCTCGCTTTACCGCGTGCCGCACGCGCGCTTCCAGGCCGATGTCGTCTACACAAACAACCCCCCTACCGGCGCGATGCGCGGCTTCGATAATCCACAAGCTACGTTCTTTGTTGAATGCTCAATGGAGCACCTGGCCCGCGAATTGGGGCTCGATCCGCTGTGCTTCCGCCTCCAGAACGCCAACCGGCCCAACGAAACCACGCCGCAGGGATTGCGGATTACGACTTGTGGGTTGGAGGAGTGCCTGAAGGCGGTGGGTAGCAGGCGGCGGGCAGCAAGCGATGACGACGTTCCCTCCAATGTTCGACGAGGGTTTGGGATCGCCGCTACGCTCAACGTCGGTGGGGGGGCACGCATTTACCGCTCGGATGGCTGCGGGGCGACGGTCAAAGTGGATGACTCCGGGCGGGTCAGCCTGATCACCGGCGCAACTGAGATCGGCCAGGGCTCGGATGTGACGTTGGCCCAGATCGTGGCTGAGGTGTTGGGTGTTCCGTTAGAAGACGTGACGGTGGTCAATAACGATACCGACGTCAAGCCCTGGGACGTGGGAGTACATGCCAGCCGGACCACGTTCATCGCTGGCAAAGCTGCCTGGCTGGCAGCGGACGATGCACGGCGTCAGATTGTCGCACATGCCGCCGAGATGCTGGGTGAATCGCCGCAGAACCTGGCGACCGGCGGACGTAAGGTGTTCGTCAGAAGCCAGCCGGAGCGTTCCCTGGCCCTCGACAAGGTCGTGCGCTCACTTCACTTCCGCGCCGGTGGTGAAGTTGTCCAGGGTCGCGGCTGGTACGACCCGCCCACCGAGATGGTGAATAAGGAGACCTATAAAGGGAACATTTCGGCCACCTACGGTTTCGGCGCGCAGGCAGCGGAGGTGGAAGTTGATATGGAAACGGGCCGGGTGCGTGTGTTGCGCCTGGTCGCTGCTCACGACGTCGGGCGGGCCATCAACCCGATGTATGTCGAGGGGCAAATCGAAGGGGGCATCCAGATGGGGCTCGGCTATGCGCTGACCGAGGAATTGCTTGTGCGCGATGGCCGCGTGCTCAATCCCGACTTTCTCGACTACCGGTTGCCGACGGCACTCGATATGCCGGCTATCGAGACAATTATCGTCGAGACGGCCGATCCAGAAGGGCCGTTTGGCGCGAAGGGCGTCGGCGAGATGGGGGGCACCCCCACTGCCGCCGCTATCGCAAATGCGGTCTATGACGCCACCGGCGTGCTGATGACGAAGCTGCCGATGACGCCGGAGAACGTGTTGAGGGCACTGAGAGAAGCGGGAGGCCAGAATGTTTGACCCGAACATCGCGACTGCGCCGCTATATGTTGCTGGCACAGCTATTGAGGAGATTCAGCGGCGTTACGGCCTGCGCGATGTGATCAAGCTGGCCTCGAACGAGAATCCCTTGGGACCTTCACCGAAGGCTGTGGCCGCCATTGAGCGGGCGCTCCCCGACCTGTTCCGCTATCCGGCCGTCGCCGATGACGAACTGCGGGCGGCGCTGGCAGCCCATGTCGGGCTGGCAGCCGAGAACGTCGCCACCGGCAACGGCGCTACCGAATTACTTGACATAATAGTGCGGGGCTTCATCCGGACCGGCGACGAGGTGGTCATCTCGCGGCCCACCTTTCCCATGCTTGACATCTTCACTTGCCGCATGGGAGGGCGGGTCGTTTATGCCGACCTCTCTCCCTTCTCCTCCCCTAACGAGGGAAGGGAGGGGGCCGCGGGCTTTGATTACGATCCGGAGGCCGTACTGGCGGCGATCAGTGAGCGCACGCGGTTGATCTACATCTGCACACCCAATAACCCAACCGGGACGGTCGTCAGCAGGGCACAGGCTAACCGGCTGATTGAGGGCCTGACGCGGACGGCTGCGCCGGGTGCGCTGGTCGTGTTCGATGAGAGCTACCGCGACTTCGCCGAAGACGCCTGGGACGCGACCGACTTCGTGCGCGCGGGCCGGAATGTTATCGCGGTGCGCAGCTTCTCCAAGAGCTGGGGGCTGGCAGGACTGCGCGTCGGCTATGCCTTCGCCCGGAGCGATGTGGCCGAGTATCTTGAGCGTCTGCATTTGCCCTTTCACTTTGGGCTGGCGGCATTGCGTGGAGCATTGGCTGCGCTCGATGACACCGAGCACGTCGCCCGCTCGCGGGCACTTGTCCTGGCCGAACGGCCCTGGTTGGAGGAGCGGTTGGCCGAGTTGGACCTGCCGTATATCCCCAGCCAGGCCAACTTCATCAGTTTCCGCCCGCCCTTTCCTGCCGACATCATGTTTGAGCGGCTGCTACGCATGGGCGTGATCGTCCGCCCGCTGGCCTTCTTCTACATGCCTGACTGGATGCGGGTGACGGTGGGCACACGTCCGGATAACGAGCGCTTCATCGCTTGTCTGCGCACTGCCCTGGAAGAACTACAAGGCCAGACGGGCGCAGCAGGGGAGCGGGAAACGGCAGGGAAAGTGCTGATCTGATGGGATTCGTGAAGCGCATTGAGAGGGTGGCATTGGCGGTCGAGAGTATCGAGGCGGCCCGGCCGTTCTTCGAGAACCTCTTTGGGGCCGTGTTCCATCCAGTCGAGGTCATCGAGGACATGGGCATCCGCTATGCGCCATTCGACATCGGCGAGAGCCGGATGGAGTTGCTGGAAGCGACGCGGCCCGACAGCCCGGTGGCCCGTTTCCTGGCGCAGCGCGGTCAGGGCGTGCATCACATCACGTTTGAGGTGGACGACCTCGATGCAGCCGTGGCCGAGTTCGAGGCGCAGGGTGGGCATATCGCCTACCGCCACACCTATGCGCCCGGTGTGACCTTCGAAGGCTATGTCTGGCGCGAAGCCTTCGTCCATCCCAAGGAGGCCTTCGGCGTCCTGATCCATCTGGCCGAGAAGACATCGCTGTCAACGGATTCGGGGAACGGATTGAACGGATAGCAAATGGCGACACGCTTGACCGTTCTCAGTATGGAGCAGGCAACGACTCTGCCTTACCTGACCTACCGGCTGGTGCAGGACGGGGCGCGGGTGATTCGGCTGGAGAACCCGCCGCGCGGCGACCCTAACCGCTGGGTCGGACCAGACGTGCTGGGTGAGGCAGGCATGTATGCCTATTTCCTGCCTAACAACGCCGGCAAGGAGGCGATCACGCTTAACCTGGCGACCGAGCGCGGTCGCGCCATCCTGCGTGAATTGATCCGCCGGTTAGATGTGGACATATTCGCCACCAACCAGCGGCCCAAGGACTATGCCAGACTGGGCATTGATGAGGTGACACTACGGGCGATCAAGGCCGACCTGATCTGGTTGGGCATCACCGGTTTTGGGCCGGACAGCAACGAAGCGGCCTACGATCCGGTGCTACAGGCGCGGGCTGGCTGGATGGACCTGAATAGACCTTCCCCCTCCCCCTCAGTACCGGGCTTCAGCCCGGTTGGGGGAGGGGGAGAAGGGGGTGAAGGGGGGCCGCTGACCTTCGGCCTGCCGCTCGTGGACCTGGGTGCAGCCGAGCACGCCTATGGCCAGATCATGAAAGCGCTCTATCTGCGAGCCACCACCGGCCAGGGCCAGCGAATTGACCTTTCGCTGTTCCGCAGCGCGGTCTCCTGGCTGGTCAGCCCGGTCACGCTCCAGGCCAGTTTCGACCTGAGCACGGCCCGCCAGGGCAACCGCCATCCCTTCTTCGCGCCGGTGGACGTATTTCCGACGCGTGACGGCCATATCTACCTGGCTGTGGGCAACGACCGCCAATGGGAAGCGATCACCCGGCTGCCGGGATTCGACAGGCTGGCCAATGAGAGCTATCGCACCAATGCCGGGCGCATTGCCGATGTCGAGGCGCTGTGCCGGCGGCTGGCTGCAGCCACGCGGCAGGTCAGCACAGAAGAACTGGTGAGAAGCCTGCGCCAGGCTGGCGTGCCTGTGGCGCAGGTCAGCCGCATCGCCGATGTGCTGCACGACCCGGTGCTCCGGGGTGAGAGCCTGCGTGCCCGCGACCCGCGCACTGGCGTTGAGATTGTTCTGCCGCCGCCGCCGGTGACAACGCCTTATCTCATCTCAGCAGGCCGGCGGCTGAGCTTCCCGCCGCGCCTGGGCGAGCACAACGCGGCCATCTATGGCGCAGCCTTGGGCTATAGCGCTCGTGAGCTCGAAGACCTGCACCAAGAGGGGGTCATCTGACGTGGACTTCAGCCTGACTGCCGAACAAGACGCCTTCCGCCAGAGCGTGGCGGCTTTTGTGGCCCGCGAGGTGATGCCAGCCGCGCGCGATCTGGATGAGCGCGGCGAGTTCCCCTGGGCGCTCTTCCGTCGCTGTGCCGATCTGGGCTACCTGGGCCTGCGCTACCCGGAGGCCGTCGGCGGGTCCGGCGCTGACACGCTGAGCTTTAACCTGATGTGTGAGGAGTTGGCCTATGGCTCGGCCAGCCTGGCCGCCATCGTCGCCATGCAGTGCCTGATGGGCACCGACTTTGTCTATCGCTTCGGTACAAACGACCACAAGCAGCGCCTGCTCACCCCGGCGCTGCGCGGCGAGAAGATCGGCACAATTGCCATGACCGAGCCCGACTTTGGCAGTGACCTGGGCGGCATCCAGGCGCGGGCGGTGCGCGAAGGCGATGGCTGGGTCCTGACCGGGCGCAAGATGTGGATCACCAGCGCCACTGTCGCCGATTTCTTCACCGTTGCCGCCAAGACCGACCCCGACGCCGGTTTCAAAGGCATTGACATGTTTCTGGTGGAGCGAGGTATGCCGGGCCTGACCGTCGGCCGGCGCATCGAGAAAATGGGCGTGCGCGCCGCGGAGACCTCAGAAGTGGTCCTGGAAGGCGTTCACGTGCCCGCCGAGAACCTGTTGGGCCAGCAGGGCACCGGCTTCCGCAACCTGGGCGCGATCCTGGCCGAGGTCCGCACCATGACCGGGGCATTGGGGTTGGGGCTGGGACGGGCCGCACTGGATGCATCCATGAAGTACGCCCGCGAGCGCATCCAGTTCGGCCGGCCCATCGCCCAGTTCCAGGCGATCAGCCACAAACTGGCCGAGATGGCGACGCAATTGGAGGCAGCCCGCTGGCTGGTCTATCAGTCCGCCTGGCGCATTGACCAGGGCCGCGCCGATATGAAGCTGGCTTCGATGGCCAAGCTGTTCGCCAGCGAGATGGCCAACAAGCTCGCTGACGAAGCCACACGCATCTTCGGCAGCTACGGCTTCGCCATGGAGTACGAGGCCCAACGCTATTACCGTGATGCCCGCTTCCTGCTCTACGGCGGCGGCACAGCCGAGATACTCAGGACGGTGATCGCAAAGGAGATGGGGCTATGACCTACAGAATGCGCGGCCTGACCTTTGACCAGTTTGAACTGGGTCAGACATTCAGCACCGCCAGCCGGACGGTGACTGAGGCCGATGTTGTTGCCTTCGCCGGGCTGTCCGGTGACTTCAACCCGCTGCACACCGACGAGACCTTCGCCCGCACCACGCCCTTCGGCGGGCGCATCGCTCATGGCATGTTGGGTGCGGCCATTGCCACTGGCCTGGCCAACCAGCTCGGCGTCTTCGAGGGTACAACCCTGGCCTTGTTGACCCAGACCATCCGCTATACCGGTGTCATCCGCTTCGGCGATACCATCCATCTGGAGCTGAAAGTGGCGGAGAAGAAGGAGACCTCCAGGCCGGATCGGGGGGTAGTCACCTTCGATACGGCGGTGGTCAACCAGGACGAGAAGACGGTGATTGAGGGACAGTGGGTTCTGATGATGAGGAAGTCAGGATGAGGCTCCGTAACAAAGTTGCTATCGTGACCGGGGGCGGCAGCGGGATAGGGCGGGCAACGAGCCTGCGCTTCGCCGCCGAGGGCGCCAGGGTTGTCGTCGCCGACATCAATTTCACCGCTGCCAGTGCCGTCGCTGACGAGGCCCGCGCGGCGGGTGGGCAGGCGACGCCGGTTGAGGTCAACGTCACCAAGCGTGCCGATGTGGACGCTCTCATCGAGCAGGCATTGGCGGCGTACGGCCGGATCGATATTCTGATCAACAACGCCGGCATCAATCGCGACGCACTGTGCGTGCGCATCAAGGACGGCGAGGTCAGGAAGATGAGCGACGAGCAATGGGATGCAGTCATCGCCGTCAACCTGAAGGGGGCTTTCCTGTGCAGCCAGGCGGCGGCCGTGCCGATGATCAGGCAGAACTATGGTCGGATCGTCAATACTTCATCCATCGGTGCGCTGGGCAATATCGGCCAGGCGAACTATGCTGCCTCTAAGGCCGGTGTGATCGGCCTGACCTATACACTGGCGCTCGAACTGGCCCGCTACAATATCACCGTCAACTGTGTCGCCCCTGGCGCAACCAAGACGCAGATGACTGCCGGCATCCCGGACAACCTGCGTGAAGCGCTGATTCAGAAGATCCCACTGCGCCGGATGGCCGAGCCGGAGGACATCGCCCATCTGCACTTGTTCCTGGCGAGCGATGAGGCCGCCTACATCACCGGTCAGGTCATCTTCTGCGACGGCGGCATTAGCGTGGGGATTTGAGGAGAGACCTCGAAGGTCTGGAGGAGGAGTGGATGGACCTCTCTGGCAAAGCTGCACTTGTGACCGGTGGCAGCATGGGCATCGGGCGGGCCATTGCTCTCGACCTGGCCGCCAACGGTGCCGATGTCGCGCTGACCTACCGCCGCCATGCCGACGGGGCCCAGGCGGTCCTCGCCGCTATCCAGGCGCTCGACCGGCGAGGGCTGGTGATCCAGGCCGATGTGGCCTCCTTTGCCGAGGCGCAGTGCGCCGTTGAGACGGTGGTGAAGGCTTTTGGCCGCCTTGACATCCTGGTGAACAATGCCGGCCTGAACCGCGACGCGGTTGTCTGGAAGATGTCTGAGGAGCAGTGGGATGAGGTTATCGCCACCGATCTCAAGGGCTGCTTCAATTACATTCACGCCGCCGCGCCCATCTTCAAGGAGCAGGGCTGCGGCAAGATCGTCACTATCACCTCGATCAACGGCTTACGCGGCAAGTTCGGCCAGTCAAACTACTCGGCGGCCAAGGCCGGTGTTATCGGCTTGACGAAAAGTGTCGCCCGCGAATTGGGCCGTTATAACGTCAACGTTAATGCCGTCGCGCCGGGGTTGATCGAGACGGACATGGTGCGCCAAGCGCCGCAGCAGGTGCGCGACATGGCGCTGGCTGAGATTGTCTTAGGTCGCCTGGGCACGCCGGAGGAGGTGGCCTACGTCGTGACCTTTCTGTGTAGCGATAAGGCTCGCCACATTACCGGTGAGGTCATACAGGTGGATGGGGGGCAGTACATATGAGGAGGGCCCATGCCATTTGAAAACGTCTTTATCCCCTATGGGGGCTACTGGTCAACGCCTTTCTGCCGCTGGCAGGGGAGTTTCGCTCATCTGCATGCCATCACTTTCGCTGGCGAAGTGGCCCGGCGGGCGCTGGAGGAACGGCACATCGCGCCTGAAGCATTTGACGCACTTCACCTGGGCATGACCGTGCCGCAGCACCATGGGCTGTACAGCGCCCCTTGGCTGGCGGCGCTCATAGGTGCGCCGAAGATTACAGGCCCGACAATTAACCAGGCCTGCGCTACCTCGGCGCGCGTACTCGCCAGCGCCGCCTTTGAGGTCGAGGCCGGCGGGGATCGCGCCATTCTGGCCGTGACCTGCGATCGGACGAGCAATGGGCCTCACGTTTTCTATCCCAACCCGCTGGGGCCGGGCGGCAAGGGCGATGCCGAGGACTGGGTCTGGGATAGCTTCAACCATGACCCATATGCGAAAAACGCCATGATCGAAACAGCGGAGAACGTAGCCCGCGAGGCGGGCATCACCAAAGAAGAGCAGGATGAAGTCACCCTGCTACGCTACAGCCAGTATCAGATGGCGCTTGCTGACGCCGCCGCTTTTCATCGCCGCTATATGGTGAGGCCTATTGAGGTGAAAGATCCCGCTGGTCGCAAGGTCGTGGCCCAGGTTGTGGATGACGAGGGCGTGTTCCCGACGACGGCCGAGGGGCTGGCGCGACTCAAGCCGGTGCTGGAAGGCGGCACGGTGACCTACGGCAGCCAGACCCACCCCGCCGACGGCAATTGCGGCATGGTCGTGACGACCCGCGCCCGCGCCCGCGAGCTGAGTCTCGACCCAAAGATCGAGGTCCAGGTGTTGGCCTTCGGCCAGGGCCGGGCCAAGAAGGGCTTCATGGCCCAGGCGACTGTACCGGCGGCACGCCAGGCCTTGGTGCTGGCGGGGATCACCGTCCAGGACCTGCGCGCCATCAAGACGCACAACCCGTTCGCCGTGAATGATATCTACCTGGCCCGCGAATTGGGCCTACAGCAGGAGAACATCAACCGTTACGGCTCATCGCTTGTGTGGGGCCATCCTCAAGGGCCAACCGGGATGCGGGCGATCATTGAACTGATCGAGGAATTGGTTCTGGCCGGTGGGGGCTATGGCCTGTTCGCCGGCTGCGCCGCGGGCGACACGGCGGCGGCTGCGGTGGTGAAGGTGGAGGCATGAGCACCGAGCGGCGTCCCCGCATCCTGATCGCCAAACCCGGCCTGGATGGGCACGACCGTGGAGCCAAGACCGTTGCCTACGCGCTGCGCGAGGCTGGCATGGAGGTCATCTACACCGGCCTGCACCAGACGCCGGAGCAGATTGTCCAGGCTGCCTTGCAAGAGGATGTGGATATCGTTGGCCTGTCCATCATGTCTGGCGCCCACCTGCCGTTGACGGAGAAGGTTGTCAGCGGGCTGCGCCGGGCCGGGCTCTCGGATGTGGCGGTCGTCGTTGGGGGTGTCATCCCGGAGCGAGACCGGGACGGGCTATTGGCGGTTGGGGCCGCGGCCGTCTTCCCCACCGGCACGCGCTTCGAGGACATTGCGGCCTTCGCACAGGGCGGATCCTCAGCCGGATACACGGCTATCACCGATTCTGTGCGTGCATCCGTGCCGGAATCCGCCCTGGGCCGTGAAGTTGTCCTCGAAAGCGGCCTCTCCGTCAAGCCGGTGTATGGCCCAGCCGATGTGGCCGACCTTGACTACGCCCGCGACATCGGCGAACCGGGCCAGTTCCCCTTCACACGGGGCATCCACCCGCTGATGTACCGCGCCCGACCCTGTACCATGCGCCAGTACGCTGGCTTCGGCACGCCCCATGAGACCAATGAACGCTTCAAGTTCTTGATCGCCAATGGCCAGAACGCGCTTAATG